>CAZLTV010000016.1:0-7122 GCA_964562545.1 uncultured Mycobacterium sp. | reverse complement strand
CCGGCGGGACACCGCCGCTACGACGCCGCCGCCGTGCGGCGTCTGGTCTTCCTGATCCGCATGCGCACCGCCGGGATGTCCATTAGCGACCTACGCCACTACGTCGAACTCGTCGACGCCGGAGACACCACGGTCGGCGAACGCCTCGACATGATGCTCGAACACCGCGACACCTTGCGTTCCCAGATCGCGCAGCTCCAGCTCGCCCTTGCCGCCACCGAGTACAAGATCGCCACCTACAAAGGAGCCCCACAGCCATGACCGCGAACATCTCGGCACCGGCCCAGCACGACATCGACAGCACCGACAACGTCGCCAGACGCGAGCATGGGCTGGCCGTGCTCTCCCAGATCGACGGCCACCAGGGTGAAGCCGTGATCGACGCACTCGCCGACGTCAACCCTGCGCTCGGCCACCACGTCGCCGCCTTCGCCTTCGGCGACATCTACGACCGACCGGGGCTGGGCCCGCGCAGCCGCCAGCTCGTCACCATCGGTGTGCTGACCGCACTCGGCGGCTGCGAGCCCCAGCTCAAAGTGCACATCGGCGCCGCCCTCAACGTCGGACTGAGCCGCCAGGAAATCACCGAAGCGATCCTGCACGCCGCCGTCTACGCGGGGTTTCCCAGAGCGCTGAACGCCACATTCGCCGCCCGCGACGTCTTCGAAAACCGCGACATGCACGGCGACGGCGACGGCACCTGACCCGGTTGGCCCCCGACGCCCCTGGTTGATGGTCAATACTGGCCGCGATGAACCATGCCGAGCGCGCCCGCCGCCAGACCGAATCCGGACAACGAACAGCCTTGCGGCGGAAAGTGCTCGCGGCACCCGCACTGCTGGTCATCGCATGGGCGGGGGCGGCCTGCACCAGCGGCGGTCAGGCGAGCCCCGCGTGGGGCACCTTCACCGAACGCGGCCTGGACAACGTCGCGATGGTCGCCGGAGCCAACATTCGGGTGTTCAACGATGTCACGCTGCCGGCGCAGGACGCCATCGCCTACGACGACACCAATGGCTACCTCACCCTGCAGCCCGGCACCTACCGGGTGGACGGCTGGTCGCTGACAACGTTCGGATACGAACTGACCCCCGAAGAACAAGCGGCGACGTTCTCGGCACCCGGCTACGCCTTCGTGTGGAACGTCGACGAGGAGAGCATCGCGATCCTGGGCTCCATGCAGGACCCGCTGTTGGGGCAACCCAGCATCGTCGACGGAATCCTCGACGTCACCGACACCACGCAGTACTACCTCGCGCACCAGAACGGCAGAACCGTCGACGGACTTAGCCTGCAGGTCTACGACCCCGACGCCCAGCTGCCCGACGGCACGGTATCCACCGACCACGCCTTCGCCCAGCTGGTCGTCGAACGGATATAGCCGACGACCCGACCCCGGAAGCGGACGGCGACGGCAGTCATGCACGTCCACCGACGTCGACGGGCGCCAATGACAAGGCGTAGCAGCGCGGGTGCCCAAACGATCGCGCGTTCCACTGCGCACCATCACCGCGGAAATGACACGATGAACCGATCGCATTCACCGACTAGACACCGGGAGCGGCCGTGGAATTCATCCAGGAACACTTGATCGGACCAGTCAGCGAACTGCTCTACGACTACCTCCTGGTGTATTTGCTCGTCGCGGTCGGCATCTACTTCACGGTGCGCACCCGGTTCATCCAGCTGCGCTACTTCAAGCGGACGATCACCCAGCTCACCCACTCCCGTACCCACGGCGAGGGCATCTCGTCCTTCCAGGCGTTCTGTGTGGGGCTGGCCTCGCGCGTCGGCACCGGCAACATCGCGGGGGTGGCGATTGCGCTGACCGTCGGCGGCCCCGGTGCAATCTTCTGGATGTGGGTCGTCGCGATGATCGGGATGGCCACGGCGTTGATCGAAGCCACCCTCGGGCAAATCTTCAAGGTGCGTGCCGACGACGGGTCGTTCCGCGGCGGCCCGGCGTTCTACATTCAGCGCGGCCTGGGGTCGCGGTGGGGTGGCATCGTCTTCGCGGTCCTACTGATCTTCACCTTCGGCATCGCCTTCAACATGGTTCAGGCCAACGCGATCAGCGACGTTCTCAACGCATCCTACGAAGTTGAATTCATTTGGACCACAGTAGGTTTGCTTGCCCTAGCGGCGCCGGTGCTGTTCGGAGGTGTCAAGCGCGTGGCGCGCATCGCCGAGGTCGTACTGCCGCTGATGGCCATCGTCTACGCACTGCTGGCGCTGGTGATCGTCGTCATCAACATCAACTACCTGCCCGAGGTGCTGACCCAGATTGTCGGCGGCGCATTCGGATTGACCGAATTGGCCGGTGGGTTCGCCGGTGGTATCGCTGCGGCTCTGCTCAACGGCGTCAAGCGCGGGCTGTTCTCCAACGAGGCCGGCATGGGCAGTGCACCGAACGTCGCGGCGACCGCCACCGTCACCCATCCCGTCAAACAGGGCCTGATCCAGTCGCTGGGCGTGTTCGTCGACACCATGGTGATCTGCACCGCGACGGCGTTCATCATCTTGGTGTCGGGACCCGACATCTACGATCCGTCGACACCCACCCGAGTCGAAGGAGCAACCCTGACCCAGGCGGCGATCGCCGACGGGCTCGGCGGCTGGACAGTGTCACTGATGACCGGGCTGGTGTTCGTCTTCGCGTTCTCCTCCGTCCTCGGCAACTACGTCTACGCCGAAATCAATCTGTTCTTCCTCGGTGCCGGGAAAAAGTCGATCAACGTCTTCCGCGTTTTCGTGCTGTTGGCCATCGCCGTCGGGGCCCTGTCCGAGCTCACCGCGGTCTGGGCGCTGGCCGATGTCGCGATGGGGCTGATGGCACTGGTCAACCTGGTGGCGATCGTGCTGCTGGGCAAGTGGGCCTTCGCCGCGATCAAGGATTACCACCGCCAGGTCGACAGCGGCGTCGACCCGGTCTTCATCGCCGACGAGGCCGGGTTGCCGGGGCAGCTGAAAGGCGACATTTGGCAGCGGCGCGCCGCGGTCGGCAGCGACGGCTGAGGCCCGCCACCGTCTCCTGCTGCACCGGGTCGCGCTGCCGGCGAGCCGCAACAGATGCAACCATGCGGCATGGGCACCATTCGAGTCGCCGTGGTCGGCGCGGGCATCGTGGGCCTGGCGGTCGCCAGGGAACTGCTGGCTTCTGCCGACGGCGTGCAGGTCAGTGTGTTCGAAAAGGAGGCAGGCGTCGCCGCGCACCAGACCGGACACAACAGTGGCGTCGTACACGCCGGGCTCTACTACCTGCCGGGCAGCCTGAAAGCCCGGCTGTGCCGGCGGGGTGTACACCTGCTGCGTGACTATGCCGCGACCAAGGACATCCGCTATCAGGAGTGCGGAAAACTTGTCGTAGCTCTGACCGACATCGATGCCGAACGGCTGCTGGCGATCCGGGAGCGCGCGCAGGCCAACGGGGTCCCGGGTCTGCGGCTCCTCGATAGCGACGGGATCACCGAGGTCGAACCCCACGCCCGCGGGATCAGCGCGCTACATTCGCCCACCACGGCGATTGTGGACTACCCCGCCGTCGCGCAGGCCCTGGCCGCCGACATCAACGCCGGCGGGGGAGCGGTACTGCTGAGCCAACCGGTGGTTGCCGTACAACCCAGGGGCCGCGAAGTCACGGTGTCGACACCGACCAGCACCGAGGTATTCGACCTGGTCATCACCTGCGCCGGGTTGCAGTCCGATCGGGTGGCGCAGCTGTCCGGTGATGACGCCGCACCGCGGATCGTGCCGTTCTTCGGTGACTACTTCCTGCTGGACCCGGCCAGAACCGGGTTGGTGAGGGGATTGATCTACCCGGTGCCCGACCCCAGATACCCGTTCCTGGGTGTGCACTTGACCAGGCACGTCGACGGCCGGGTCTCCCTGGGCCCCAACGCCTTCCTCGCCCCGGGGCGAGAGGCCTACACCCGTAGCGGATGGTCGCCCCGGGACGTGGCACAAGCGGTCGGCTTCGCCGGATTCTGGCGCTTTGCCGCACACAACACCGCGGCCGCGATTCGGGAGGGACGCACCGTGCTGTCGACCGCCGCATTCGTGCGGGAGGCGCAGAAGTACGTGCCGGAGGTACGCCGCGAAGACGTCGCCCGCGGGCCGCGGGGCATCCGTGCCCAAGCGATGAACACCGATGGAACCCTCGAGGACGATTTCGTCATTACCGGAACCGATCGGGTCATCCACCTGCGCAATGCGCCGTCACCGGGGGCGACGTCCTCGCTGGCCATCGCCGAACACATCGTGCACACCGTCGTGCCCGAGCGCGGGATCGACCTCACCGGAACCAGTCGCTGATGCCCGATCACCGGCCGCACGGGGGCTAGAGGCCCTGCAACTGCGCCAGCGTGAGGTGCGCGATCCAGAAGTAGATGATCAGGCCGGTGCCGTCGACGATCGTGGCGATCGCCGGGGCCGACACCAACGCCGGGTCCAGCCGCATCTTTTTCAGCAGCGGAGGCAGGATCGACGCGATGAACGACGACCACAGCACGATCGCGCCGACGGTCAGCGACACGCACAGCGTCACTTCCGGACCGACCCCCAACGTCCAGGCCCGTATCACCGCGGCCAGCGCCATGGTCAGACCGATCAGTGCGCCGGTGGACAGCTCTTTGGCGATGATCGTCGGGACGTCCCGGAACCGCACGTCGCCAGTGGCCAGTGCGCGCACCAGCGTTGTGGTGATCTGCGTGCCGGTGTTGCCGCCGGTGCCGATCAGCAGCGGAATGAAGAAGGCCAACGCGACGACGGCCTCCATCTCTTCCTCGAAGTGGCGCAGCACGGTGCCGGTGTAGGCCTCGGCGACGAACAACAGCAGCAACCAGACGATGCGCTTGCGCCACAACCGAAACGGCGACGCACGGGAGTAGGGCACCTCCAGCGGCTCGGAACCGCCCTGGCGTTCGGCATCCTCGGTGGCTTCCTGCTCGGCGATATCGGCGGCGTGGGATTCGGTGAGAATCCCCAACAGCCGCCGATCCTCGTCGACAACGGGAACGGCAGCCAACTGATAGTCGTCGAGGGCCTGTGCGGCCTCTTCGATGTCGGTTAGCGGCGAGATCCACAGTAGGTCGTCGTTCATCAGTGCCGAGATCGGCTCGTCGCTGACGGTGAGCACCAAATCGCGGAACGCGACGACGCCGAGCAGATGCCGGTCGTCGTCGATGACGTAGATATAGGACCCGATCCGCGAATCGTTGCGCAGAGCCGCGGCATTCGCTCGCACCGCGGCGATGGCCTGCGACACGGTGACATCGGGGACCACGGTGAGAACCTCGGGCACCATATGGGCGGCCGCCGAGTCCTTCGGCCACTCCAGCAGCATCCCCAATGCGGCCGCGCGCTCGGCCGACATCGCCGACAACAGTGCCGCTCGAACCGGAGGCTTCGTCAGGCGAAGGATGTCGCTGGCGTGGTCGCTGTCAAGGGTTTCGACCAGCGGTGCGGCCACGTTCGGGGCCATCGCCTCGACACCGCGTGCGGCCAACTCGTCGTCGATCGAATCGAGCAGATCCTCGGCGGACTCAGGGTCGAGCAATTCGCCGAGTTGGCGGACCTGGTCGCGGTTCAACTTGGCAAGCTGCCGGGTCCGGTCGGCCGGCCGCGGCACAGCCGTCAGCCACGCCCTGACGTCGTCGACGGTGGCGTCGGTGAGCACGTCCCGCAAAGGTGCGGGGGGAGCGGTGGGCGGCATTACTCTCCTTACGACGCTGGCCGCCGAGAGCCTAGCCGGTCAGCCGCAATCACGCGAAAGCTCTTATAATTACGGTGAATTCGAGGTGAACGCTGGATGGACTGGCGGGGCGCGGCGGCATGTCCTCGGAAGGGGCGGCCATGCCATCAGCCCTGTCGATGACGACGAGCGGAACAGCGTCGTCCGGCAAGGATCACAACCCGATCTTGTCTGCCGTCTGCTCGCCGATCGCCGGTCCCAGGGTCATTCCCCGACCGCCGGGGCCGGTCACCACCCACACGTTGTCGGCCACCTCGGCGCGGTAGACCAGGCGGCCGGGGTCGATGCTCTGGCTGTACACGCCGGCCCAGCGCCGACGGATCGGCGGCAACGTGCGCCCGAGCAATTCCTCGACCAGGGCTGCGAGGTAGGTGTAGGGCGCCTCGGCAACGTCGAAGGCAAGCGGTTCTCGGTACTCGTGGGTGTCGCCGATCGTCAGGCCGCCGTCGCGGTGTTGCGCACACAGCAGCTGCATGCGGTACTCGTCTGCGATCGGATCTTGATACTCGTTGCGCCGCAATGAGTCCAGCGCATTGCCCGCATACGCGGGGTAGTAGCGCAGGCTGTCCCCGTCGGCGATCGCGGTGGTCAGTTCCTCACCCAGCGGCGCGGTCTGCATCATCTGCAGCCGCACCCGGCGAACCGGCAGCGGTCCGGCCAGCTCACGGACCAGACCGCCGTGCGCGGCGCCGGCACAGACGATCACGGCATCGCCGTCATGGGTCGCGCCCATGTCGTCGAGAACCCGGGTGCCGCTGATCGAGCGCGCCTCTGTTCCGGGCAGGAAGGTGTATCGGCCGCTGACCTGCAGCCAGTCGCGGATCGCCGGGAGGACCTCACGTGACTCCACCACCGCGTCGAGTGAACAATACAGGGCCGCAAGGAATTTACCGCGCAGCACAGGATTGATCCGGCGTGCTTCGGCGGGTTCGAGCACCCGGAAGCCACGGCGTCCGGTGTCGGCGCGGGTGCAGACCTCTTCGGCCACGGCCACTTCGCCGGGCGTGCGTAACAGCGTGAGAGAGCCGCGGGCCCGGAAACCGATGCCGGGCACCTCGGAGCCCAGTTCTTCCCACAACGTCCGCGATCGCAGGCTGGCGTCGAGTTCGGCCGAGGATCGGCCGGAGACCCAGATCAACCCGAAGCTACGCGCCGTGGCCCCGCTCACCTCGTCCTCGCGTTCGAGGTGAGTAACCTCGTGGCCCCGGCGCACGGCCTGCCACGCGTGAGCGGTGCCCAGGATGCCGCCTCCGATGATGGTGACCCGCATGGCCGTGAGTCAACCGGGTCTGAACGTCGGATCCGCAATCGAGCGAGGTGGGCCTCCCGAACAGCCGATGAATAGTTGGCAGGCTCCGATCGGCGGGCACCGA
>CAZLTV010000015.1:26604-45539 GCA_964562545.1 uncultured Mycobacterium sp. | reverse complement strand
CCTGCTCGTCGACCAAGGCGTTGGCCTTCAAGCGGATCCGGCCCTCGGCGCCGTCGCGGGTCGCCGCAATTTCACGCTCGATGCGCTCGATGATGCCTTTGCGCACCCCGTGCGGGGCGACCAGCAAGTTCCGGTAGGAGTCCTTACGCGAGTACCCGGTCAGCGAGTTGAACAGGTCGGTCAGGTCCGCGCCGATATCGGGGGCCGCGGTGAGAAGGCCGATGTCCTCGTACAACCGAGCGGTCTTCGGGTTGTAGTTTCCGGTGCCCACGTGGCAGTAGCGACGGATCATCGACCCTTCACGGCGCACCACCAGACACGTTTTGCAGTGGGTTTTCAACCCGACCAACCCGTAGACCACGTGCACGCCGGCCTGTTCGAGGGCACGCGCCCACTTGATGTTGGCCTGTTCGTCGAACCTGGCTTTAATCTCGACCAACGCGACGACCTGTTTACCAGCCTCCGCGGCGTCGATCAGAGCGTTGACGATCGGGGAATCACCAGACGTGCGATACAAAGTCTGTTTGATGGCCAACACATTGGGGTCTGCGGCCGCCTGCTCGATGAACCGTTGAACCGTGGTCGAGAACGAGTCGTAGGGATGGTGGACCAAGACATCACCGTCGCGCAATGCCGAGAAAATGCTCTTCGGAGTCTCGCGTTCACCAAATGCCGGGGGAGTGGCGGGCACGAACGGCGGGTCCTTGAGCGCCGGCCGGTCCACGCCGTAGACCTGCCACAGGGAGGACAGGTCGAGTAGACCCGCAACTTCGACGACATCCCCGGCAGCGACGTCGAGTTCGCGCAACAGCAACTCGAGCATGCCCTCGGTCATGTCGTCGGAGACCTCCAGGCGCACCGGGGAACCGAAGCGCCGGCGGGCCAGCTCCCGCTCCAGGGCTTGCAACAGATCCTCGTCGCGGTCTTCCTCGACCTCGAAATCAGCGTTGCGGGTGATTCGGAACGCGTGATGCTCGACGATTTCCAGGCCGGGGAACAACACTGGCAGGAAGGCCGCGATCAGCTCCTCCATCGGAAGGAACCGCACCTCTCCCTCCATGCGACCAGGCAACTCGACAAACCGGTCGACATTGTCGGGGACCTTGATTCGCGCGAAATGCTGGCCACCGTCGTCGGGATGCTTGACAGTGATCGCGAGGTTGAGGCTCAGACCACTGACGAACGGGAAAGGATGTGCAGGGTCGACGGCCAGCGGAGTCAGCACCGGGAACACCTGCTCATGGAAATAGGTCGACAGCTCGGTGCGCTCGCCGTCGTCGAGTTCGGCCCACGTCACGATGATGATGCCTTCGTCGGCCAAAGCCGGTCGCACACTTTCGAGGAACACCTGCGCGTGCCGGCTGGCGATCTGCTGGGTGCGCTCGCTGATTCGACGCAGCTGCTCACGCGGCGAGAGCCCATCAGCCGACCGGACCGACAACCCCATCTCGTCGCGGCGTTTGAGACCCGCGACACGGACCATGTAGAACTCGTCGAGGTTGGAGGCGAAGATCGCCAGGAACTTAAGGCGTTCGAGTAGCGGCAGCGATCGGTCGGCCGCCAGCGCGAGTACACGCGCGTTGAAATCCAGCCAGCTCAGTTCCCGGTTGAGGTATCTGTCCTCGGGAAGCGGATTCTCGACCTGCGGCGAGGTAGCCGCCGGCGGCGCTTCAGGAGCCGGGCCCACGTCGGCGGTGACCGCCGGCAGGCCGTTCGTCTCTTCGGGACTGTCCGGCCGCGTCTGCGCTTCGGTCATGGCACTGATGATTCCCTATCGGTGGCCCGTCCTGCTACCGAGACGAAGCATTGGGCCCAGAGCGTGCCGGGTTCCGTTCGATCGCCCGTACCGTCGAACGTCCCACTCCGAGGTGGCGGGCGGCGACGAGATCCTCGGGAGTGTCGATGTCGTTGCGCAGTCCGGGCCAGCTGCCCAAGAGTTCGACCGCACCCGAGTCGCGGTGCCGCTGCGCCGAGCCGGAACCGAACCTGGGGTCGAGTGCAGCATCGAAGGAGAACAACGCCGCGGTCCCGGTGCCATGCCGATCGGCGACGAAGCTGCGCTGGTGCAGGCGTGCCGCCGCGACCGCCTCGGCCAGTTCCACCGGCCTTAGGGCTGGCAGATCACCCTGTAACGCAATGACGTTGACGGTGTCACGACGCGCTCGCTCGTCCGCCGCTCGAAGCGCATTATTGAGCGGGTCACTATGACCGTCGGGTGTGGGGTCGGGCAACACGACAGCCCCCAGGCGCTGTGCCGCCTCGGCGGCAGTGCTGTCGGGGGTGACCACCACAATTGACGACACCACAGGAACCTGTGCGGCCGCGGTGATCGTGTCGATCAGCATGGCCAGCACGACGTCTTCGCGGGCGGTTGCCGAAAACATCGGGGCAAGCCGTGTCTTGGCCGCGGTGAGTCGCTTGACCGCGATCACCAGGCCGACGTCGGCCACAGGGATATCACCCTCGGTCACGAGACCACTCACGAGCGCCATCCTGCCAGCCCCGTCGCCCCGGCTACGCTGAAGCCGTGGTCGATGCGGCGGTGATGGGCGCAGGAGCGTGGGGATCGGCACTGGCCAAAGTGCTCGCCGATGCGGGTAACAACGTCGTGTTGTGGGCACGTCGACCCGAGCTGGCCAACGAGATCAACCGCACCCACCGCAACCCTGGCTATCTCGACGTGCCCCTGCCTTCGTCGATCCGTGCAACCAGCGACCACGCCGAAGCGCTCACCGGAGCGTGCACGGTGTTGTTGGCGGTGCCGTCGCAATCCCTGCGGGCCAACCTCACCGGATGGGTGGACTCTATCGAAGCCGACGCCACCCTGGTTAGCCTCGCCAAAGGCATCGAACTGGAGACCCTGATGCGGATGAGTCAGGTCATCACCCAGGTCTCCGGTGCCGACCAGGGTCGGGTGGCGGTTGTCTCCGGCCCGAACCTGGCCAGTGAGATCGCCGAGGAACAGCCTGCTGCAACCGTCGTCGCATGCACAGATTCCGGCCGAGCCGTGGCATTACAGCGAGCACTGGCCACCGGATACTTTCGGCCCTACACCAACACCGATGTGGTTGGCGCTGAGATCGGGGGAGCATGTAAGAACGTGATCGCGCTGGCCTGCGGGATGGCCGCGGGCTGCGGGCTCGGCGAGAACACCGCGGCGGCGATCATCACTCGCGGACTGGCCGAGATCATGCGGCTGGGAATCGCGTTGGGCGCCAAACCCGCGACGCTGTCCGGACTGGCAGGCATCGGGGACCTCGTGGCCACCTGTATGTCACCGCACTCACGTAACCGATCGTTCGGCGAACGACTCGGCAAAGGCGGAACGATGCAGGCGGCCCTGGCCGCCACCGGGGAACATGTCGCCGAAGGCGTCACCTCATGCGAGTCGGTGCTGGCGTTGGCTTCCAGCTATGGCGTCGAGATGCCCTTGACCGAGGCAGTGCACCGGGTGTGCCACAGAGGTCTATCCGTCGAAGAAGCTGTGGCGCGGCTGCTGGGCCGAACCACAAAACCGGAGTAATGGCATGGCGCAACCACACGGCGACTCCACCCGCAGCGTCAAGGCTGTTGGCTCCGAACCGATTCCGGGCGCTCCGGTAGGGCCGGTGCCTGTTCCGGCCGCCGCCTACCATCTATCGGCCGACGAGGAATCGCCATCGGACACCTACGGTCGGGCATCGAATCCGACCTGGCGACAGCTGGAGTCGGCCCTGGCGTCGCTTGAGGGCGCCGCGGCCGCGGTGGCGTTCGGATCCGGAATGGCCGCGCTGACCGCAGTCCTGCGAACCCTTGCCGAGCCCGGCCGCACGGTCGTCGTCCCCGCTGATGGTTACTACCAGGTGCGGGCCTACGCCGAGGAATTCCTGACCGCGCTCGGGGTTACGGTGCTGCAGGCCCGGTGTTCCGAGATGTGCGATGCTGCCGTCGGCGCCGACGTCGTGTTCGCCGAAACACCGTCTAACCCCTCTCTCGACATCGTCGACTTGCACCGGCTCGCCCTGACCTGCCGTGCGCAGGGGGCGGTGCTGGTCGTCGACAACACCACCGCGACCCCGCTGGGGCAGCAGCCCCTGTCGCTGGGCGCCGACCTGGTGGTCGCCAGCGCCACCAAGGCGCTGTCCGGACACCACGACGTGCTTGCCGGTTACGTCGCCGGCAGCCATCCCCACTTGATTGAGCGGGTGCAGCGCGAACGTCTTTTGTCCGGATCGATCCTTGGCGCCTTCGAGGCGTGGTTGGTGCTGCGCAGCATGGGCACCGCGGGGCTGCGTTTCGAGCGTCAGTGCCAGAACGCGGCGGCGGTCGCGCTGATGCTGGAATCGCACCCCGCGGTGCGATCAGTGCGCTACCCGGGCCTGCCCGGCGACCCGTCACATCCGGTGGCCGTGGCGCAAATGCGCCGATTCGGCGGCATCGTGTCGGTTGAACTGGCAGACGCTGACGCCGTGCACGAGCTGGTGCGCAGAAGTGAACTGCTGGTCGCGGCGACCAGCTTCGGCGGCATTCACACATCGGTGGACCGCCGGGCCCGGTGGGGAGATTCGGTCTCCGCGGGATTCGCGCGGATCTCACTGGGCATCGAAGACACCGACGACCTGCTCAGCGACCTGGCAGAGGCACTCGGGCCGGCATGACGGCTCGGTCGCGCCCTGCGTTTCCGGGGCTGGGCGGTAGCCTCTCTAGGTTGTGACTGCCCGCATCCGTGTCGCCGTCGTCTATGGCGGCCGCAGCTCCGAGCACGCGATCTCGTGTGTCTCCGCGGGCAGCATCTTGCGCAACCTTGACCCGCAACGCTTCGAGGTGGTTGCGGTCGGTATCACCCCAGAGGGCTCGTGGGTGCTCACCGACGGGCGGCCCGAGACCTTGGCCATCACCGACGGAACCCTGCCCGGGGTGACCACGTCCTCGGGAGCCGAACTGGCGCTGGTCGCCGACCCGGGCCGGCGAGGCCAACTCGTCTCGATGGGTGAAGGCGCCGGTGAGATGCTGGCCGCCGTCGACGTGGTCTTCCCGGTCCTGCACGGGCCCTACGGCGAGGACGGCACCATCCAGGGCCTGCTCGAGCTGGCTGGGGTGCCTTACGTGGGTGCCGGTGTGTTGGCCTCTGCAGCCGGCATGGACAAAGAGTTCACCAAGAAGCTGTGGGCCGCGGAGGGGTTGCCGATCGGCGACCATGTGGTGTTGCGGTCGCGCGAGACCACCCTGTCGCTAGAGGAACGTGAGCGGCTGGGCCTGCCGGTGTTCGTCAAACCCTCCCGCGGTGGGTCGTCGATCGGAGTCAGCAGGGTTACCAGCTGGGATCTGCTCCCCAAGGCCATCGAGCTGGCGCGCAGACACGATCCGAAGGTGATCGTGGAGGCGGCAATGGCGGGCCGGGAACTGGAATGCGGCGTGCTCGAGTTCCCGGACGGCCGCATCGAAGCGAGCACCGTGGGTGAGATCCGGGTAGCCGGTGTGGGGGGCCGCGAAGACGGCTTCTACGACTTCGAGACCAAATACCTCGACGATGCCGCCGAACTCGACGTCCCGGCCAAGATCGACGACGAGGTCGGGGAGCAGATCCGCGCGCTCGCGATCCGTGCCTTCCACGCCATCGACTGTCAGGGGTTGGCCCGGGTGGATTTCTTCCTGACCGAGGACGGCCCGGTCATCAACGAGATCAACACGATGCCCGGGTTCACCACGATCTCGATGTTTCCGCGCATGTGGGCGGCCAGCGGTGTGGACTATCCCACTCTTCTCGCAACGATGGTCGACACTGCGATCGCTCGGGGGACCGGGCTGCGTTAGCCGCTGCGCCGTAAGCGGGCCGGCGTGGGGTGGGCCGACGCATCCGCGAGCGTCCGGTATGTGACGAAAATCCTGTCGGAGTCATCAGAATGCGTACTCTCGTGCGGCTGGGTGGCTAGCGCACCGGTGAAGGGTCGATCGGCTGCGCCGACAACGTCTCAGCGATCACGGTCGAGAGGATCTGGATCGGCGTGGGGCCCGACCCGGCCGGCAGGGTCAACGCCACATACACCGGCCGGTCCACCGCATACCAGGTGCTACGGCTGTCCGCGGCGCCCCCTGCTTCGCCCGCTGGGCTGTTTCCCACCCCTGCTTCGCCCGCTGGGCTGTTTCCCACCCCTGCTTCGCCCACCCGGAACCACTGGACGGCATCGACCACCTGGATCGGTGTCCCGACGACGAACTCGGCTGGGCGGCCCAGTCCACAGCGCAGGATCAGCGCCTCCTTGCCTGCATCGGTCTGCCAGGCCGCGGTGCCCGCCGGGGCGGGCTCGATCAGCGGAGCGCGGTGGTAGTCGCCCAGCTCGTCGGGAAGGGCCTCGAGCAGCCTCGCGCACCCAGTGCTTTCGGCCTCCGGGGCGGGCACCGCGGAGATCGCGACAGGGGCCGACACCGGCCGGCGTTGTTGCACCGCGGCGACGGCGAGCACTGCGGCCACCGCAGCGACGGCGATGACGAGCGCTGCAATTAGTACCGTCCGAGGGGGCCCGTCGCTGATCTGGCTGTCCACCCGCCAAACTCTAAGGCTGGACCCCGTTGGCGATCGGGCAGGTCAGGGTTCGGGTGATACCGGGCACCTGCTGAACGCTCGGAACAACCGAAGACTGCAGGTCGGCCAGCGTGGCGGCGCCGACGCGAACAACAACGTCGTAGGGTCCCGTCACGTACTCCGACGACAGCACCCCGGCCAACCCCTCGACCTGCTTGGCGACGACTTCGGCGCGACCGACCTCGGTCTGGATCAGAACGAAAGCCTCGACCACGCCGCAATACCTCCATCTGGCTGCATAGACTCCACGCCGCAGGGACCAAACGTACCGCAGGTGGCCCGAGCGTTCAGGGCACGCGGTAGCGCAGGGATGACGAGAGGAACCAGAGATGACGGGCGATCCCCCGGACGGGACGCTGGCGCAGTCCGGTGAATTCGCCGTCATCGACAGGTTGGTGGCGGGACGCCGGCAGCCACCGGGGGTGTCACTCGGGCCCGGTGACGATGCCGCCGTGATCGCGTCTCGGGACGGCCGGACGGTGGTCAGCACCGACATGCTCGTGCAGGACCGGCATTTCCGCCTCGAGTGGTCATCGCCCCACGACGTCGGCCGCAAAGCTATTGCCCAGAATGCGGCCGATATCGAGGCGATGGGGGCCCGGGCAACAGCGTTTGTCGTGGGGTTCGCCGCCCCGGGCCACACGGCCACGGCACAGGCGGTCGAGCTTGCCGACGGGATGTGGCACGAGGCCGAACTGATGGGGGCCGGCATCGTCGGGGGAGACCTGGTGTCGGCTCCGCTGTGGGTGGTCTCGGTGACGGCGCTCGGTGATCTCGGCGGCCGCGAGCCGGTGCGCCGAGACGGTGCCAGGGCCGGTGACATAGTCGCGGTGATCGGGGAGCTCGGTCGTTCTGGGGCTGGTTTCGCGTTGTGGAGTAGTGAGACCGGCGGATTCGGCGCTATTCGCCGCCGCCATCTCGTGCCTGAGCCTCCCTACGGGCAAGGTGAGCTCGCCGCCCGCGCGGGAGCGACCTCGATGACCGACGTCTCCGACGGTCTGCTGGCCGATCTCGGACACATCGCCGCCGCCTCGGGGGTGCTCGTGGACGTCTCGCTCAAGGCACTGGCCGCCGATCTCGACGCCGTAGCCCAGGTCGCTACCGCGGTCGGCGCCGATGCGCGCGAGTGGGTCCTTGCCGGCGGCGAGGACCATGCGCTGGTCGCCACGTTCGGCGGGCAGCCGCCCCCGGGCTGGCGTGTGGTCGGGCGAGTCGTGGGGTCGGCCGAGGGGGCGCCCGCCGTCACCGTAGACGGCGCGCCGTGGCTCGGTGCCGCGGGCTGGCAGTCGTATTGAGGCGGTGGCACGCTAGGTTGGCCTGTCGTGACAGCACGTCCCCTGCCTGAGTTGGTCGACCAATCATGGGCTCGCGCCCTCGAACCGGTGGAAGCGCAGGTCGCCAAGATGGGCGAATTCCTGCGCGCGGAGCTGGCCGCCGGACATCGCTACCTGCCGGCCGGGCCGAACGTCCTGCGTGCGTTCACCTTCCCGTTCGAGCAGGTGCGGGTCCTCATCGTCGGCCAGGATCCGTACCCGACGCCGGGGCACGCTGTCGGGCTCAGCTTTTCAGTGGATCCCGAGGTGCGACCGTTACCCCGCAGCCTGGGCAACATCTTCACCGAATACGGTGCCGACCTGGGGCTTCCCGCACCGGCCAACGGTGACCTGACACCGTGGTGCGAGCAGGGAGTGATGTTGCTCAACAGAGTGCTCACGGTGCGCCCCGGCACACCGGCATCGCATCGCGGCAAGGGCTGGGAAGTGGTTACCGAGTGCGCGATCCGTGCGTTGGTTGCGCGCAAGCAGCCGTTGGTGGCGGTGCTGTGGGGCCGGGACGCGGCCACTCTCAAACCGATGCTCGGCGATACCGTCACGATCGAGTCGGCGCACCCCTCGCCACTGTCCGCCTCGCGCGGCTTCTTCGGGTCGCGGCCTTTCAGCCGCGCCAACGAACTGCTGCAGGAGATGGGTGCCGATCCGGTCGACTGGCGCCTGCCCTGAGGTGTTGGTGCGTCACGGCGCCGGGGACAGGGTCACCTCGGGCATCTCCGGTGACGGGATGTCAATGTCCGGCATCTCCGGTGACGGGATGTCAACGCTGGGTGAGGGAACGTCGGGCATCTCGGGTGACGGGATGTCGACGTCTGGCGACGGGACCTCGACGGTATCCTGATCCTCCGCCGGAGCAGTTGTCTCCGTCGTGGTCGGTTCCGTCGTCGTGCCGGTCGTCGTCGTTTCAGTCGTTGTGGATTCAGTGTCCGTCGCTGCGTCGCCGCCACAGGCGGTTAAGAACCATCCTGCAGCGAGAGCGCCACAAGCAGCGATCAGAGCGCGGCCAGCCTTCGCGGCATACATCATGTCTCGGCCATTCCCATCCGGCCCGGCCCAATGCCCGGCCTCAGGAAATGCGGTACCCGATCAGCCCACCGCTAAACGACAGGAGTCGGCAGGCGCTCGGCCCGCCGACTGACTAACCGCGGGTGACTTTGCCGGCCTTCAGGCAGGATGTGCAGACGTTGAGGCGCTGCTTGTTGCCGCCCGGGCGCGCCACGGCACGCACGGACTGGATGTTCGGATCCCACCGACGGCTGGTCCGGCGATGGGAGTGTGACACCGACTTGCCGAAGCCGGGGCCCTTCCCGCAGATCTCGCACACGGCAGCCATATGTAGAACTCCTTGAATCAGTACGTGGGGGTCTGGGTCCTGTCGCCGCAGACGACTGCGGCCTGACCCGACAACCCGACCAGAATACCGGCCGCACCAGCGATCGCCAAAACACGCCCGGACCGACGTTATCCCCAGCCGTCCCCCGGCGACTTTCCGGCCTGTCCATGGGACTGGCTAGGCTGGCGCCCACGGCGGCAGCACATCGCGGCGTCGCCGGAGTTGCGTGCGTCTGGAGGTGGGGATGTCGGCTGGACTGCTCGACGCGTCCGCCTTGCGCCGCTGGGCCCACGCGGCCGTCGCCGACCTGATCGCCCACACCGACGAGATCAATGCACTCAATGTGTTCCCGGTCGCAGACGCCGACACCGGCACCAACATGCTGTTCACGATGCGGGCGGCCTGGGCGCAAGCCGACGCCCACTCCGATCTCGACGACGTTGCCGCGGTGGCAGCACGGATGGCAGACGGGGCGCTGCGCGGCGCCCGTGGCAATTCGGGTGTCATCCTGTCCCAGATCTTGCGTGGGCTCGCCGACGTCTGCGCCGAGGCGTCCGAGGATCGCGGCAGCGGGTTGTCCGACATCGATGGTGCGCTGTTCGCGTCCGCATTGCGCCATGCGGTCAGCTTGGTGGTGACCTCGATGGGTCAAGCAGTACCAGGCACTATCGTGTCGGTGCTGCGGGATGCGGCCACCGCTGCCGAGGATGCGGTCGGTGACCAGATGGTCCTGACCGAGGTCGTCGCCGAGTCCGGCCGGGCCGCCGCCGCGGCCCTGGACCGGACTCCGTCGCAGCTCGACGTACTTGCCGCCGCCGGGGTGGTCGACGCCGGCGGTCGGGGCCTGCTCGTCCTACTCGATGCGTTGAGCGCGACCCTGACCGGTCACGCGCCGCCGCGGCCGACCTACCTGCCCTCCTCGGCCGGGCCGCCGAGCAGGCCGGCGGCACCGGTGCCGCAGTTCGAGGTGATGTACCTACTGACCGGTTGTGACACCAACGGGTTGGAACGACTGCGAGTCCGCCTCGATGAGCTGGGCGAGTCCGTCGCGATCGCGGCCTCAGGCTCCGGGGCCACCGCGGCCGACTTACCCAACCACTACTCGGTGCACGTGCATACCGATGACGCTGGTTCCGCAGTCGAGGCCGCGCTGTCCGTCGGGACACCCAGCCGCATCCAGATCACCGCGCTGAGCGGCGGCGGCGATCGCCATCCCAGCGGCGGCTGGGGCCGTGAGCGCGCGGTGCTAGCGATCGTCGACGGTGAGGGTGCCGAGAGTCTTTTCGCCGCCGAGGGGGCGCAGACCCTGCGACGCGAGCCCGACGTGCCGATCAGCGCTCAAAGGCTGCTGCATGCTCTCGTCAACACCGGTGCCGCGCAGGTCATGGTGCTGCCGAATGGTTACGTCGCGGCGGAGGAATTGCTGGCGGGGTGGGCCGTCGCCTCGGACCGGGGTATCGAGATGGCGCCGATCCCCGCAGCCTCGATGGTGCAGGGGTTGGCCGCCCTGGCCGTCCACGATCCTGAACGTCGCCTTGTCGACGACGGCTTCACGATGGCCCGAGCCGCTGCCGGCGCGCGGCACGGGTCGGTGCGGGTGGCTACCGAGGAAGCGTTGACATGGGCCGGCACCTGTCGTCCCGGCGACGGGTTGGGAATCGCCGGAGATGAGGTCGTCATCGTCGGCGCGGACCTGGTCGCTGCCGGGGCCGGGCTGATCGACGTGCTGCTGGCTGCCGGAGGTGAGTTGGTGACGGTGCTCACCGGCGAGGGGGTGGGAGACGACATTGCCGAAGCGCTGGCCACGCATGTCCGAAACCGCCATCCCGGCACCGAGATTGTGTCCTTTCACACCGGTCACGGTGGCGAGGCGCTGCTGATTGGGGTCGAGTGAGATGGCCACGCTAGGAGACAGCCTGAATTTTGTGATCGGCAAAAAGGCTGCCGATCCGCTCGAACAGCACTTCGGGCTGCGCACGGTGGGCGATCTGGTGCGCTACTTCCCGCGTAAGTACAGCGACGCGATGACGGTGCGCGGTGAAGGTGAGGCGCTCGACCTCGACGAAGGTGAACATGTCACCTTTGTCGACACCATCACCAAGGCCGAGCCGAAATGGACCAATCGCACACCTAAGCGCGAATACCTGGTCGTCACCCTGGGGCATCGCCGCCCGAAGGTCACCGCGACTTTCTTCAACCCCAAGTATTTGAAAAAGACTCTGGTCGAAGGCGCCAAGGTGATGCTTTCGGGGGAGGTCGGCTACTTCAAGGGCGTCATGCAGCTGACACACCCGGCGTTCATGGTCCTCGACTCGGCGCGCGGAAAAAATGTCGGCACTAAGTCGCTGACATCCGTCGCGTCGGCGTCGGGTGCCTCCGGCGACGATCTGCTTGCCGAATTCGAGAAGGACTTCTTCCCGATCTATCCGGCGAACTCCAAGGTGCAGACCTGGGACATCTACGCCTGTGTGCGCCAAGTGCTCGCCGTCCTCGATCCGATTGCCGAGCCGCTGCCGGAATCGTATGTGCGCGAACATGGTTTGATCTCCGAGGACGAGGCGCTGCGCGCGGTTCACCTCGCCGAGAACGACGCCGAGCGCACGCGCGCTATCGAGCGTCTCACCCACGACGAGGCCATCGGGCTGCAGTGGGGTCTGGTGGTTCGCCGACACGGCGAACTCGGGGAGTCCGGCCCGCCCGCGCCGCCGCGCCCGGACGGGTTGGCTGCCGCGTTGACGGCCCGGCTGCCGTTCGAACTGACCGCCGGACAGCGCGATGTGCTCGAGGTGATCTCGGCCGAGATTGCCTCCGCGCGTCCGATGCACCGCATGTTGCAGGGCGAGGTCGGCTCGGGCAAGACGATCGTGTCGGTGCTGGCGATGCTGCAGATGGTCGATGCCGGCTACCAATGCGCGCTGCTCGCGCCGACTGAAGTGCTTGCCGCCCAACATGCGTCGTCGATACGCGGCATGCTCGGGCCGCTGGGCCTGGCAGGGCAGCTCGGAGGGGCCGATGTGGCGACCCGAGTGACTTTGCTGACCGGATCGATGTCGGCGCAGGCCAAGCGTGAGGTGCGCGGCGAAGTGGTCTCAGGGCAGGCCGGAATCGTCATTGGCACGCATGCGTTGCTGCAGGACGCCGTGGAGTTTCACCGGCTCGGCATGGTGGTCGTCGACGAGCAGCATAGGTTCGGAGTCGAGCAGCGAGATCGATTGCGCGCCAAGTCCCCTGAGGGAATCACGCCGCATTTGTTGGTGCTGACCGCAACGCCGATTCCCCGGACTGTCGCGCTGACGGTGTACGGCGATTTGGAGACGTCGGTCCTGCGAGAGTTGCCCCGCGGGCGTCAACCCATCACCACGAACACGATCTTCGTCCGGCAGAAGCCCGCCTGGCTGAACCGGGCCTGGGCGCGCATCGTCGAGGAGGTCGGTGCCGGCCGGCAGGCCTATGTGGTGGCCTCACGTATCGACGAGAACGACACGGCGGCTCAGGACAAGCCCGAGACGCCGGAGAGCGCCGGCAAAACGGACGGCAAGGAGCAAGGTCCACCACCGGTCACCGTGGTCGACCTGTTCGCCAGGCTGCAGTCCGGTCCCCTGTCGGGGCTGCGGCTGGGGCTGATGCACGGCAGGCTGCCCAGCGACGAGAAGGACGCCGTGATGGCGGCATTCCGCGCGGGCGATATCGACGTGCTGGTGTGCACGACGGTCATTGAGGTCGGCGTCGACGTGCCCAACGCCACCGTCATGGTCGTGATGGACGCCGACCGCTTCGGCATCAGCCAGCTGCACCAACTGCGGGGCCGTATCGGCCGGGGTGAGCATGCCAGCTTGTGCCTGCTAGCCACCAACATGCCCGAGGAATCTAAAGCCGGACAACGGCTCAGGGCAGTGGCCGGCACCCTGGACGGGTTCACACTGGCCGAGCTCGACCTGCGGGAGCGCAGCGAAGGCGACGTCCTGGGGCTCACTCAGCACGGTCGCCCCATCACGCTGCGCTTCTTGTCGCTGTTCGAACATCACGACATCATCTTGGCGGCCAAGGACCTCTGCGAGCAGGTGTACGCGGTGGATCCGAGTGACCCCGGTATGGCGATGCTGTCGGCGCCGTTCACCGACACCGATCGCGTCGAATACCTGGACAAGTCTTGAGCCGCAAGCAGTTTGTGTGGTTGGCGATCGCAGCGGCCCTTGCCGTGGTCGTGGCCTTTCAGACGACCACGACGTCGTCGCGCCCTTCGGAGTTAATCGCCCAGGCCGACATTCCCACCGTCGCCCCTGGTGTCGACGTGCTCGAGGGTGTGAACCAGGTTCCGCAGCGGGTGCGCGGATACGACTACCGTCGGGATGCCTTCGGCCGGGCGTGGTCCGACGAGACGACCGCCCCTGGCGGCCACAACGGGTGTGACACCCGCAACGACATCCTCGACCGCGATCTCGCCGACAAGACCTACGTGGCGATCTCGCGATGCCCCGACGCGGTGGCCACCGGGATGCTGCTGGACCCCTACACCAACGCCGTCGTCGACTTCACCCGCGGCGAGCAGACCGGGGCCGCAGTGCAAATCGACCACCTCGTACCGCTGGCGCTGGCGTGGGACCTGGGTGCACGGGACTGGACCGACGAGATGAGGGAGCGGTTCGCCAACGATCCGGCTAATCTGCTCGCCGTCGCCGGTGGGGCCAACCAGGACAAGGGGGACAAAGAGCCGGCATTGTGGATGCCACCGAACGAGGCTTTCCACTGCCAGTACGCGATGCAGTTCATCGCGGTGCTGCGGGGGTACGGGCTGCCGGTGGATGCGCCATCGGCGTCGGTGCTGAGAGACGCCTCGGAAACCTGCCCGATGGGTTGACCCCCGTCGCCGGACAGGCTCCGCAGAATCGCGACGGCGATTTCGGTCGCCTCCTCTACAGCCTCCTCTACGGCCTGCTCCACGACGCCACCGTGGCGGTCTTTGGCCGCACCGAAACGTATCGGAATGCATGGTCGACGAAGATGGGTGTTCTCGTTGTGGGTGATGTTCCTCGGCGCGGGCAAACCTCTGAGCGAGATCGGCGAACAGCCGTGCTTCACTACCGGCACCGGTCTTGCTGAAGCGGCCGAAAAGCTGTCAGGCCGGGTGAACGCGGCGTCCGGAAACCACCGAAACGGTGATGTTGCAGAACCGAAGTGAGCCGCGCCAAGCGATCTCGGTGAAGTCCACTTCCTAGAAACAGCCAGGGTTGTCGCGCTGGACAGCGTCGAGAACATCCGACCGCGGGCTAGAGGAAGGCCCCGTTGTCCACCTGGATGATTTGCCCGGTGACCGCGGCACCCATGTCACTGGCCAGGTACAACGCCGCGTAGGCCTGGTCGATGGGCTTAGTGACAGGAACCGTGAGATTCGCGTACTTATCGGAGAACTCCAGCATCACGCTGCCGCCCTCCTGTTCACCGGCCGCCCACGCCGCCGCGGCGTCGGTGTCGGTGACGCCCGGGGCGATGGCGTTGCAGCGGATCCCGGTGCCGGACAGCCTGATGGCGATGTTCTTCGTCATGGTGTTGACCGCCCCCTTCGTGCTGGTGTAAGCCACACCGCAGATGGGCAGGGTGCCGTTGACCGAGGACACGTTGACGATGACCCCGTCACCGCGGGGAATGAAGTGCTGCACGGCCTGACGGCAGTAACGGAACACTCCGGTCAGGTTGAGCTCGACGATCTTGGCGAAGTGTTCGTCGGAGGCTTCCTCAACGGCGACCATGTCGCCGGAACCGGCATTGTTGACCATGATGTCGACCTGACCGAATTCGGCGATGGCGCGATCGAATACCCGTGCCGGTGCCTCGGCGTCAGTGGAGTCGGCGACCACTGCGATGGCACTTCCGCCCCGGTCGGTGATGGCTGCCACCGCCTCCTCGAGTTGCGTCTGGCCCCGGGCGGTCAGCACGACGTTGGCGCCCTCCTCGGCGAACAGCTCGGCGATCGCCCGCCCGATCCCTTTGCTGGCGCCGGTGACAACTGCGGTCTTACCCGTCAACATATGCTGCTTCATTGCGGCTTCTCCTTGACCTCGGTCACCGCCCGGGGCGGCGTTTGTGCACCGGTTTATCTACTTGCACGGCTGCGGTTCTGGATTCAGAAAACCATGTCGGGGGTGGCCGAGACAGGCCTTGTTGGTCCACCTCACGGCAGTGCATCCCAGGGGCGGTCCCGGCTCAGGAACCGGCCGAAGCGACCTCGATGGTGACGGGTCCTTCGAGCCCGGCTAGACCTTCGGTGCCGGAATCGAAACTGCCGAGCTTGACCAACCCCTGTGCGTAGCCGAAGTCGCGGTAGAAGATCGCGAGGTTGCCCCAGGGCGCGTAGTAGGTGATATCGCCTATGTCGGGGTCGACGCCCTCGGGCGCATCCGCGGTGGACAGCTCGGCCGGTAGGTCGCTGATCTTCTCGGTGCCGTTGAAGTCGCGCAGTGTCAGGGTCAGCGGCAGCAGGACGGCGAAGTCGCGGCTGGCTGAGTTGTCGAGCAGCGTGGCACTCAAGACCGCATTCGAGGTGGTGATTCGGATTTGCATCGGGTCCTCCTTGGGGGGTGCGGGTCGGTCGGGTGCCGGCGCGGTGCTCGTCGAAGGCGCCGGGCCAGTCGCCGACGGCGCCGGGCCAGTCGCTGAACTGGGCTCGGGGGAAACGCACCAAGCGGTGACGAGCAGGCCCGCGGCCAGCAACACAGGTGCGCGGTGGTGACCTTCGCGGTTGGGCAGCGACAACCGGAATCGCGACGTCAGCGCTGTCATGCCGGTAAGACTAGGAACCGTTTGCGCTGTATGACAGGTGCTGTGAGTACCTGGGTGTGAGTACCTGGGTGTGTATACCTGGGTAGGCCTGACGTTTCCCGCGCGACCAGCGTGGAACACGCAACGAGGTACTGCGAGTACAGGGATTGGCGGACACTGTTGCCGCATCACCCGTGGGTGTTCAGTGGTAGTTGACCGAGGTTCGGTGCGTCGCCGGCAACGCGAGGAGGAGAGTCGATGAAAGCGTACGGTCTCACCCAGTATGGAGGTCCGGAAGTCCTGCACGCCGTCGACCTGCCCGACCCACACGCGGGTGAAGGTGAGGTGCGGGTGCAGGTGCGTGCGGCCGGGCTCAACCCCGCCGACGTGATGCTGCGTGACGGGTCGCTGGCGGCGATCTACGAAGGGTTGGACCTGCCCTACATTCCGGGGATGGATATCGCCGGTGTCATCGACGAGGTGGGCGACGGGGTGAGCTTGCCGGTCGGGAGCAGCGTGGTAGCGGTCGTGGACAACACCGGTTCTTATGGCGGTTACAGCCAGTACGTGGTCGTCCCCGAATCCTCGGTCACCCCCGCACCGTCCGGAGCGGCCTGGCCGGCGGCGGCGTCTTTCCTGATGAACGCGCTGACGGCGCGAAACGCGCTTGATGAACTGAGTCTGCCGCCAGGAAGCACGGTGCTGGTGACCGGTGCTGCCGGAGCTGTGGGCAATTATGCGGTCGCGTTGGCGCACGCCGACGGACTGCGGGTGATTGCCCTTGCCGGTGCCGCCGACGAGCAGGATGTTCGCGATCTCGGGGCCGATGTCTTTGTCGCGCGCGGCGACGACGCGGTGGAGAAGATCCTCGAAGCGGCGCCCGGGGGTGTCGCCGGTGTCATCGACACCGCTCTGCTCTACGAGGCCATCCTGGCCGCAGTGCGCGACGGTGGCACGCTGATCGACTTGCGGTTCTGGGACGCCCAGCCAGAGCGCGGCATCAAGGTTGTGCACGCCAACGTCCGCAGCCGGGTCACCGACCATGCCGCCATCACCGCACTGCGTGAGCAGGTCGAACAGGGGGTGTTGTCGCTGCGCGTTGCGCAGACCTACCCGGCCGACAGCGTCGCCGACGCACATGCCCACCTGGACCGCGGCGGTTTGCGGGGCCGAATCGTGCTGACGTTCCCTGACGCGTAGCAAGGCGCCGGTCATCGCGCACAGCTGGCCGATGGACCGGCGTGAACTGTGAACAGATCAACGAGAGGAGACGCAGTGATACTGCAGGAGAACTACACACTGTCCAACGGGCTGGAGATTCCTAAGTTGGGTCTGGGCACCTGGATGGTGGACAACGGCGTTGTCGGGCAGGCCGTCAAGGCCGCCCTCGACATCGGCTACCGCCACATCGACACTGCCCAGGCGTACGGCAACGAGCAGGGTGTCGGGGTCGGTCTGCGGGACAGCGGGGTGGCGCGTGAGGACATCTTCGTCACGACGAAGGTCGACGCGGGCGCCAAGTCCTATCAGGGCGCTGTGGACAGCATCGACGGTTCGCTGGCCGCGCTCGGACTCGACTACATCGACATGATGATCATCCACAGCCCGCAGCCGTGGGGCGAATTCGGTGGCGAGAACCGCTATTTCGCCGAAAACCGCGAGGTGTGGAAGGCGCTTGAGGAGGCCTACCAGGCCGGCAAAGTCAAGGCGATTGGCCTGTCCAATTTCCAGAAGATCGATGTCGCCAACATCCTGGAGGCCGCCGCGGTGCGTCCGATGGTGAACCAGATCCTGGCCCACATCAGTAACACGCCACACGAGCTGATCGCCTACAGCCAGGATCAGGGCCTGCTCGTCGAGGCCTATTCGCCGGTGGCGCACGGCGAGTTGCTGAAGAACACCGAAGTGGCCGCGCTGGCAGAGAAGTACGGGGTTTCGGTTCCGCAGCTGTCGATCCGCTACTGCCTGCAGCTGGGCACTCTTCCACTTCCGAAGACGGCGAACCCGGATCACATGCGCAACAACGCCGATGTCGACTTCGAGATCTCCGAGCGGGACATGGAGGCCCTGAAGAACGTCGAGCACATCAAGGATTACGGGGATGCCAGCGTGATGCCCGTCTTTGCCCGGCCGTGAGCCGACCCCAAAGCGAGCAGCACTGACCGATCGCAAAGCGAGCGCCATGCCCGGCATGGCGCTCGCTTTGCGTCTCTCAGATCAGCTTGTCGACGGTGATAGGCAGATCGGTGACCCGCCGCCCGGTCGCGTTGTAGACCGCGTTGGCAATCGCGCCGGGCACGCCGACCATGACTACCTCGCCGAGCCCCTTGACTCCGATCGGGTCGGCGATATCGTCGCGGGCTTCCAGGAATGCGGCGTCGAGCACCGGGACGTCGGCGTTGACCGGGACCAGATAGTCCGACAGATTGGCGTTCACGATGCGCCCGTCGCGGTAGTCGGTCTCGCTGAACTCGAGCAGCGCCATGCCGATGCCCTGGGTCATGCCGCTCAGCGCCTGGCTGTGCGCCAGCCGCGGGTTGATGATGCGCCCCGCGTCGTACACGGCGTAGAGCCGCCGGATCCGCACGGTGCCCAACAGTTCGTCAACGGCGACCTCGGCGAACACTGCGCCGTAGGAGTGCATCGAGTAGCGGCTGCCAGCATCGTCGGGGGAGTAGGTCTGCTCCGCCTCCAGCCTCTCCAGGCGCCTGCGCGCCAACAGATCCCGATAGGTCTCGCCGCGGCTCGGATCAGAACGGATGTGCATCCGGCCGTCTGTGACGGCGACGTCCTCCGGCCGTGCTCGGTTCAGCGGCGAGCCCGGATCCACCACCGCGGTGCGAATCGCCCGGTCGCGCAACGTCGCGGCGGTGAGTGCGATCGACGAACCCACGCTGAGCATCGTTTGCGAACCGTACTGGATGGCCGCCCGCGGGTAGCGGGAGTCGCCGAG
>CAZLTV010000015.1:0-26504 GCA_964562545.1 uncultured Mycobacterium sp. | reverse complement strand
ACCGCGCCCGGTCCGCGCATGTAGGTGGGCGAGCTGATGTCCAGCGGAACGGTCCGGGGCCGGGTCTGTACGGCGGGGGAGCTGTAGAGCAGCGGGGTGCCCTGGGTGATCGGGTCCTCGAACCCGGGATAGCGGGAAACCTCAACCTCGCTGTCGTGCACGATCGCGGTGAGCCGGCCGTCGCGGTCGGCGCCCAGGGCCATCCGCTGGCGGCTCCGCGGCCGGAACCCGACGGCGGCGTACATCTGCGGGCGGGTCAGCGACAGCTTGACCGGTCGGCCCAGCACCCGGGCGGCGTGTGCGGCCAGGAACTGGTGTGGCCACGTCTCGCCGGCGTTGCCGAACGCGCCGCCGACGAACGGGGAGATGACCCGGATGTTGTCGGCCGGGACACCGAGCGCCTCGGCGTAGTTGTCGCGCGCGTAGTGGATGCCCTGCACTTTGTCCCACACGGTGAGCTGGTCGCCGTCCCAGGCCGCGACGGTGGCCGGGATCTCCATCGGGTTGTGGTAGTTGCGCGCGACGCGGTAGGTGCCCTCGACGGTCACCGCCGCGTCGGCCAGCGCGGCGTGGGCGTCGCCGCGTGAGTAGTCGGGCCCCATGCTGCTCGGTTCGCGAGGCGCGGTGGGTGCATCGAAGTCGGTGTTCTGCTCTTCGTCGCGGTAGCGCACGCTCACCAGCGCGGCGCCGTGGGTGGCGGATTCGAGGGTGTCGGCGACGACGACGGCGACCGGCTGCCCGTAGAACGACACCCGGTCGATGTCGTAGGGCAGCTGCACGCCGGAGAAGTCGGTGATGACCCGCAGCACGCCGGGATGCCCGGTGGCTGCACCGGTGTCGATGCCGTCGATCGCGGCGCGGGATACCGTGGCGCACACCAGCACCGCGTGCGCGTGGCCGGGCACGGGGTTGTCGGCGGCGTAGAGCGCCGAGCCGGTGACCTTGGCCCGGCCCTCGACGCGGCGGATCGGCTGACCGGTCAGCGGCGCGGTCATGACGGCCCCGCCACGGTCGCTAGCTGTCGCTGTACGGTTCGCTTGACCAGTTCCACCTTGAATCCGTTCTCCGACAGAGGTTCTGCGCCCTCCGCGGCTAGTTCGGCGGCGCTGCGCCACAACTCGTCGCTCGTGGGTCGGCCGGTCAGCCGGTGCTCGACGGCGGGTAGGCGCCAGGGCACGGTGCCCACCCCGCCCACGGCGACGCGCGCGGCGCGAACGACGCCGTCGGCCAGTTCCAGTGCCACGGCTGCCGAGCACAATGCGAATTCATAAGAGGCCCGGTCGCGGACCTTCAGGTAGCCCGAACGCCGCGCGGCCGCCGAGACCGGAATCTCCACAGCGGTGATCAGCTGGCCGGGAGCCAGGTCGTGTTCCTGCTCGGGGGTATCTCCGGGCAGGCGGAAGAAGTCGGCGATGTCGATGCGCTGCTCACCGTCGGAGGTTCTCGTCACCACGACGGCGTCGAGGGCCATCAGCGCGACGGCGAGATCCGACGGATGGGTCGCCACGCATTGCTCGCTGGCCCCGAAGATCGCCGCGGCCCGGTTGCGCCCGCCGATGGCCGCACAGCCGGCGCCGGGTTCGCGGCGGTTGCACGCCGCCGACACGTCACGGAAGTACAGACAGCGCGGCCGCTGCATCAGGTTGCCCGCGATCGAGGCCATGTTGCGCAGCTGCGCGGACGCGCTGAGCTCCAATGCCTCGGTGATGACGGGGAACTGCTCGCGCACCGCCGGGTGGTCAGCCAGTGTGGACATCCGCACCAGCGCACCCACCCGCAGTCGGGTGTCGTCGAGGTCGATGTCGCGGTACGGCAGTGCGTTGATGTCGACGAGCTGGTCTGGGCGTTCCACGGTCTGGCGCATCAGATCGATCAGGGTGGTGCCGCCCGCGAGGTAACGGCCGCCGTCCTGTCCTGCCGATAGCGCGGCGGCTTCGTCGGTGGCTCTGCTGAAGCTGAACGGGTACACGGTCTATACGCTGCCCTGCTCGGCGGTGCGCGCGATGGCCGCGACGATGTTGGTGTAGGCGCCACACCGACAGATGTTGCCGCTCATCGATTCCCGGATCTGTTCCGGTGAGTTGGCGCGGCCCTCACGGATACAGCCGATGCCCGACAGAATCTGCCCGCTGGTGCAGTATCCGCATTGGAAGCCGTCTTCGTCGATGAACGCCTGCTGCAGCGGGTGCAGTTGGCCGTTGCGCTCCAGGCCCTCGACGGTGGTCACGTCGGTGCCATCGGCCGCCACCGCCAGCGTCAAGCAGGACAGCACCCGCTGCCCGTCGACCAGCACGGTGCAGGCGCCGCAGGCGCCCTGGTCGCAGCCTTTCTTGGTGCCGGTCAGCCCGACCCGCTCACGCAGCATGTCCAGCAGCGAGGTGCGGTTGTCCACGGTCACTTCCTGCCCGGTGTCGTTGATCCGCACCGTGACGGTGGACTGATCGGCCTCGCCGGCCGGAGCGGTTTCGTCGGCATCGTTGTTGGTCGAGCATGCCTGCAGCGCCCCCAGCGCGGTGACGGTGCCGCCCAAGGTGGCCGATGCCGCCACGAATCGGCGCCGGTTGAATGTGAACATGCTCGGCTTGGCGGGAACCGCACCTGGGTTGTCTTCGGTCACATTTCCCAGGTAACCGGCGCTCGTGGCAGGCTGCCAGGACTTGGTGGGCCATGTACCGGCAGTACACCTTAACGACCTCGGCGGGCCTACTGACGGGCGTCGTCGCTTCGGGTTTGCGCGTCGTGCTGATCGAGCGTGGTGGCCGCCCAGCTGGCTAGGAGTTGCAGTCCCTCAGCGGACCGGGAAGCGGGCTCGGCCGTGTAGGCGGTGAGCCGCAGGCCGCTGTCACCGGGCAGATCCATGGTGTCGTAGCTCAAGATGAGCTCGCCGACGGCGGGGTGGGCAAAGTTTTTCGTCCCGTTGTAGTGGGTGCGCACGTTATGGGCGGCCCAGCGGGTGCGGAACTCGGTGCAGCAGGTGGACAATTCGCCGACGAGCGCGGTCAGGCCCGGGTCGTGCGGATTGCGTCCGGCCTCGGTGCGCAGCAGTGCCACCGAGATGTTGGCGGCGCCGTCCCAGTCGGGATAGAAATCCTGCGCCGATGGAGCGAGGAAGGCGAACCGAGCGAGATTGGGAGTGGGGGATTCGAACTCGAACGCCGGCCAGTACAGGGCCCGGCCCAGCGTGCTGGCCGCGATGACGTCCATCCGACCGTTGCACACGATCGCTGCTACGCCGGTCATTCCGTCCAGCACCCGCTGCAGACTGGGGCTCAGCTGCGGACGGCGCCCCGAGCGCCGGGCTCGGGGTGTCCCGTTGACAGCCCGAGCGAGGTGGAACAGGTGCAGCCGTTCGGCCTCGTCGAGCTGCAGCGCGTTGGCGATCGCCTCGAGCACAGCATCGGAGGCTCCGGTGAGATTGCCTCGTTCGAGGCGGTTGTAGTAGTCGACGCTCACCCCTGCCAACGCCGCAACCTCCTCGCGGCGCAGCCCGGGGACGCGCCGTCTGCCGTAGGACGGCAGGTTGGCCTGTTCGGGGGTGATCTTGGCGCGCCGAGTGGTCAAGAAGTCCCGGATATCACTCTTGCTGTCCACGGTTCCAGGCTAGGGCGAACCAGGCAGGAATGGGATGCACTGCCGATACCTGGGTAGCGAGGGCGTGTCAGGTAGTGGCGGGCGGCTCACACCCGATGGGCACCTGCAAGTGCGGCCAGCCCGTCGGCTATCAGTGTCGGGACGGTGTCGGCGGCGCTGTGGGCGCTGTCGTCGGAATCGTCGGCGCTTCGGGCTCGATGGGCGATCCCTTCGGCGATGACTGCCAGCTTGAAGTGTGCCAATGCCAGGTAGAAATCCCAGTCGGCGAGGTCTCGACCCGAAGCTCTGGCGTAGCTTTCGGCCAGAGTGTCGGCGCTGGGCAGCCGCGGACTGGTCCAGGCCGCCGCAGTGCCGAGAACAGCATCGAACGCCGGCGATCGGTACACGCACATGAGGGCGACGTCAGTGAGGGGATCACCGAGGGTCGACATCTCCCAATCCAGGACCGCGCGAACCGGCTGGGTACGGGCGAGGTCGAGCAGGGTGTTGTCGATGCGGAAGTCCCCGTGCAGGATGGCGGCGTCGCTCGCGTCCGGGACGCGGCCGGCGAGCAGCCTGCCCAGTCGGTCGACATCGGGCCGGTCGTCGAGCTTGACCCGCTGCCACTGGCGCGCCCACAGGCTCACCTGCCGGTCGAGGAAACCCTCGGGTCTGCCGAAGTCGGCCAAATCCACCTCGTTGTAGTCGACGGCGTGCAGATCCACCAGGCAACCGACGAGTGCCCGGGTGACTGTGGTGATCTGGTCATCGGTCAGTTCGGCGAGGTCGTCTTGACTGCGGATCGTCGCCCCGGCGACGAACCGCACCACGCTCACCGGTGCACCCATGATCGAGCCGTCGGCGTCGAGGGCCACTGTCTGCGCGGTGGGCACGGGCGTGGGCTGCAGCGCTTTGGTGACGCGGAATTCGCGGGCGACGTCGTGGGCCGAGGGCGTCACCCCGCTCAGCGGTGGCCGGCGCGCAATCCAGCTCGACGTGTCGTCGGACACCTTGAAGGTCAGGTTGGAGCGGCCTCCCGCGATCAGCGTCGCGGTGAGTTCGCCCTCGGGGTGAACGCCGTGGGCGATCAGCAGCGCCCGCAACGCGACCAGGTCCAGTCCCGACGTCATGCGGAGACGGTGTTGTTGTCGTGGTTGTTGCCGTGGCGGGCTGTTTTCACCCGCCGGCGGGCCAGCGCCCAGCGGTGGACCTCGGACGGGCCGTCATAGATCCGGAACGGGCGAACCTCACAGGCCAGCCGGGCCAGCGGCAGATCCTCGGAAACGCCGAGCGCGCCGCACATCTGGATGCTGCGATCGACCACCCTGCCGACCGCCTCGGCCGCGTATGTTTTGGCGATCGAGGTCGCCGCCGAGGCATGCTGACCCTGATCGAGCTCCCAGCATGCACGGGTCAATAGGGCGCGGGTGGCGGCAATGTCGATCTCGTTGTCGGCCAGCATCTTCTGAATCATGCCGAGTTCTCCCAGGGTTGAGCCGAACGCCGATCTCGTGGCCACATGGGTGGCCGCGATGTCCTGGGCCCGGTTGGCGGTGCCGAGCCAGCGCATCACATGCGTCATTCGGGCGGGTCCGAGGCGAACCTGCGCATAGTCGAATCCCTGGTCGACTTCACCCAACACCGCGTCGGGCCCGACCATGACACTGTCGAACTCCACGGTGCAGTGACCTCCGATCATCGACCGATCAGAGGTGTCGATGTGTCGGCCCACCGTGACCCCCGGTGAATCGGCCTCGACGAGGAACATCGTCGCGCCGCCGCGCTGTCCCGGTTCCCCGGAGGTGCGTGCCATGACGATGAAGAACGCGGCACCGTCGGCGCCGGTGATGAACCATTTGTTGCCGCTGATCCGCCAGGACGCTCCGTGGCGTTCGGCGCAAGTCCGAAGTGCGTTGGGGTCCGCACCTGCGCCCGGGGCGGGTTCGGTCATGGCAAATGCCGAACGGATCTCGCCGTTGACGAGGGGGGCGAGGAAACGGGACTTCTGGACGGGTGAGGCGACGTGTTCGAGCAGGTGAGTGTTGCCTTCGTCGGGGGCGGCGATGTTGAGGGCGGCCGGCCCGAACACCGAGTAACCGGCTGCCTCGAACACCGGTGCGCGATCGGACATGCCCAGACCGAGCCCGCCGTACTCCACTGGTGCGTGAGGCGCGAACAGTCCGGCGGCTTTGGCCGCGATCTGCAGGTCCCTACGCAAGGTGTCACCGCCGGCGCTGACCGCATCACCGACGAACTGATCTTCGATCGGCAAGACTGTGGTCTCGATGAACGTCTTCGTTCGTTCCGCCAGCAGCACGACGTCGTCGCTGTACCCGAGGTTGATGCTCACCTGCACTCCTCACCTGTCGAACAATCATTCGGCAGACCTCGAGGTCGACCGTTGCACGTCGGGCTGGTTCCGGTCAATACTCTTGGGAAGTAGTTCGTTTCAGAGGCGAAGGCGCAGAGGAAACGGTGTATCAGTGTTCAGAATTTCTAAACATATCCGGATGCTGCGATGAATGGGGATGTTGCGACGAGCATCCGTTGTGCCCGCCGATCGGCGGGCGTGAGCATGCGCGATCTCGCGGCCCGAATCGGCGTCAGCGCCGCAACGATCTGCGCTATCGAGAAGGGAGACACGGGCGTCAGTGTGTCGCGGCTGCAAGACATCGCCGCCGCGCTGGACCTCACTCCCGCCCGGCTGCTCTCCGAGAACCTGCCGGAGTCGTTGATTGCCCGCCACGCGACCGTGACGGATCAGATCGAGCCGCCGCAGTCCTCATGGCGAACCTTCCCGCCGTTGCCGATTGACCCGGTGCTGCGCGGCGCGATCGAGTGCTTCGTCGAGATCGGCTACCACGGCACCACGATGCGTACCCTTGCCGCGCACATCGGCGTCAGCGTGTCGAGCATTTATCATCACTACGCCGACAAGCAGCAGCTGTTGGTTCGTACCCTCGACGTCACCATGTCCGAGTTGTGGTGGCGCGTCGCTGCTGCGCGCAAGGAAGCTGGCAACAGTCGCGAGGAAGTGGCGTTGATCGTGGAGGCGCTCGCGCTGTTTCACACCTACCACCGCAGACTCGCGTTCATCGGTGCCAGCGAGATGCGCAGCCTCGAAGCGGCCAACCGGCGCAGAATCACCCGATCCCGCGATCGGCTGCAATACGTCCTCGACGGAGCCATCGACCAAGCCATCGTGGACGGCTTTGTCCACACCGAACATCCGCGTGCGGCCGGCCGCGCCATCGCAACGATGTGTACGTCACTACCCCAGTGGTTTCGCATCGGCGGCGCGCTCACACCGGAAGACATCGCCCGGGACTACGTCTCGTACGCGTTGTCGATTCTCGGCGCCGACACCCTCATCCCGGCTACATGAACCTGGTGGCGATCTCATCGAAATCACCGTCGCGACTGAGTTGCCCCTCACGCGACTGTCCCGTCATGGGGCCGGCGCCCGCAGAGCTTCGGGTAGCCCCACCAGCGCATCGAGCTGCTCGCGGCGCAAGTAGTCGACCACGCGCGGGCCCTGCGGGTCGAACTGCAGAAAGGTGTCGTCGGGCGTGATCGTCGGCCACCACACACCATCGGCCGCACCGGGTGCGCCGGTTTTGGCGAAGTTGCTCCAGTAGGTGATCGCGGCGTCGGAGATCCGGCGGTCCTGCTCGGTGGCCGGCGGATGTGGTCGCCCGCCGGCGCTGAACTCTTGGTCGCGCAGATTGTCGAACACGTAGACGATCTCGCCGGCGTGCGGGGTTCCCAGCTGCCGGGCGCTCAGGGGCACGTAGTCGAAGTAGTAGGCGTAGGTCGCAGCGCCGTGCGCGGAGTGCAGCCGGCCGACCTCGCGGACCGGTTCGGTGATCAACATGTCGGTCGTCACGTTCTGGGCCTGTGTCCCGATATCGCCTTCGTACACCGCGGTGATCTCATCGCGCAGCGGGCTCAGCCGGGCAAGAGTGCCTTCCGGGTCGGTTCTGCTCGACTCGATCAGCGAGGCCTCCCAGCTATTGCCGCCGAGAATGTAGGGCACCATCGCCTCCCGGCCGGCGGCGAACACATCGTAGGTGTTCTCAATCAGGATTGTGCCGTCGAGCATCGGCATGGTCGGGGAGAGCCGATCGGGGTCGCCGCCACTCGGGGCGTTGACCACCACCGTCGCGGGCAGATCGCGGAGCGCTCGGGCCGCCTGCGGCCCTGTCCCCGTAATCCCGCGTGCCGCAGCGAACTCGACGCCGCGGTCCTCGGCGGAACCGGGACCGCCACCCCGAATGGGTGGTAGCGGCATGCGTGCAAATCCGCTTTGAGATATCGCCTTGTCGAACAATCCGCGGGCGCGCGGACTGGTCATGAGGTAGTTGACGGTCACTCCGCCGGCACTCTCACCGAAGATGGTGACGTTGTTCGGGTCGCCGCCGAAGGCTGCGATGTTGGATTTCACCCACTGCAGCGCCGCGATGGCGTCCATCAGGCCGAAGTTGCCGAGATCGCCGTCCGGGTCCTCTGCCGTCAGGGCCGGGTGTGCGAAATATCCGAGGTTGCCCACGCGGTAGTTGAAACTGACCAGCATGACGCCCCGCTCGGCGAAGTGGGTGCCGTCGTAGTCGGGCAGCGCGCTCGAACCGATGGAGAACCCACCACCGTAAATCCAAACCATCACCGGTAGTTTGGCGCCCGGGGATACCCCCACGGGCCGCCACACGTTGAGGGTCAGGCAGTCCTCGGACTGCTCAACCGGCGGCTGCCCCGAGAAGGGGGCCTGAACACAGGACGGACCGAATGCGGTGGCGTCCAAGGTGCCGTCCCAACCGGGCGCGGGGGCTGGCGGTCGCCATCGGTGGTCTCCGACGGGCGGCGCGGCAAAGGGGATCCCGCGAAAGCTGGTGGCCTGCCCTTCGGTGGCGCCGCGCACCGAGCCCTGGGCGATCTCGACGGTGTCGGCGGCATGTGCGACGGGTACCGGGCCCGCGACGCCGCCGAGGACAGCGGCGGCGGCCATCAGCGCCGCCGCGATCCGCGACATTCGCGGCGCACCCACGGGGGCCGACCGATTCGCCTCGCCGAAGCCACGGAGGCCGGGATCGGGTGAGGTCATTTCGAGCGCGGTGCCAGGCTCATGGTCGTCGCCGCGACACCGGCGCTGACGATGGTGTCGACGTAACCGTTTGAGCCGTACTTGTCACGGTAAGCCTGGTCGACGACGTCGTTGGAGACTTCGGCCTCGGCGAAGTCGACGGCATGCTCGACGCCACGAACCTTGATGCGTCCATGCGGATACTGCTGTGCGTGGCGGTACCAGTCCCCGTCGGTGCCGCGGTAGGACCGCACAACGAGGGTATCGCCACAGCGCACCACCCAGATCGGCTTGTAGGGGCGCGTAGTGCCGTCGCGGCGCAGCGTGGTGATCTGGATTTCGCCAGCTCCGCCGATGGCGGCGAGCTCGTCGGGAGTCCAATCAGGCATGAGGATTTCCTTTCGGTCGATGGGTCGCGGCGTGGTCGGCGCGAGCCGGGCCGCTCATTGTGCGGTGTACCCGCCGTCGACGGCCAGCGCGTGGCCCACGACGAAGCTTGACAGCGGACTGCACAGCCACAGCACCGCATTGGCGATCTCTTCGGGTCGGCCGAGGCGGCCAATCGGCTCGGAGGCGATGAGATCATTCATGCGAGAGGGGTTCTCGGCGACCATCCGGGCGACCATTGGGGTGTCGATCGTGCCCGGACAAACCGCGTTGATGCGAATTCCCTGTGCTGCGAACTCCAATGCGGCACTCTTGGTCATGCCCAGCACGGCGTGTTTGGCGCCGTGGTAGATACCGGCGCCCGGGATGCCGATGAGCCCACCGATCGATGAGCAGTTCACGATCGCGCCGCCGCCGTGGTCACGCATGTGCCGCAGTTCGTGCTTCATACACGTCCAGATGCCACGTTGATTGACCGCGGTGACGCGGTCGAAATCGGCTGTGGCGGCATCGGCGGTGTCGACCGCTGCAGGCATGATGCCGGCGTTGTTGAATGCGGCGTGCAGACCCCCGAATGTCTCGACGGTCCGCGCGACCATCGTGACCACCTGGTCTTCGTCGCTGACGTCGCAGCCGATCGCGATGGCCCGATGTCCGGCGGCAGTGAGTCTGGCGGCTTCGGCCTGTGCGGCGTCGGCATCGATATCGACCAGTGCGACGGCGGCACCGGCCTGAGCGAATGCCTGGGCGGTGGCAAGGCCGATTCCGGCGGCGGCGCCGGTCACCAGCGCCGCTCGTCCGTCAAATGAAATCTGCACGGATTGCGTCCCTCCTCAGTGCGGCAACAGTTCTCAGGCGCACCAGCCGTCTTCAGGACACTGAAGTATCAGGGCAACTGAAGTATCAGGGCAACAACAGTGCCTTGATGGCGCGGCGTTCATCCATGGCCTTGTATGCCTCGGCAACCTGATCCAGTGGCAGGCGCAGGTCGAACACCTTTCCGGGATGAATCCGGCCACTCTGCACGAGGTCGATCAGCTTCGGCATGAAGTGACGCACCGGTGCCGGACCGCCGCGCAGCCCGACATGGGAGAAGAAGAGCTGCTCGCCGGGGATGTTCACGCCGTGCGGCACGCCGACGAACCCGACGAAGGCGCCGGGACGGGCGGACCGGATGGCCTGCTGCATGGACTCGGCAGTCCCCACGCACTCCATCACGGCATCGGCTCCGACACCCTCGGTCATGTCCTTGATGACTGCCACGCCCTCGTCGCCGCGCTCGGTGACGATATCGGTGGCGCCGAACTCCAGCGCGAGTTTCTGCCGCGACTCGTGGCGGCTCATGGCGATGATCCGCTCCGCACCCATCTCGCGGGCGGCCAGGACCGCGCACAACCCGACTGCGCCGTCACCGACGACGGCGACGGTCATTCCGGGCGAGACGTTGGCCGCGTCGGCGGCGAACCAACCAGTGCCCATCACGTCCGAGACGGTCAACAGATCGGGGATCTGATCGGGGTCGGGTTGGCCGGGCACGGCGACCAGGGTGCCGTCTGCCATCGGCACGCGGACGAGCTCGGCCTGGCATCCGTTCATGAATTCGCGGTGCAGGCAGGAGGTCTGGAATCCGTGGCGGCAGTTCGGGCAGGTGCCATCGGAGGCGAAGAACGACCCGATGACGAACTGGCCCGGCTTGACCGTGGTGACCTCGCTGCCGACGGCCTCCACGACACCGCAGTACTCGTGGCCGAACGGTATGGGCTCCGGTACGGGGTTCAGTCCTCGGTATTCCCACAGGTCGGAACCGCACACGCAAGCGGCGGCGTTGCGCACGATCACATCCGTGGGCGCCTGGATGGTGGGGTCGGGAAGCTCTTCTGAGCGCACATCGTGGGCGCCGTAGATGACTGTTCCTCGCATGATATTTCTCCTAAATCGATTGTGAATCAACCTGCTCTCGCGAGCGGAGGGCTCGGTGTGCCGCCACGTCAGCCGTTGCGGCTCGCAAAGACGTCCCTGAACACAGGCAGGGCGGAAAACACGTTGGGCCACCCGGCATAGAACGCCAACTGCGTCAGAGCCTCGCCGGCCTGCTCCTGGGTCAGGCCGTGGTCCATTGCGCGGCCCAGGTGATAGGTGACCTGTCCGACTTGCCCGTTGGCGACCAGGGCGCTGACGGTCACCAGGCTGCGGTCACGGGGGGCCAGATCGGGACGCAGCCACAGGTCGGTGAACAGCACATCGGTGGTGTATTGCTCGACGCCGGGTGACACCCCGCCGTAGTTCTGTTCGACGCTGGCCCGACGCTGCGCTTCGGCCTGTTCGTCGATCGGCAGCAACTCGGTATCGGCGGCCGGGAGATCGGCGCCGTCGACGCCGCGCTCGGCGAACACGGGTTCGGCGGCGGCGACCGCGGATTGCGCATTGGGCCACCCTGCGTAGAACGCGAGGTGGGTGATGATCTCCGACAGCTCGCCGGGGGTCACGCCGTTGTCCAGTGCGGTGCGCATCTGGGCGCCCATGTCGGCGGTCTGGTTCCGGGCGATGAGCGCGGCCACGGTGACCACGCTGCGGTCACGCGCTGAAAGACCTGGCCGCTGCCACAGATCGGATTCGATGATGCGGTCGCGGTAATCGGCAAGCGCGGGGGAGACCGTCCCGACATCGATCGACGGCCGTTCGTTCGCCGCGTTGTCTTGACCACATGCGGCGGTCCACATCGAGGCCGTGGTCAGTGCCGCGGCCACCAGGGTCCATCGGGGCAGCTTCATGGGGTGGTCCTTCCTCGTGTGGGATACGGCAGCGTGTGGTCAGCCGAGATACTGATCGTCGGTGACGTGTTCCATCCAGTCCACGACGCTGCCGTTCACCGGTTGCTGGATGGCGATGTGGGTCATCGAATCGGTATCCGTGGCGCCATGCCAGTGTTTGACACCCGGTGGGGTCCAGATCACGTCTCCGGGGTTGACCTGGCGTTTGACGCCGCCCCATTCCTGCACCCAGCCGGTACCCGACGTCACGATCAACGTCTGGCCTGCGGGATGGGTGTGCCATGCGCTGCGCGCGCAGGGGGTGAACGACACTTCGCCGGCCCCGCTGGAGCGCACATCGTTCGGGTTGAACAGCGGCTTGACGCTGACTTCGCCGGTGAACGTCTCTGCGGGACCGGGTGCTGCGGGCCGGCTGTCGGCGGAGGAGATCTCCATGTTCTCCTGTGCCGACGCTGACGGAGTGCCCTTCCACATGGCCAGCGGAACGGCAGCGGCTGCGAGCACAGCCATGGTGATGATTCGACTCACATCGTCCTCCTCGGCGTCGTCGTACCTGATGGTCGTAGCTTTGGTGTCTTAACCCAGCATTGACAGCATCAATGATCGCCCGTTTCGGCGAGGAGAAACAGTGCCCAGTTATCCGTGTACTGCGGGGACACCCCTGGGTGCTGCGCGGGTCACCGGCCGCCGATGAAGTCCCAGGTGCCCGCGGTCACCGAGACGGCGACGGCCGCCGCTGCGATACCGAGTCCAGCGGCGACCAGCGCAGCCTCGCGCCACCCGAACACCGAGGGGCGCGCCCACGTGCGGGTTGGGTAGGCGCCGAAGCCGCGCGCCTCCATGGCCGTGGCCAGCTTGGTGCCGCGTCGCAACGCGAAAACGAGCAGGGCGAATGCCTGCCCGAGAACGCGGCGCACCCGGTTTTTGTCGGCGACCCCGCGGGCGCGGCGGGCGTAGCCCAGGTATTGCCAGTCCTGACGCAGCAGGCCGACCAGGCGCAGTCCGGCCAGCGCGCCCACCACGAACCGGGCCGGCAGTCGAAGGTTCTGCCCGAGTCCGTCGGCGAGCTCGGTCGGCGTCACGTCGAGGAACAAGATCACCGCAGGCAGCGCGATGGCCATGACGCGCAGGAACATCGCCAGGGCCAGCTCGATGGATCCGTCGCTGACGTTGACGAGCAGGAAATGCCAGTGGATGGTCCCGCTGGGTGCGCCGTAGAGCAGGTTGGTCAGGGCGGTCAACGCTGCGGCGATGGTGACCACGACGCCGCGCACCATGACCGCACGCCAGCGCACCCCGAGCACAAGGAACAGTGGGATCTCCAGCACGAGGGCGGTCAGGGCCGAGACCCAGTCGACGCTGAGCACCAGCACGACGGCGATCACGGCCGCGGTCAGCAGCTTGGCGACCGGGTTGACGGCTTCGCGGTCGAGCGTGAGGGCCTGAGACGGAGCTGAAGAGGGCGCTGAGGACGGCGTTGAGGTCATCGTGCGGGACCCACGCTGTCGGTGGCGGTGGGCCGGGACAGCTCGATGCGCTCGTCGGCGAGCAGTTCGACGAACTCCTCGTCGTGGGTGGCCGCGACGACGGCGGTTCCCTCGTCGGCGATCTCGGACAGTAGCCCGATCAGCTCCGCCCAGGTGCGCCGGTCCTGTCCGAACGTGGGCTCGTCGAGCACCATGAGTTGCGGGCGGTTGATCAGCACGGTCGCCACCGACAGCCGGCGCTTCTCCCCGCCCGAGAGGGTGTAGGGATTCCGGTCGGCGAGTCGATTCAGCCGAAGCCGCTCCAACAAAGTGTCTGTCAGCGAGTCGATTTCGCGTCTGTCACGCTTGAGCGCTTTGGGGCCGAGTCGGATTTCGTCGGCAACGGTGCCGGTGAGGAACTGGTGTTCGGGGTCCTGGAACACGGTGGCGATACGGGTGAGTAATTCGGCGGAGCGCCAGCGTGCGGGTTGGCGGTTCCTTGCCGAGGGCGCGAAGTCGGTCGAGGCTTCGAGGTGCCCGCCGCGGGGTGGCAACAAACCCCCCAGCGTCAGTGCCAGCGTCGACTTGCCGACGCCGTTAGGGCCGGTCACCGCCGTGACTCGGCCCCGGTGTATCTCGAAGTCCAGCCCGGCCTGGAGCTGGGGAGTCGAGCGGTAGCCCACCGAGAGGTCGGTGGCGCTCAGCAGCGGTTCGGGAGTCACGGTGCGGTGACGAGGAACATCGGGGACGGGTGCGTCCGGAAGCCAGATGCCCGACCGGAGAAGGTGTTCGCGTTCACCTTCGATGGTTTGCTCGGGCGGCCCGTCGGCGAGGAGCTTGCCGTCGGTCCCCAAGACGATGACACGGTCGACGACCGGCAGCCAGGTCTTGGTGCGGTGTTCGACGACCACCACGGTCGCGCCGGTCTGCTCTGCGACGGTGCGCACTGCGTCGCGCACCTCCAGGATCCCGTCGACGTCGAGGTTGGCCGTGGGTTCGTCGAGCAGCAGCAGGCCGGGGTTCATCGCCAGCACCCCGGCCAGCGCGAGGCGCTGTTTCTGCCCACCCGACAGCGTCGAAGTATCGTGGTGCAGACCAAGATCGAGGCCCACGGAACCCAGGGCGGCGCTCACCCGCTGCCATATCTCGGCGCGCGGTACGGCGAAGTTCTCCATGCCGAAAGCCGCATCGTCACCGACTCGCGACAGGATCACCTGCGAGTCCGGGTCCTGAAGCACCATGCCGATTCGTGCCCGCTGCTCGGTGGGGCGGGCTCCGTCGACGAGGATGCGGCCCGATTCGTGACCCTCCTCGGAGCCGCCGAGCAATCCGGCCAGGCCATGCAGCAGGGTCGACTTGCCCGACCCCGACGGTCCGAGCAGCAGCACGCGTTGGCCGGCTTCGATGTGCAGGTTAAGGCCGCGAACTGCCCAGCGTCGCTGCCCGGCATGCTGCCAGCCCCAGTCGAGCGCTTTTGCTTCGACACCCCCGCGTGTCGGCGCACCCGCGGACATCAGGGCGTGGGACTGGCGAACGCTCGTCCGGACTCGAAGCGGCTCAACGCTCCGGTCTTGGCCAACCCCCTGACCACGAACCAGGACAGTACCCCGGCGATGAGCGCACCCGAGATGACCGACGAGGCCGTGTAGATGACGGCGAACGCGGTGGCCGTTCCCGGATACCAGAGGATCAGGTCGTTGATCGCCATGGCCACCCCGGCCAGTACCCCGGCCAGAACGGCCACTGGCAGGTTCCACCGCCGATACAGGAACACGGCGAAGACGAGTTCGGCGCCCAGTCCCTGGACCAGGCCGGCTTCGATGGTCAGCACGCCCCACTGGTTTCCGACCAGTGCCGACACGGTTGCCGCGACCAGTTCGCCGTAGAGCGCGGCGCCCGGTTTGCGGATGACGAGCGCGGTCAGCACACCGGCGAACAGCCAGCCGCCGCCGGCCAGTGCCTGCAGGCCGGGAAGAAGGGCGTTGAGCGGGGCGGTGATCGGGGTGTGCGCGACGTTCCAGAAGACGAACACCAGTCCCGCGGCAACGGCCAGGACGCTGGCGACCACGATGTCAACGACCCGCCAGCGCATCGAGGGCTTGGGGTTGGGCTGGCCCATGTCAGGCTCCTTGTGGGTTGCGCGTGATCCCGGGGCCGGGATTCGCGGATTCCAATAGCGTTGGCGTAAAACATGTTTCGGGGACGATCGGCCGCCGTCGAGGCCGAGATGTCCGGCCGGGCTCAGATCGGTGGTACGTGACAAGCAGTGTTCACGCGCATCTCCCTACGCCGGCATTACCCGGTCAGGTTCGTACGGTCGACGGCCGGTCAGCCGTCCTCTCAGCGCACTCGGTGTGCACTCCCGTGTGTTGTTCGAAGGTTTAAGTTAGCGCAGTGGGCGCCTGCGTGGCTGAGCCGGGTGGGGGCTCGTCGCGGGCGAAGGTCCACACCCGGTCGGTTGCGATGGCCACGAAGTCGGCTGCCGAACGCGGGGCGCAGCGGGCGATATGGACGTCCTCCTGGGCTGCCCAGCGTTCCCAGTGGGGGCGGTAGGTGTCGCCGTCGCGCCGCAGTGCCCGCAGTTTGCGCACGTCATCGGGTGCGTGTACCCAGATGCCGAGGTCGGCCAGCTCGCGGTGGGGCGCCGATAACGCGCCGGCCCCTTCCACGATCAGGCGTCGGCCGGGTTCGACGGTGTGCCACGTTCCGGCGGTACCGGTGGCCCAGTCCCACTGCCGCCACCGCCCGGGTAGCCCGGTTGCACGCGGTTCCAGCAGCGCGCTGCGAAGGTGCTCGGCCGCCCATGCCAGGCCGTCCCAGCCCGGGTAGATGTCATCGAGTCGAACCACGGTGCTGGCAACCCACTGTCGCTGCAGCTCGTCGGCCAGCGTGGACTTTCCCGCCCCGGACCGTCCGTCGATCAGCAGTGTGGTCGCCTCCATGGCGGTCAGGCTGTGCACGAGATCGTCGAGGGTCACGCCGGCTCCCAGCATCGGTGAACCCACACACCTTAGGTGACCAGGTCGAGGCCCCCGGCGTTGTCGAACGCGTCATCGATCAGCACGGCGCTTCGATAGCGTCGTTCCACCAGCGAGCAGGCGATGGATGCCCGGTAGCCGGATCCGCAGTGCACCCACACGGTTCCGGTGGGCACTTCGTCACGGCGGGACAGCAGTTCGTGCAGGGGGATGTTGATCGCGCCACGCACGTGGCCCTCGTCGTATTCGCTGCTCTGGCGTACATCGAGGACTGTGATGTCGGGGCTGGGTGCGGAAGCGGTTAGGGCTCTGGCGAGGTCGGCGAACGAGGCCACCCGGTAGGAGGCCAGGGGTCTGTTTAGGGACAGGGTGGTGGGGTCGCCGGTGGCAGACCCGGTGAGGTTGTCGACGCCGATGCGGGCCAATTCGCGGCGGGCGTCGAGGATCTGGCCCGGATCATCGCCGAGCAGGGTCAGTGGAGCGCCCCAGCGGTAGAGCCAGCCGAGGTAGGTGACGAACTGAGTGGACAGTTCGAACCCGAGTGCGCCGGCGAGGTGTCCGGCCGCGAACGCCTTGCGGCTGCGCAGGTCGACCACCCATTCGCCGTCGTCGATGCGGCGGTGAAGTTCAGCCGCGTCGACCGGTTCGGGCATGGACAGGTCGACGGGTTCGGGTCCGGCGATATTGATCACGCCCATGTGGGCGTAGTAGGCCGGGTATGCGCCGAGGCCGGCCAGCAGTTCGTCGACGTAGGTTTGTTCGTCGCTGGTCAACGCGGGGTTGGTGCGCCGTTCGTCGCCGATGGTGGAGGAGTCCCCACTGGTCGGGGTGGCTGAACAGAAGCTGCCGAATCCGTGGGTGGGGTAGACCTCGACGTGGTCGCCGAGTTCGGTGGCCAACCGGCGCACCGAGCGGAACTGCGCGTGGGTGAGTTCGACGGTGTCGTCGTCGCCGAGCAGGTCGGTGCGTCCCGTGGTGCCGTGCAGCATCGATCCTCCGGTGAACACCGCGACCGCTGTGCCGGATGCGTCGTAGAGGACGTAGCTGACGTGGGTGTGGGTGTGGCCCGGGGTGTGCACCACCGCAAAACGCAGCGAGCCTACGGTGATCGTGTCGCCGTCGTTGACGGCGCGACGTTGGTAGCTGACGTCGTCGCCGGCCGCAACGACGTACTGGGCGCCGACGGTGCGGGCCAGTTCGAGTCCGCCGGTCACGTAGTCGTTGTGAATGTGGGTTTCCAGTACGTGGGTGATCGACACCGCGTGGTTTCGGGCGAGCTCGAGGACGCGGTCGATGTCGCGCTGTGGGTCTATTACCGCGGCGAGGCCGTCGGCGCTGACCAGATAGCTGCGGTCGCCCAGGCTGGATGTCTCGATGATTCTGATGTCCATGATTTCCTCCGTAAAAATTTGGGGGACAGGAGCTTTCGCAGCTGTTGAGGGTTATTGTGGAGGTCAGTGCGGCCAGATCGTGTCGATGAGGATGAACGCTGCGACGGCGAACACGAGGTAGGCGAACCAGCGCTGGAGACGCTCGGTGGCCAGCCGGGTGGCCACCGAGCCGGCGGCCAGCGAGCAGACGGTGGCGGCACCGGCGAACGACGCGGTGACTGCCCAGTCGATCTGCAGGCCGTGCAGGTGGGACAGGAATCCGGCTGCAGAGTTGACCACGATGATCAGCAGGGACGTTCCGACCGCGACGGTCATATCCACGCCGAGGAGGATGACCAGTGCGGGAATGATCAGAAAGCCTCCGCCGACCCCGAACAGTCCGGTCAGCAGGCCCACGAGCGCGCCGGCAGGGATGGATCGTGGGGCGCAGCGACGCCAGTCGATGCCGCCATCGCCGCTGTCGCAGGCGGTCGCCGTGCTCGCGTTGTTGCTGAGCATTCGTGCTCCCGCCAGCACCATGACGGCGGCGAAGCCGATCAGAAGAACGCTCTGGGGCAGGCGTGTGCTGATCGCGGTGCCGGCGAAGGTTGCCGGGATGCCGGCGGCTGCGAATACCGCCGCGAGCCGCCATTGCACCTGGCCGGCGCGTATCCGTGGAACCGCGCCCACGGCCGAAGCGACCCCTACGACCAGTAGTGAGATCGGTATCGCCTGGCGCATGTCAAGGCCGACGGCGTAGACCAGTGCCGGGACGGCCAGAATCGAGCCGCCGCCGCCGAGCAGTCCCAGTAATACACCGATTAGCGCGCCGAAGCCCAGGGCGAAGATGACTGTCATGCCGGCGTGACGTCGACTTCTGCGTGGACTATTTCGGCGGGGGCTTTCGCGACCCTGCGGTCGACTTCGGTGTCGTTGTGTGGCGGTGTCATGTCGGGCCTCCTCGATCGGGTGGTGTTGCGACCTTCAGGCATGGCGCGCACTCGACCAATACACCCCATGGGGTATTTCTAAACATAGCGGTGGCCGTAGCGGGCGGGTGCGTCGGGGCGCCGTTGGTCGAGGGAGGGGTCGGGGTGGTTCGTCAGCGCAAACGGCAAAGCTGTCAGCCATGACAACTTATCGGCGTCGATGTCATAGTGAGGGCTATGTCCACCGAGGTCGGTCGTCGCGAAGCGCACAAGATCGCCACCCGGCACGCCATTCAGGCCGCCGCCGACGTGCTGTTCAGCGAGCGTGGCTACGAGCACACGACGGTGCGCGATATCGCGGATGCGGCCGGGGTGACTGAGCGCACGTTTTTCCGGTATTTCTCGGTCAAGGAAGAGCTGCTGGTTGCAGACATCGATGAGTGGTTGCTGGTTCTGGGTGAGCAGATCAGGCGCCGGCCCACTGTCGAAGCACCGCTGGATGCCGTGGAACACGCCTTCTTCGTCGTGGCCGAGCAGCTGCGCGACGAGCGGCCGAATATGTCCTGGTTGTTCCAGGACGGGCCGCCGGGGCCGAGGTTGGAGAAGTCGGCGCCTGGTTTGCTGCTCAGGTTCGAGCAGGAGATCGCCGATGCGCTCCAGGATCGCCACGAGGGCCAGGTCGGTGCGATCGGGCCCGATGAGCAGTACGCCTGTCAGGTGCTGGCCCGGTGTGCGGTCGCGGCGTTGCGCAGTGCGGGGTTGCGGCATTGGCAGCTCGGCCGCGAGCCCGGTGCCACGCTTGTCGGTGAGATCGATCTGATCAAGCAGGCATTCGCGATTCTTCGCCACGGTTAGCGGCATCGGGGGTTTTCCCGCCGGCGGCGGTGTGCGCGCGGGCACAGCCGAAGGTGTTCCGTGACCAAACTGCCAGTGATAAGCCTGTCTAATTACTTTACGATCGTCAAGGGAACGACGAACAGGTGGATAGGGCCGAGAGGAACACCCCGACATGACTGTGCAAGCGGATTACGCGAACTCAATGCCGGCTACAGACCGCCCGCGGGTGGGCGTGATCGGCCTCGGGATGATCGGAGGCGGGGTTGCGGTCAGTCTTTCTCGAAGCGGACACAAACCCACCGTGTACGACATCAACCCGGTTGCCGCCGAAGGACTCGTGGAAGACGCGGCACCGGCGGACTCGCCAGCCGAGGTCGCCCGGCGCAGCGACGTGATCCTGGTCGCCGTCGTCGACGTCGAACAGGTGCGCGCGGTCATCCGCGGTGCCGACGGTGTCTTGACCGGAGCAACACCCGGTTCGATCGTGGTCGTGCTGTCCACCCTCGCCGTCCCGGACATCGCAGACCTCGCTCGGGAATGTCAGGAATCCGGTGTCGTGCTGGTGGATTGCGGCGTCACCCCCGGCGATCGGGCAGCCGAGAACGGCATGGTCGCCATGGTGGGCGGTGACGACCACACGGTGCGACGCGTGACCCCGGTACTGGCCGACTTCGCCAAGACCGTGGTGCACTGCGGACCCCTCGGCGCGGGAATGGCCACCAAGATAGCCCGCAACGTCGTGACCTACGGCAGTTGGCGGGTCATGCGCGAGGCGGCGCAGATCGCCCGAGCGGCCGGAGTCGACCCGGCCACCCTGCTCTCGGTCATCGACGAGGCGGACCCGGACGCCACGACCATGTCGTCGCTGCTGCGGGGCCAGATCGGCCAGCCGGCCCTGATGGCCGAACACGCACCCCAGATGGCACGTCTGATGGACAAGGACCTCGCGGCGGCCCAGGAGCTGGCGGCAAGCCACGATCTGGACGTGCCGCTAGTCGACGCCACCCGGGACCACAGCGCCGACACGCTCGGCCTCGACGACAGTCCCGGCGATGCGCCGACCCGGGCCCCGTCGGCCCCGCCGGGTAAGCCCGCTTCGCTCGGGCTCGACACGATGGCGCAGGTCTACGGTCCGCAAGTCGCGGCGATGATGCCCGACGAACGCAATGCGACCCTGACCGACACCATCGACCACCTGTTCGGCGAGATATGGAGCCGTCCCGGGATGTCGATACGTGATCGACGGCTGCTGGTCATCGGGGCCACCGCGATGACGGGCCGCGCCGATCTGATCGAGATCCAGGTGCGTGGGGCATTGCTCAACGGCGAACTCACCCCCGAGCAACTCGACGAGCTCGTGCTGATGCTGCATTACTACGCAGGATGGGGCAACGGAACCCAAGTGCAGAAGGGCGTCAACGCGGCCGTGGAGTCCGTGGCCAGTTCCGCCTGGGGGGCCAGTTCCGCCTAAGAGCGTCCACGTCAGCCCTTGATCAGGTGTGGGCCTGGTTTCGCTTCAGAAATTCAGAAGGCAGAATCGCGTCAGGATCCGGTGTAGGTCTCAGGATCGGGGCGGAAACGTGTGCCGTTGTCGAGGCCGTTGAGCGCGGCCATTTGCTCCGCGGTCAACTCGAAGCCGAACACATCGAGGTTCGAGGCGATCCGCTCCGCCGACGACGACCGGGGGATGACGACGTTGCCCAGCTGCAGGCTCCAGCGGATCAGCACCTGGGCCGCAGTCTTGCCCTGCTCCTGGGCCACGGCCGTCACCGTCGGATTGGACAACAGGTTTCCGACCCCGAGCGGGCCGTAAGCCTCGGTGGTGATGCCGTGCTCGGCGTTGACCGCGCGCAGCTCGGCCTGGTTGAGCAGCGGATGCAGCTCGATCTGGTTGACCGCCGGGGTGAAGAACGACAGGTGGATGATGTCCTCAAGGTGCTGGGCATGGAAGTTGCACACCCCGATCGAGCGGGTGAAACCGTCCTCTTTGGAGCGCATGATCCCGCCCCAACTGTCGACGTACTTGCCCTGCTCTCCGGCCGGCCAGTGGATGAGATACAGGTCGACATAGTCCAGCCCCAGACGCTCCAGGCTGTGCTTGAGCGCATCCTGGGACGACTGGAAGCCCTGATCGTCGGTGGCGAGCTTGGTGGCGACGAACAACTCGTCGCGCGCGATCCCCGATGCCGCGAGGGCCCGTCCGACCGCGGCCTCGTTGCCGTAGGCGGCCGCGGTGTCGATCATCCGATAGCCGACCTCCAGCGCAGCCGACACCGACTGCTCGGCCTGCGCTTCCGAAAGCTCGCCGACACCGAGGCCGATCACCGGCATCGTGTTGCCGTCGTTGAATGTGACGGTGGGAATCGCGGCCGCCGAGGTCATGTCACCTACCCTGCTGAAGTGGATGCTCGTTCGTGGGTCCCGGACGTGTGCTCGCTGTTGAGCCCGGGGTCATCGATATCGCCGTTGACTATATTGCCGCGCCGGGTAGCCGCCTAATCGCTGCCGCGTTGCTCGTGGCGTCGGTAGCCTCGGCGCGACGAGGGAGCTGACATGAGGCAGACGAGCAGCGCACCGCCGCGGCGCACGCGCAATGACATCGCCGCGGCCCTGACCGACACGGTCGCGGCGATGTCATTGCGGGCACTGCCGCACTTTCCCGAAACCGTGAAGCGGTTGATGCTCGGCGGGCGATCGATCACTCTCGACGGGAACACTCTCGATGCAACCCTGTGCCTGACACTGGCCGGCCAACGGGCACTCGGCCTCGGCGGACTGGTCGCCGACGACGATGTGCTGGTCGCGCGCAGTCAACTGGAACGCCTCGCCGCCAGCTTCGCCCAGCGCATCCCCGTGGCATCGGTCACCGACCTGACCGTCGCGGGGGCGGTCGGGCCGCTCGCCGCCCGGCACTATCGCACCAGCGAGCCCGACGCGCCACTGCTGGTCTTCTTCCACGGTGGCGGCCATGTGATCGGCAGCCTGGACACCCACGACGACCTGTGTCGTGAGATTTGCCGCTCCGGCGCCGTCCATTTGCTTTCGGTCGCCTACCGGCTTGCCCCCGAACACCCCGCCCCCGCCGGCGCCGAGGACGCCTACGCGGCCTATCTCTGGGCGCGCGAGCACGCCGCCGAGCTCGGCGCCGACCCGCACCGGGTCGGCATCGGTGGTGACAGCGCCGGGGCCAACCTTGCGGCGGTGGTGTCGCTGCGGGCCCGTGACGAGCGTGCGGCGCCGCCGGCGCTGCAGGTGCTGCTGTATCCGATGACCAACCTCGACGCCCAGACCCGCTCGAAGACCCTGTTCGCCGGAGGTTTCTTTCTCACTCGCCGCAACTTGGATTGGTTTCGAGAGCGGCTCCTCGGCGGCTCCCAACTAGGCGGTGACGACCCTCGGGTGTCCCCGCTGTTGGCCGGCGACCTGTCGGGGTTGGCGCCGGCGTTGGTCGTCACCGCCGGCTTCGACCCGCTGCGCGACGAGGGCCGGCAGTACGCCGACGCGCTGCGCGCCGCGGGGACACCGGTCGACCACCGCGAGTTCGGTTCCGTGATCCACGCGTTCGCCAACTTCTTCGTCCTCGGCGGGGCCAGCGCCACGGCCCTCGCCGAGGTGATCTCGGCGATCCGGGCGCATCTGACCCGCGGCGGCTAACCACGCTTCCGGCCGCCGGTACGCTGTGTCCGTGGCCTCCAAACCCAAGAAGAACGCGCGCTACGACCTCAAAGCAGCTGACCGTAGGCGCAACCTGCTTGTTCAGATCGGACTGACCACGGTCGTGGTGGTCTTCGCGGCCGTGCTGATCCTCTACATCATGCTTTCGGCAGACGATAAACCCACCGCTGGAGAGACCAAATCCATCCGGGTGGCCTCGAGCAGCGTGATCACCAAGGATGGCACCGACGAGCCCAAAGCCGTCATCTCGGTTTACGAGGACGCGCTGTGCCCGCACTGCGGCGCCCTCGAGCAGCAGTTCGGTCCGACGTTGACCAACATCGGCGACTCCGGCGCCGCGGCCATCGACTACTACATGGTGGGCATCCTGGACCGGCCACAAAACGACAACTACCCCTCACGCGCGGGTGGCGCCGCCTACTGTGTGGCCGACGAGTCGATCGACGCGTTCAAGCGCTTCCATGCCGCGCTGTACGCCCAGCAGCCCAGCGAGCTGGCCACCAGCTATCCGGACAACGATCAGCTGATCGAGCTGGCCCGCCAGGCCGGCGCCTCGGGCGCGGTCCCCGAATGCATCAACAAGGGCACCTACGTCGACATGGTCGCCGGGATGGCGGGCGCTGCCGGTATCAAGGCGACCCCGACGCTGCGCATCAACGGCGAGGAGTACCAGTACAGCACCCCACAGGCGCTTGTCGCCAAGATCGAGGAGATCGTCGGTGACGTGCCCGGTCTCGAGGCGGCGCCGCCCGCGCAGGCGCCGGCACCGGCGTCATGACCGCGACCGCGACCGACTCGGCGTTTCGCAGCGATCCGTCGGACGATCAGCCACCGGGGGTCGCGGTCCCGCGCGCCAGCGCGGTGTGGGTGCTGATCGCGGGGATAGCCGGTCTGGCCGCGTCGCTGACCCTGACGATCGAGAAGATCGAACTGCTGATCAACCCGGACTACGTGCCGACCTGCAGCATCAACCCGGTGCTGTCGTGCGGCTCGGTGATGATCACCCCGCAGGCCTCGGTGTTCGGCTTCCCCAACCCGCTGATCGGTATCGTCGCTTTCTCCGTCGTGCTGGTCAGTGGCGTGCTCGCGGTGGCCAATGTGTCACTTCCCCGCTGGTACTGGGCGGGGCTGGCGACCGGCACGCTCGCCGGCGCGGCGTTCGTGCATTGGCTGATTTTCCAGAGTCTCTACCGAATCGGTGCGCTGTGCCCCTACTGCATGGTGGTGTGGGCGGTGACGATTCCGCTGCTCGTCGTGGCCGCCAGCATTGCGCTGAAGCCGCAGCACAGCGGGTCGAGCCTGGTCAGAGGTGTGTACAACTGGCGTTGGTCGGTGGTGGCGCTGTGGTTCGCCGCGGTGGTCCTGATGATTCTCGTACGGTTCTGGAATTACTGGTCGACCCTTCTCTGACTGAAGCGTTGCGGGGACGGTTAGGGTGAACCGTGGCCGCTCAGAACGTATCGATCTCCAAAGTCCTGGTAGCGAATCGTGGCGAGATCGCGATCCGGGCATTTCGTGCCGCCTACGAGATGGGCATCGCGACCGTCGCGGTCTACCCGTATGAGGACCGCAACTCCCTGCATCGTCTGAAGGCCGATGAGTCGTATCAGATCGGGGCGAAGGGGCACCCCGTTCGGGCGTATCTGTCGGTCGACGAAATCATGCGGGTGGCCATTGAGGCGGGCTGCGACGCGGTCTATCCCGGTTACGGCTTCCTATCGGAGAACCCCGAGTTGGCCTCGGCGTGCGCGGAGGCGGGGATCACCTTCGTGGGCCCCAGCTCGGCCGTACTCGAACTAACCGGAAACAAGGCCAGGGCGATCGCGGCAGCCCGTGCCGCAGGCCTGCCGGTGCTGAGCTCCTCGGCGCCGTCGGCCTCGGTCGACGAACTCGCCGCTGCCGCCGAGAGCATGGCATTCCCGCTGTTCGTCAAGGCGGTCTCCGGTGGAGGGGGCCGCGGCATGCGATACGTGCCCGACCGCGCTGCGCTACCCGAAGCGGTAGAGGCAGCCAGCCGTGAGGCCCACTCCGCGTTCGGCGACCCGATGGTCTACCTCGAGCAGGCGGTGCTCAACCCCCGCCACATCGAAGTGCAGATCCTCGCCGACACCGACGGCAACGTCATGCACCTGTTCGAACGTGACTGCAGCGTGCAGCGTCGCCACCAGAAGGTGATCGAACTCGCGCCCGCCCCGAACCTGCCCGAGGAGTTGCGACAGAAGATCTGTGCCGACGCGGTGGCGTTCGCCCAGCAGATCGGATACACCTGCGCCGGCACCGTGGAGTTTCTGCTCGACGAGCGTGGGCATCACGTGTTCATCGAGTGCAACCCGCGAATCCAGGTGGAGCACACCGTCACCGAGGAAATCACCGACGTCGACCTGGTCTCCAGCCAGCTGAGCATCGCCGCTGGCCGGACGCTGGCCGATCTGGGCCTGAGCCAGGAGATGTTGACCGCCCCGCGGGGCTTCGCCCTTCAGTGCCGGATCACCACAGAGGACCCGGCCAACGGTTTCCGGCCCGACACCGGGCGCATCACCGCGTACCGCTCGCCGGGCGGTGCGGGGATCCGGCTTGATGGTGGCGCCGTGCTGGGGGCCGAGATCGGCGCACACTTCGACTCGATGCTGGTCAAACTCACCTGCCGGGGAAGAGATTTCGGCAGCGCTGCAGCACGTGCGCACCGGGCGCTGGCCGAGTTCCGGGTACGCGGTGTGTCGACCAATATCCCGTTCCTGCAGGCGGTCATCGACGATCCCGACTTCCGGGCCGGGCGGGTCACCACCTCGTTCATCGATGAGCGCCCCTACCTGCTGACCGCCCGATCACCGGCCGACCGCGGCACCAAGATCCTCAACTACCTGGCCGATGTCACCGTCAACCAGCCGCACGGGCCTCGGACGTCGACGGTCTACCCGCAGGACAAACTGCCCCAGATCGATCTCGATTCGATGCCGCCCCGCGGCAGCAAGCATCTCCTCGCCGAGGTCGGTCCGGAAGCGTTTGCACGCTGGATGCGTGAGTCGAAGTCGGTCGGAGTCACCGACACGACGTTCCGCGACGCGCACCAGTCGCTGCTGGCCACCCGGATTCGCACGTCGAGCCTGTTGATGGTGGCGCCCTACATCGCGCGGATGACCCCGCAACTGCTGTCGATCGAATGCTGGGGCGGCGCTACCTACGACGTGGCGCTGCGCTTCCTCAAGGAAGATCCGTGGGAACGGTTGGCGGCGCTGCGCGAGGCGGTCCCCAACATCTGTCTGCAGATGCTGCTGCGCGGCCAGAACAGGGTGGGCTACACGCCGTATCCGGAGACGGTGACGCACGCATTCATCCAGGAAGCAACCGACACCGGGATCGACATCTACCGAATCTTCGACGCGCTCAACAACGTCGACTCGATGCGTCCCGCGATCGACGCCGTGCGCGAAACCGGCACGGCCG
>CAZLTV010000014.1:1896-48490 GCA_964562545.1 uncultured Mycobacterium sp. | reverse complement strand
TGGAGTTCCAGCACGTCAAGCCCGGCAAGGGCCCGGCCTTCGTGCGCACGAAGCTCAAGAACGTGCTCTCCGGCAAGGTGGTCGACAAGACCTACAACGCCGGGGTGAAGGTCGAGACCGCGACCGTGGATCGCCGCGACGCGACCTACCTGTACCGCGACGGCTCGGATTTCGTGTTCATGGATTCGGAGGACTTCGAGCAGCACCCGCTGCCGGAATCGCTGGTCGGCAACGCCGCCAACTTCCTGCTGGAGAGCATGCCGGTGCAGATCGCCTTCCACGACGGCGCGCCGCTGTACCTCGAGCTGCCGGTGACCGTGGAACTCGTGGTCACCCACACCGAGCCGGGTCTGCAGGGCGACCGCTCCAGCGCCGGCACCAAGCCGGCAACCGTCGAGACCGGCGCCGAGATCCAGGTGCCCCTGTTCATCAACACCGGCGACAAGCTCAAGGTTGATTCGCGCGACGGCAGCTACCTGGGAAGGGTCAATGCCTGACACCTGGGCGAGCGAAGCGACGGGGTTTGTGGGCTGGGCGAGCGAAGCGACGGGGTTTGTGGGCCGGGCGAGCGAAGCGACGGGGTGGCGGGATGTCTGACCGGAAAGGCGACCGTGGCCGCCACCAGGCCCGCAAACGCGCTGTCGATCTGCTGTTCGAAGCCGAGGCGCGTGGGATCACCCCCGCGGAGGTGGCCGATGCGCGCACCGCGTTGGCGGACAAGCAGACCGACGATGTCTCGCCGCTGAACCCGTACACGGTGACGGTGGCGCGGGGGGTGACCGATCATGCGGCCCACGTCGACGAGTTGATCTCGGCGCACCTGCAGGGGTGGGCGTTGGATCGGCTTCCCGCCGTCGACCGTGCCATTCTGAGGGTGGCGGTGTGGGAACTTCTGCACGCCGAAGATGTGCCGGAGCCGGTGGCCGTCGACGAGGCGGTCGAACTGGCCAAACAGCTGTCCACCGATGATTCGCCGGGGTTCGTCAACGGTGTGCTCGGTCAGGTCATGCTGGTGACGCCGCAGATTCGGGCTGCGGCAGCGGCGGTCCGGGGGACTGGCGAGTAGTTCCGGGTGAAGGAGTCCTGTTGACCGAAAACACTGTGCGAAGCGCAACCCGAGTCGCCGGTTTCCAGGACCCCGAGCTAGATTTTCAGCTTCTGCGCCAACTGGGGGTCGCGCCTTACGGCGGTGCCTCGATCGGTGAAACCCTCGCGGTCGCCGCGCGTATTCGTGATGCTGGCCCGCAGTCGTGGACCGATGAATTCGCCGCACTTGCCGAACGGCAACGCGCCGACGCCGACCAACGTGCGGCCGCCGGTTACGGCATCAGCGCCAGGGAGCGCTATTTGCAGGCGTCGAACAGTTTTCGTGCCGCCGAGTACTTCTCGCCGTTTGGCGCCGATCGCCACGTCGAGTTGGGACTCGCCAGCCGGGCCGCGTTCCTGGCCGCGATGGGTTCGGCAGGGGTGGAGCAGTTGTGGTTGCCCTGGCGCGGCCAGCGGTTGCCAGGGTATTGGTTCAGCCCGCCAGGTGTTTTAGGTGTTGGGCCGACGCTCGTCGTCACCAGTGGGTTTGACGGCACCCTGGAGGAGACGTATTTCCAGGTAGGTCTGTCGGCGCTGCAACGTGGCTGGCGCGTGCTACAGATCTGCGGCCCCGGTCAAATGGACACCGCCCGAACCGAACCCGGTACTCACTTCGTGCCGGACACCGAGTCGTGGGTGTCGCCCTGGATCGATTGGGTGCTCGAGCGTCCGGATGTTGACCCCGACCGGCTGGCGCTGCTCGGTATCAGCTTCGGCGGATATTTCATGACGCGGGCGGCCGCGCATGACGCGAGGGTGCGCGCGCTGGTGGCGAATTCGCCGGTGATCGACCTGCGGGCCTACATGGTGTCGTTCGTCGCAGGCATGGGAGGTGATCCCTCGGAGGTGTTGAGTCCCGAAGAGGACTTCAGCCTCGCCGACATCGACGAAATGTCCGACGACGAGATGCCACCCCAGATCAAGGAGATGTCGCGGTCTTTGATCAGGCGTTTTGGTCAGACGACGTTTCTCGGCACGTTCGACTACCTCAGGCAGTTCACCGTCGACCCGGCCTTGGTGACGTGTCCGGCGCTGGCACTGGTCGGGTCGGGCGAAGGGGGAGAGCCGCTGCGGCAGTACGAGGTATTCGCCGATCAGGCTTCCGGTCCGGTGACCAGGCGGATGTTCACCGTCGATGAAGGGGCCGACACCCATTGCCAGCTGGGAAACCTGACGTTGTCTAATGCCGTCACGCTGGACTGGCTCGACGCCGCGCTGCGCTGAGCCGGACTTCGCGCAACAAGTCGGCAGTAGCCGCGGCCACACGGGGTGCCCGGTGGTCCTAGCACCGCCGACGAGCACTGTTGGCTTGGGGGCTATCTCTTGAGGTGCTCGACCGCGGGGCGACCCATGGCGGTTGATACCCGCGGGACGCGCCGTGGCTCGTGTTGAGGGCCGAGAGCGTCGCCCTGGGTTAGTGTCTGGCCTGGTCATTTCGGCACAGGCAAGGGAGTCCAGTGTGGGCGCTTCTCAGTTCGTCGGCAGGGTCGGGGGATTGGCGGTCGCGCTGGGCGTCGGCGCAGCGGTGTTCAGCGCCGCGGGCGCGGCCTGGGCTGACGATTCATCGACCGGGGACGGTGCGTCGGGAGGTGCAGCAGTGGCGTCCGGCCAATCGGATGCCACTGACAGGTCCGCGGGTGACGCGCGTGGCGGTTCGGCGGACCACAGGAGCCGCGCCGATGCTGCCGACGATCCGGACGGCCCGGAGGCCGATGCCGCCGATGCCGATGATGCCGAGGACGATGATGCCGAGGACGATGATGCCGAGGACGGGGGTCTCGATGCCCCTGACGCCGATGACCTGGACGCCGACACCACCGATAGCGAGGACGAGGACGAGGGTTCCGATGCCCCCGATGCCGATGCCGATGACCTGGACGCCGACGCCGCCGATGCTCAGGCAGACCAGCCGATCGATGACGAAACATGGGTGTCGGAACGGGTGACTGACGGCACGGCAATCGACACCACCGTCGCCCGGGACGACTCCGAGAGCCAGGACATTCCCGCCGGTTCTCCGTTCGAGCAGCTCGCCGCGGCCTATGCCCGGTACCGCTCCTCGGCCGAGAAGTCGCCGACTGTCGCTGTGCCGGAGGCCGCTGCCGAGCCGCCGGCCGCCACTGCCAGCGCCGCCGCGGCCTCGGCAACCGAAACCCAACCGCTGGTCCTGGGGCCCAGCGGAGTGCCGATCCCGTCGGACAAGTACGTCGAGACCGTCATGGACTATTACGTGCTGCCCAACATCACCGGCGATGTCGCGATGCCGCAGGTGGTCTTCACGCCCGAGGGTCTCTACCCGATCACCGGGATCAAGAGTCTGCCCCTGGACACCTCGGTGGACCAGGGCCTGACCATCCTGTCGGACACCCTTGCGTTGTTGCCGGACGGGACGCCGACCACGGTGTTCGGCTATTCGCAGAGCGCGATCATCGGCTCACTGCTGCAGGCGGGCTATCAGCCGCCCGATTCGCCCTACCCGCCGCCGACCATCCCCGAAGGGCTGCAGGATTCGATCAATTTCGTGTTCGTGGGCAACGAGATGAACCCGAACGGGGGCTTTCTGTCGCGGTTCCCGAACCTGAACCTGCCCAGTCTGGGTATCCCGTTCTACGGTCCGACACCGGAAAACGCCTACCCCACCACGAACTACACCCTGGAGTATGACGGTTTCGCAGACTTTCCCCGCTACCCACTGAACTTCCTGGCCGATCTCAACGCGGCGCTGGGGTTGGTGCTGGTGCACACCAAGTACGCCAGTCCGCCGGGTCCGGGCTGCGCGTCGTTCTGCGTCACCAAGCAGGATGTCGAGAACGCGATCGAGTTGCCGAGCACCGACCCCCTGCAACGGTACTTCTTCATCCCGACCGAGAACTTGCCGCTGCTGCAGCCGCTTCGGATGGTCCCGCTGGTCGGCAATCCGATCGCCGATCTGGTTCAGCCGGTCCTGAAGGTCATTGTCGACCTCGGCTACGGTGATCCTGCGCACGGATTCACCTCGGCGACGCAGCCCGATGCCAACGTCCTGGTGACGTTCGGGTTGTTCCCGGAGGTGAGCCCGATAGAGGTGCTCAGCAAGCTCCTCGACGGGGTAGGTCAGGGGATCGCCGATTTTCTTGCCGATTTCGGACCCGGCGGGTCGATCTCGGCCGAGTTCGAAGCGGTGTCGGGCTGGGCGTCCTCGTTGCCGTTGACCGCCGCACAGGATGTGGGCGGGTCGGTTTTCGGGAATCCGTCGCTGGCCGTCCCCAGCTTCGATGGCCTGATCACCGCGGTGCAGACCGTGGTCAACGATGTGGGTGAAGAGATCTCAGGAGTCGCCGCGTCGCTGTACGCACCGCTGCTGGCGACCGCCGACATCCTCAACGCGATCGTGTTCGTGCTTCCCGCCTACGACATCTATCTGTTCCTCGACGGATTGCAGCAGGCCCTCGGCGGCGCTCCGATCGACGGGCTGGTCAACGCGATCGGGTTGCCGATCGCCGCCGATGTCGGGCTGATCACTGTCGCGGCGTTGATGGGTGCCGGCGTGTGGGCGAGCAACATCCTGGGCGCCTTTGACGTCGAGGCCTCCCTCGTCTGAACCCAGCAGCGTCCGCCTACAGTTCCAGCGCCTCGTAGGTCCGGCGGACGAACCTGGGTTGCGCGCTCTGCAGCTTGGCCAGCGACGTGTTCCCAGCCACCGCTGCAGCTGCGTCCGCCGTCAGATTCGGCATGTTCTGGATCAGGTAGATCAGGATGGCATCCGCCGAAGGATCGGCCTGCCACCACGTCCCATAGGCGCCTGGCCAGGAAAAGGTTCCGAGCCCGCCCGGGCCGAACAGGTGTCGCGACTTCTCTGGGTCGGTGACCACAGACAGGTTCAATCCGAAGCCGCGTCCGATCCAAAACGGTGCGCCCAGAAAGTCGTGGCGTTTCTGCTCCTCGGAGAGACGATCGGTACGCATCAACTCGACGGATCTCTCCGAGAGCACTCTGGTTCCGTCGATGCTGCCGCCCGCCAACAACATCCGAGCGAAAGTGAGGTAGTCGTCGACGGTGGACCACAGCCCAGCCCCGCCCGCGCAGAACGGTGGGTCGACAATCGGCGCCGGCCCCATCACGTCGTGGCGCAAAGTGCTGTCCGCGTCGAGCTGATACATCGTGGCGGCCCTGCGTCGACCCGCGGTGCCCCCGACGCTGAACCCGGTGTCCGACATGCCGAGCGGGCCCAGCACCCGCTCGGTGAGCACCTCGCTGAGGGGTTTGCCCTCGATGCGCGACAACGCGATTCCGAGTACATCGGTGGCGATGCTGTAGGTCATTCGCGCACCGGGCTGATGGGCCAGCGGCAGCGTCGCCAGTTCCGACAACCAGCGATCCTGGTTCTGCTGGGTCGGTAGCTTGCGGTAAGCGTCGGCCAGCGGCCCCAACACCGAGAATCCGTACGCCAACCCGCTGCGGTGGGTCATCAGATCGTCGACGGTGATGTGTCGCTGGGCTGGCACGGTGCGGTCGAGGGCGCCGCGCGGCTGGGCCAGCACCCGCATGTCAGCCAGTTCGGGCAGCCAGGTCGACACCCGATCGGTCAGCGCGAGCTTGCCCTCCTCGACCAGCGACATGGCCGCCGCCACCGTGATCGGTTTCGTCATCGACGCGATCCGGAAGATCGTGTCGCGCTGCATTGGCAGCCTGGCCTCGACGTCGCGGTGGCCGAGCTCGTTGACCTGCACGACCCGGCCCGCCTGCCAGACCAGCGTGACCGCTCCGGCCAGCAGCCCGGCGTCGATGGCTTCGGTGATGGAGGCCTTGTTGCGGTCGAAGTTCACCCGCCAGAGGCTACCGGCCCGAGTCGTTGGTCCGGGTGTGCCCAGACGTGCGCAGAGTCGTGGATGGCGGCCGGCGCACAGATGCTAAGCTCCGGGCAGTTTCCGACATCCTTTAACCACCGTCCCGTGAGGCGGAGAAGGAGGTCCGGGTTAGACGTGGCTGCCACCACTGACCGGGAGTTGATGTCCTCAGCGGACGTCAGTCGCACCATCGCTCGTATCGCCCATCAGATCATCGAGAAGACCGCGCTCGATGGCCCAGACGGTCCTCGCGTCGTCCTACTCGGCATCCCCACTCGCGGCGTGACATTGGCCACCCGACTGGCCCGCAACATCGCCGAATTCAGCGGCACCGACGTCGCCCACGGCGCCCTGGACATCACGCTCTACCGCGACGACCTGATGAGCAAACCGCCTCGCGCGCTTGCGGCCACCTCGATCCCGGACGGCGGTATCGACGGCGCTTTGGTGATCCTCGTCGACGACGTGTTGTACTCGGGCCGCTCGGTGCGTTCGGCGCTGGACGCGCTGCGCGATATCGGACGTCCCCGCGCTGTGCAGCTTGCGGTTCTCGTCGACCGAGGCCACCGTGAGCTGCCGATCCGCGCCGATTACGTCGGCAAGAATGTGCCGACGTCACGAAGTGAAAACGTCAAGGTTCGACTGACCGAGGACGACGGTCACGACGGCGTCCATATCGCACCGTATGGAGGGCCCCCCAGGTGAAGCACCTGCTTGCCGCGGCCGACCTGAGCCGCGACGACGCCATCGCGATTCTCGACAACGCCGACCGCTTCGCCGAGGCGCTGATCGGACGCGAGGTCAAGAAGCTGCCCACCTTGCGTGGCCGCACGATCATCACGATGTTCTACGAGAACTCCACCCGCACCCGGGTGTCCTTCGAAGTCGCCGGTAAATGGATGAGCGCCGACGTCATCAACGTCAGTGCCTCGGGATCGTCTGTGGCTAAAGGGGAATCGCTGCGCGACACGGCACTGACGCTGCGCGCGGCGGGAGCCGACGCGCTCATCATCCGACACCCGGCATCCGGTGCGGCGCAGTTGTTGGCCGAATGGACTGCCTCGGAGGATGGCCCGTCGGCCAGCCCGTCGATCGTCAACGCTGGAGACGGCACCCACGAACATCCCACCCAGGCACTACTGGACGCCCTGACCATTCGGCAGCGGCTCGGCAGCGTCGAAGGCAAGCGCGTAGTCATCGTCGGAGACGTGCTGCACAGCCGGGTGGCACGCTCCAACGTCGCGCTGCTGCACACGCTCGGCGCTGAGGTCGTTTTGGTGGCCCCGCCCACACTGTTGCCGGTCGGGGTCGCCGGCTGGCCGGTCACGGTCTCTCACGACATCGACGCCGAGCTGCCGCTGGCCGATGCGGTGCTGATGCTGCGCGTGCAGGCCGAACGGATGAACGGTGGCTTTTTCCCGTCGTCGCGGGAGTATTCGGTGCGCTACGGACTGTCCGAGAAACGGCAGGCGGTGTTGGCCGACCACGCCGTCGTGCTGCACCCCGGACCGATGCTGCGGGGCATGGAGATCGCGTATTCGGTCGCTGATTCCCCGCAATCGGCGGTGCTGCAGCAGGTTTCCAACGGTGTGCACGTTCGGATGGCGGTGCTGTTCCATCTGCTGGTCGGGGCTGAGGAAGGAGCAATCAGCGCATGACTGTCCTGATCCGAGGCGTTCGGCCCTACGGCGAGGGCGAGCTCGTCGACGTGCTGGTCGACGACGGGCAAATCGCGGCGATCGGGGTGGGGCTCGACGCGCCGAAGGGCGCCGAGGTGATCGAGGCGACCGGCCAGGTGCTGCTGCCGGGTTTCGTCGACCTACACACCCACCTGCGCGAACCCGGACGTGAGTACGCCGAGGACATCGAAACCGGTTCGGCAGCCGCTGCTCTCGGCGGGTTCACTGCTGTGTTCGCGATGGCCAACACCGAGCCGGTGGCCGACACGCCGGTGGTGACTGATCACGTGTGGGCCCGCGGCCAGCAGGTCGGGTTGGTCGATGTGCATCCGGTCGGGGCCGTGACGGTCGGGCTGAAAGGCGAGCAGCTCACCGAGATGGGCCTGATGGCTGCCGGGCTCGGGCGGGTACGCATGTTCTCCGACGACGGCCTCTGTGTCGACGACCCGTTGGTGATGCGGCGGGCCCTGGAATACGCGTCCGGTCTCGGCGTCCTGATCGCCCAGCACGCCGAAGAACCACGGTTGACGGTCGGCGCCGTCGCCCACGAGGGCCCTAACGCGGCCCGCCTCGGATTGGCGGGGTGGCCGCGCGCTGCCGAGGAATCGATCGTCGCGCGTGACGCGCTGCTCGCCCGCGATGCCGGCGCCCGCGTGCACATCTGCCACGCCTCCACGGCGGGGACCGTGGAATTGCTGCGCTGGGCCAAGGCCCAGGGGATCGCGATCACCGCCGAGGTCACCCCGCACCACCTGCTGCTCGATGACTCTCGGCTGGACAGCTACGACGGCGTCAACAGGGTCAACCCGCCACTGCGGGAGGCCAGCGATGCAGTTGCGCTGCGACAGGCCCTCGCTGACGGTGTGGTCGACTGTGTGGCCACCGATCATGCACCGCACGCCGCGCACGAAAAGTGCTGTGAGTTTGTCAACGCGCGGACGGGCATGCTCGGTCTGCAGACTGCGTTGTCGGTGGTCGTCGAGACAATGGTGGCGCCGGGACTGCTGACCTGGCGCGATGTTGCCCGGGTGATGAGTGAGAGCCCCGCGCACATTGTCGGGCTGCCCGATCAGGGCCGTCCACTGGAGGTCGGCGAACCGGCCAACCTTGCCGTCGTCGACCCCGACGCCACCTGGACGGTCAGCGGTCCGGCGCTGGCCAGCCGCTCGGACAACACACCCTATGAAGACATGGTCCTGCCGGCCGTGGTCACCGCGACCCTGTTGCGCGGAAAGATCACCGCGCGTGACGGAAAGGTCACTGCGTGAACACCGCGACGTTGATCACCTCGCTGGTGATGGCTGCGGTGCTGGCGGTGGTCATCGCGGTGCTGATCCAGCTCATGATGCGAGGCTGGCGGCGCCGGGCGCAACGGCAGGCCCAGATCATCGGGTCGTTGCCGCCGCTGCCCGATGCCGTGGGCACGGCGATCGTCGCCCCGACCAAGGGCCTCTACGTCGGAAGCACGCTCGTGCCGCACTGGAACGATCGGATCGCCGCCGCCGATCTCGGTTTCCGCGCCAAGGCTGTGCTGACCCGCTACCCGGAGGGAATCATGTTGCAGCGCTCGGGCGTCGGACCGATCTGGATTCCGGACGAGTCGATCGCCGATATCCGTGCCGAGCGCAATCTCGCCGGCAAGGCGCTGACTCACGACGGCATCCTCGCGATTCGCTGGCGGCTGCCGTCAGGCGCCGAGATCGACACGGGATTCCGCGCCGATAACCGAGCTGAGTATTCGAAATGGCTCCCGGAGGAGGTCTCATGACACCACAGAAGGCACTGCTGGTGCTCGAGGATGGTCGGGTCTTCACCGGTCGTCCGTTCGGGGCAGTCGGCGAAACACTCGGCGAGGCGGTGTTCTCCACCGGTATGTCCGGTTACCAGGAGACGCTCACCGATCCGAGCTACCACCGTCAGATCGTGGTGGCCACCGCCCCGCAGATCGGTAACACCGGCTGGAACCTTGAGGACAGCGAAAGCCGCGGAGACAAGATCTGGGTGGCAGGCTATGCCGTCCGCGACCCGTCACCGCGGGCGTCGAATTGGCGAGCCACCGGCAGCCTCGACGACGAACTGGAGCGCCAGCACATCGTCGGCATCGCCGAGATCGACACCCGGGCGGTGGTGCGGCACTTGCGCAGCCGCGGCTCGATGAAGGCCGGAGTGTTCAGCGGCGCGGCGGCCGGCGCGCCGCTTGACGAGTTGTTGACCCGGGTGCGTAATCAGAAGCCGATGCTCGGTGCCGATCTCGCCGGTGAGGTCAGCACCGACGACCTCTACGTGATCGAACCGGAAGGGGCGCAGCGTTTCACTGTTGTCGCACTGGATTTGGGGATCAAAACCAATACGCCGCGTAACTTTGCGGCTCGTGGTGTGCGTTGCCTGGTGTTGCCGTCGTCGGCGACGTTCGCCGAGGTCGCCGACCTGAAACCCGACGGTGTGTTCCTGTCCAACGGGCCAGGGGACCCGGCTACCGCGGATCATCTCGTTGATGTCACTCGAGAGGTTCTGGGCGCCGACATCCCCTTGTTCGGCATCTGTTTCGGCAATCAGATCCTCGGGCGTGCGCTGGGCCGGTCCACTTACAAGATGGTGTTCGGCCACCGAGGCATCAATGTCCCGGTGCTGGACCACGCCACCGGGAGGGTGGCCATCACCGCGCAAAACCATGGTTTCGCACTCGAAGGTGAGGCCGGGGAGCAGTTCGACACCCCGTTCGGCCGCGCCGAGGTCAGCCACACCTGTGCCAACGACGGTGTGGTCGAAGGAGTTCGCTTGTCGAGCGGCAAGGCCTTTTCGGTGCAATATCACCCCGAGGCGGCCGCGGGCCCGCATGACGCCGAATACCTCTTCGATCAGTTCGTCGACCTTATGGCGGGGGACAAGTGATCCCGAGCGTGCAGTTTCTCAGCAATTTTCGCGGCGTGTTGCGTGCAGACACGCACGCTCGCGCAGGAGGTAGGTAGGTAATGCCGCGTCGCACAGATCTCAACCACATCCTGGTGATCGGATCGGGTCCGATCATCATCGGACAGGCCTGCGAGTTCGACTACTCCGGCACCCAGGCCTGTCGCGTACTGCGCGCCGAGGGCCTGCAGGTCAGCCTGGTGAATTCCAATCCGGCCACGATCATGACCGACCCGGAGTACGCCGACCACACCTACATCGAGCCGATCACCGCCGACTTCGTCGAACGGGTGATCGCTCAGCAGGCCGAGCGCGGTAACAAGATCGATGCATTGCTGGCCACCCTCGGTGGGCAGACGGCGCTGAACACCGCGGTCAAGCTCTACGAGAACGGCACCCTCGACAAGTACGGCGTCGAGTTGATCGGTGCCGACTTCGAAGCCATCCAGCGGGGTGAAGACCGGCAGAAGTTCAAGGACATTGTCAGCAAGGTTGGTGGTGAATCCGCCCGAAGCCGGGTGTGTTACACCATGGACGAGGTCCGTGAGACCGTCGCCGATCTTGGTCTTCCGGTGGTTGTCCGGCCCAGCTTCACGATGGGCGGGTTGGGTTCGGGTATGGCCTATTCCGCCGAGGATGTCGCGCGGATGGCCGGTGAAGGCCTGACGGCCTCTCCGTCGGCGAACGTGCTGATCGAAGAGTCGATCTTCGGCTGGAAGGAATACGAACTCGAATTGATGCGCGACGGCCGCGACAACGTCGTGGTGGTGTGCTCGATCGAGAACGTCGACCCGATGGGCGTGCACACCGGCGACTCGGTGACGGTCGCCCCGGCCATGACGCTGACTGACCGCGAGTACCAGAAGATGCGAACGCTGGGCATCGACATCCTGCGCGAAGTGGGGGTCGACACCGGCGGCTGCAACATTCAGTTCGCGGTCAACCCCGAAGACGGTCGGCTCATCGTCATCGAGATGAACCCCCGGGTGTCGCGATCAAGCGCATTGGCGTCGAAGGCGACCGGGTTCCCGATCGCCAAGATCGCCGCGAAGTTGGCCATCGGCTACACACTCGACGAGATCGTCAACGACATCACCAAGGAGACCCCGGCCTGCTTCGAACCCACCCTCGACTATGTGGTTGTCAAGGCGCCCCGGTTTGCGTTCGAAAAATTTCCCGGCGCCGACACCACGCTGACTACAACCATGAAGTCGGTGGGGGAGGCGATGTCGCTGGGGCGCAACTTCATCGAAGCGCTCGGAAAAGTGATGCGCTCACTGGAGACGAGTCGGACCGGCTTCTGGACTGGGCCCGACCCCGACATCGACGTCGCCGAAGTATTGCAGCGGTTGCGCACCCCGACCGAGGGGCGGCTCTACGACATCGAGTATGCGCTGAGGCTGGGCGCCACAGTCGAACAGGTAGCGCAGGCCTCCGGCGTCGATCCGTGGTTCGTCGAGCAGATCTCCGGTCTCGTGGAGTTGCGCGCCGAGCTTGTCGACGCACCGGTGCTGGCCGAAGAACTGCTGCGTCGCAGCAAGTATCACGGTCTGTCTGATCGCCAGATCGCGGCGCTGCGGCCGGAACTGGCGGGCGAGGCCGGAGTGCGGACGCTTCGGCAACGACTCGGTATCCACCCGGTGTTCAAGACCGTCGACACCTGTGCCGCCGAGTTCGAGGCCAAGACCCCCTACCACTACAGCAGTTACGAACTCGACCCAGCCGCCGAGAGCGAGGTCGCCCCGCAGGCGCAGCGGCCCAAGGTGCTCATCCTGGGCTCGGGCCCCAACCGTATCGGGCAGGGCATCGAGTTCGACTACAGCTGCGTGCACGCGGCGACCACGTTGAGCCAGGCCGGTTTCGAGACCGTGATGATCAACTGCAACCCGGAGACGGTGTCGACCGACTACGACACCGCCGATCGGCTGTACTTCGAACCGCTCACCTTCGAGGACGTGCTCGAGATCTACCTGGCCGAGCAGGCCTCCGGACGTGGGGGTCCCGGGGTGGTTGGGGTGATCGTGCAGTTGGGTGGTCAAACACCGCTGGGGCTGGCTGAGCGCCTGGAAAAGGCCGGGGTGCCGATCGTCGGTACCCGCCCGGAAGCTATCGACCTGGCCGAGGACCGTGGTCAGTTCGGGGAAGTCCTGACCAGAGCCGGCCTGCCGGCGCCGCGGTTCGGCACCGCGATCAGCTACGACCAGGCGCGCCGGATCGCCGCCGATATCGGCTATCCGGTGCTGGTGCGTCCGTCCTACGTGCTGGGTGGACGCGGTATGGAGATCGTCTACGACGAGGAGAACCTCGAACGCTATATCCAGCGCGCGACCGAGCTGTCGCCCGAACATCCCGTGCTCGTCGACCGGTTCCTCGAGGACGCCATCGAGATCGACGTCGACGCCCTGTGCGACGGCACCGAGGTATACATCGGCGGGGTCATGGAGCACATCGAAGAGGCCGGCATCCACTCCGGTGATTCGGCGTGCGCTCTACCTCCGGTAACGCTGGGACGCAGCGACCTCGACGCGGTGCGACGGGCCACCGAGGCCATCGCATTCGGGGTGGGCGTTGTCGGTTTGCTCAACGTGCAGTACGCGCTCAAAGACGACGTGTTGTACGTGCTGGAGGCCAACCCGCGGGCGAGCCGTACGGTGCCCTTCGTGTCCAAAGCGACGGCCGTGCCGCTGGCGAAGGCCTGCGCGCGGGTCATGCTTGGCGCCACGATCGCCGAGCTTCGCGAGGAAGGGCTGTTGCTGCGTTCCGGTGACGGGGCCGCTACGGCACGCAGCGCACCGGTAGCGGTCAAGGAAGCAGTTCTGCCGTTCCACCGGTTCCGTAAGTCCGACGGCAGTCAAATCGACTCGCTTCTGGGCCCGGAGATGAAGTCCACCGGTGAGGTGATGGGCATCGACCACGACTTCGGTAGCGCGTTCGCCAAGAGCCAAACCGCGGCCTACGGCTCGCTGCCGGCCCAGGGCACCGTGTTCGTGTCGGTGGCCAACCGCGACAAGCGGTCGCTGGTGTTCCCGGTCAAGCGTCTGGCCGATCTGGGCTTCCGCGTCCTTGCTACCGAGGGCACCGCGGAAATGCTGCGGCGCAACGGCATCCCGTGCGGTGAGGTGCGCAAGCACTTCGAAGAAGCCAGCGGGCCCGATCCGCTTCCTTCGGCGGTCGATCTGATCAAGGCCGGTGAGGTCGACATGGTGATCAACACCCCCTACGGCAACTCCGGGCCGCGTATCGACGGGTACGAGATCAGGTCGGCAGCGGTGTCGATGAACATCCCGTGCGTGACGACTGTGCAGGGCGCCTCGGCGGCCGTACAGGGCATTGAGGCCGGCATCCGGGGCGACATCGGTGTGATGTCGCTGCAGGAGTTGCACAGCACGCTGGGGTCTTGACGGTGGTCGGGTTCGGCGAGCGTCTGGCCGGCGCGGTGGCCGACCGCGGACCGCTGTGTGTGGGTATCGACCCGCATCCAGAGCTGCTTCGGGCCTGGGGCCTCGGCGTCGACGCTGACGGATTGGCCCGCTTCAGCGACATCTGCGTCGCGGCTTTCGGTGAGTTCGCTGTCGTCAAGCCGCAGGTTGCGTTCTTCGAGGCGTACGGCGCCGCAGGCTACGCAGTGTTGGAACGCACGATCGCGGCGCTGCGTACCGCCGGGGTGCTGGTGCTCGCCGACGCCAAACGTGGCGACATCGGCTCGACCATGGCCGCCTACGCCCAGGCGTGGGCCGGCGACTCGCCCCTGGCAGCCGATGCGGTAACTGCGTCGCCCTACCTGGGGTTCGGATCTCTGCAGCCGCTGCTCGAGACCGCCCGACACCACGATCGCGGGGTTTTCGTGCTCGCTGCCACGTCGAACCCGGAGGGAGCGTCGGTGCAGCGCGCCCGCGCGGGGGAGTGCACCGTCGCGCAGTCGATCGTCGACGCGGCAGCTTCGATCAACGGGCGCGAGACCCGCGGTTCGGTCGGTGTGGTGGTGGGTGCGACGCTGAGTGACCCGCCCGATGTCAGCGCCCTCAATGGTCCCGTTCTGGTGCCCGGTGTGGGCGCTCAAGGCGGGCGTCCAGAGGCGTTGGCGGGTCTCGGTGGGGCGCGGCCGGGGCAGCTGCTTCCGGCGGTGTCGCGCGACGTTCTACGGGCCGGACCCGACGAAGCGTCGCTGCGCGTCGCAGCCGCCCGGATGCGCGACGCGGTCGCCTACCTCGCAGCCGGGTAGTACGGGCGCGGATCCGCAGATCAGGGGGCCGTTTGGGGCCGTCTGGGGCCTTATGTGATGTCGAGCGGCCGAGTTGTGGCGACATGAAGCCCACATCGGAGGCAGAGAGTGGCTGTCCTCACGCCCGCTGCGACACGCCCGACACGCGGTGACCAGCGAAAATTTCTCGGCAGACCGCATTCGACGGCGGGCGGCGGCGCGCACCTGTCGGGGTTGATCGGACTGGGTTGCGACAACGGCCGAATATGGTTGATATTCAGGCTTTTTGGCCAAACATATGGTTGCTGTGACCGATTTCTGGGAAAATGCTGTGAACGCACGCTGGCGCCTCCATGCAGGGCTTTTCACCAGGTAAGCGGGGGGTGGGGTTAGCTTTCGTCAGTCCACGTGGGTACGGTCGTCCACGCTGGCTGGTTCTTGACGGATCAGCCGAGACAAATCAGATGATGGTGATGAATCGGAGGATCCCGTGGCCCTTCCCCAGTTGACCGACGAACAGCGCGCGGCAGCGTTGGAGAAGGCTGCTGCCGCACGTCGAGCGCGAGCCGAGCTCAAAGACCGGCTCAAGCGCGGCGGCACCAACCTCAAGCAGGTGCTCCAAGATGCCGAGACCGACGAGGTCTTGGGCAAGATGAAGGTGTCAGCGCTCCTGGAGGCGTTGCCGAAGGTCGGCAAGGTCAAGGCTCAGGAGATCATGACCGAGCTGGAGATCGCCCCGACGCGCAGGCTGCGTGGCCTCGGCGACCGTCAGCGCAAGGCCCTGCTGGAAAAGTTCGACTTCTCGTAAGGGAGGTCGGTGATCGAAGGCGGAGGGCCGGACCGCGGCGAAGGGCCGTTGGTGGCTCCGATAGTCGTGTTGTCCGGCCCGTCTGCCGTCGGGAAGTCCACCGTGGTGCGGTGCCTGCGGGAACGGGTCCCTGACCTTTACTTCAGTGTCTCGGTGACCACGCGGGCCCCACGGCCCGGCGAGGTGGACGGCGTGGACTACTCGTTCGTCTCGGCCGAGCGGTTTCAGCAGCTCATCGATGGGGGCGAACTGCTGGAGTGGGCAGAGATACACGGGGGACTGCACCGCTCGGGAACGCCCGCAGCGCCCGTGCGTGAGGCCTCGGCGGCCGGTCACCCGGTGTTGATCGAGGTGGATCTCGCCGGTGCGCGAGCGGTCAAGACGGCGATGCCAGAGGCGGTATCGGTGTTCCTCGCGCCGCCCAGCTGGGAGACGCTGGAAAGCCGCCTGGCAGGCCGCGGCACCGAAACGCCGGAGGTGATGGCCCGCAGACTGCAGACCGCGCGGGAAGAACTGGCCGCTCAGAGCGATTTCGACGAGGTCGTCGTGAACAGTCAGTTGGAGTCAGCCTGCTCGGAATTGGTATCCTTGCTGGTGGCTCGCACGTCGGTGCCGCGCGATCGCCTCTGATCGACGCCCGTACGTGCTCATGACACGCCTATCCGCCAAGCGCCAGGAGACCTTTACGTGACTACCCCGCACGCCGACACGCGGCTGGCCGCCGTCGATACCGACGAGTCCGGCGCCCGTGCCTATGACACGCCGTTGGGCATCACCAATCCGCCCATCGACGATCTACTGGATCGTGCCTCAAGCAAGTACGCGCTGGTCATCTATGCCGCCAAGCGTGCGCGCCAGATCAACGATTACTACAACCAGCTCGGCGACGGCATTCTCGAGTACGTGGGTCCGCTGGTCGAGCCCGGCCTGCAGGAAAAGCCGCTTTCGATCGCCATGCGCGAAATTCACGAGGACCTGCTCGAGCACACCGAGGGCGAGTAGGCCGGGGCGGCGGCGATGAGCCTCTCGGGCGAAGAGCGTCGGACAGCGATGAGCCTCTCGGGCGAAGAGCAGCGGCGTTCGATGAGCCTCTCGGGCGAAGAGCAGCTCGGCTGATGCAACGCAAACGGATCATCGTCGGTGTCGCCGGTGGCATCGCCGCCTATAAGGCGGCCACGGTGGTCCGTCAACTCACCGAGGCCGGCCACTCCGTCCGTGTGGTGCCGACCGAGTCCGCGCTGAAGTTCGTCGGAGCCGCCACGTTCGAGGCGCTTTCGGGCAACCCGGTCCACACCGGGGTCTTCGATGACGTCCACGAGGTCCCTCATGTCCGCATTGGTCAGGCGGCCGACCTGGTCGTGGTCGCGCCGGCCACCGCGGACCTGCTGGCCCGCGCGACGGCCGGGCGCGCAGATGACCTGTTGACCGCCACATTGCTCACCGCCCGCTGTCCGGTGCTGTTCGCGCCCGCGATGCACACCGAGATGTGGTTTCACCCGGCTACGGTCGACAACGTCGCCACGTTGCGCCGACGGGGCGCGATCGTCATGGAGCCCGCGGCGGGCCGGTTGACCGGGGCCGACACCGGAACCGGCCGGCTTCCCGAGGCCGAGGAGATCAGCACGCTGGCGCAGCTTCTGCTTGCTCGCGGTGACGCGTTGCCGTTCGACCTGTCCGGCGTCAAGGCGCTGGTCACTGCCGGCGGTACGCGCGAACCGATCGATCCCGTTCGCTTCATCGGCAACCGCAGCTCCGGCAAGCAGGGCTACGCGATGGCGCGGGTGATGGCCCAGCGAGGTGCCGAGGTGACATTGATCGCGGGTAACACCGCAGGCCTGATCGACCCTGCCGGTGTACACGTCGTGCACGTGGGGTCGGCCGCGCAGCTTCGCGACGCAGTGTCCAAACACGCACCCGAGGCCAACGTGTTGGTGATGGCTGCCGCCGTCGCCGACTTTCGGCCTGCCACGCAGGCCGCCAACAAGATCAAGAAGGGTCCCGCCGGGGCCGGTGAGCCGACCATCGAGCTCGTTCGAAACGATGACATCCTTGCTGGGGCGGTGCACGCTCGTGACGAGGGACAACTGCCCAATATGAGGGCTATCGTCGGGTTCGCCGCCGAGACCGGTGATGCGAACGGCGACGTGCTGTTTCATGCCCGGGCCAAACTGAAGCGTAAAGGCTGCGATTTGCTCGTCGTCAACGCGGTGGGGGAGAACCGGGCGTTCGAGGTCGACCACAATGATGGTTGGCTGCTTGCTGCCGACGGCGCCGAGTCGGCTCTGGAGCATGGTTCGAAGACACTGATCGCCAGCCGTATTGTGGATGCGATCGCGGCTTTCCTGGACGGCGGCGTCCGGTAGGGAAGCATCGGTGCGGAGGCAGACAGCGTGCGCGGAAGGATTGCGCATAGACCCCACCGGTTTGGGTGCGACTGGCACCCGGTAAGAGTTGACTCGGTAGAAGTCGACCAAGTGATTATCTGAAGACGCGCGTGAGTGGAGAGGGAACAGAAGTGAGTGAAGCCCGGCTGTTTACCAGTGAATCGGTAACCGAAGGCCACCCTGACAAAATCTGCGACGCCATCAGCGACTCGGTGCTCGACGCGCTGCTCGCCGACGATCCTCGGTCCCGGGTCGCGGTGGAGACGTTGGTGACGACCGGGCAGGTGCATGTCGTCGGTGAGGTCACGACGACCGCCAGGAACGCGTTCGCCGATATCACCGATACGGTCCGGAACCGGATCTTGGACATCGGATACGACTCCTCCGATAAGGGCTTTGACGGTGAGACCTGCGGTGTCAACATCGGCATCGGGAAGCAGTCGCCCGATATCGCCCAGGGTGTCGACACCGCGCACGAGACCAGGGTGGGTGGCGCGGCCGACCCGCTGGATTCCCAGGGGGCCGGCGATCAGGGGCTGATGTTCGGTTATGCCATCAAGGAGACCCCCGAGCTGATGCCGCTGCCGATCGCGCTGGCGCATCGGCTTTCGCGCAAGCTGACCGAAGTCCGCAAGAACGGCACGCTGGACTACCTGCGTCCGGATGGTAAGACCCAGGTCACCGTCCAGTACGAGGGCAATACGCCGGTGCGGCTGGACACTGTGGTGTTGTCCACCCAGCACGCCGATGGCATCGACCTGGACAAGCAGCTGACGCCCGACATCACCCAGCATGTCATCGACGCCGTGCTCGCCGAGTTGGGGCACGAAACCCTCGACACCTCTGCGCCGCGGATCCTGGTCAATCCGACCGGCAAGTTCGTTCTGGGTGGGCCGATGGGCGATGCCGGGCTCACCGGCCGCAAGATCATCGTCGACACCTACGGTGGTTGGGCCCGTCACGGTGGTGGGGCGTTCTCCGGCAAGGATCCGTCCAAGGTGGACCGCTCGGCGGCCTATGCGATGCGTTGGGTGGCCAAGAATGTTGTCGCTGCCGGTCTGGCCGAGCGCGTCGAGGTTCAGGTCGCCTACGCAATCGGTAAGGCGGCGCCCGTCGGGCTGTTCGTCGAGACGTTCGGCTCTGAGACTGTTGACCCGGCCCGCATCGAGAAGGCCATCACCAGCGTCTTCGATCTCCGTCCCGGCGCGATCGTGCGGGATCTGGATCTGTTGCGGCCGATCTATGCGCCGACCGCCGCCTATGGTCACTTCGGTCGCACCGATATCGACTTGCCATGGGAACAGCTCAACAAGGTCGAGGACCTCAAGAACGCGGTGTGAGCTAGCTGTGGGCGAGCACGCGGGCGATGATCTCGCCCGCGTGCTCGACTTCGAGGTCACCGACGTCGAGGTGGGTCACTGCGCGCAGCAATCCTGGTCGGGGCAGCGCCGAGACGAGGACACCCTCGGCGGCCAGCCGGCGTCGTAGCACCTCGCGGTCCCAGCCGGCCGCGGTCGCGTCGAGTTGCACGACGTTGGTGTAGACCTGTCCACGCACAAGGCCGGTATCGGCCAGCAGTTCGGCGAGCCGGCGGGCTCTGGCATGGTCGTCGGCGATTCGTTCGACGTGATGGTCGAGTGCGTAGAGTCCCGCCGCGGCCAGCAGACCCGACTGCCTCATCGCACCACCGAGTCGCTGTTTAATGCGCCGGGCCTCGGGCACTTTTGCGGCGGGCACCGTCAGGAGCGCGCCCAGCGGACAGCCCAGTCCCTTCGAAAGGCAGAAGGTGACCGAATCGATGCCCGCGCAGATGCGCCGGGGTGATACCGCGCTGTGGGTTGCGGCGTTGAGTAGCCGGGCCCCGTCGAGGTGGGTGCGGATAGCGTGGCGTGCCGCGGCGGCGCGCAAGTGGTCGAGGCGGTCGAGAGCCCAAACCCGGCCGCCGGCATTACTATGACTGTTCTCCACGGACAGGATTGCGGTGCGGGGCTTTTCGACGCCATCGGCGATCAGCGACGCAGTGAACTGCACGTCGTCGAACGTGCCATCGGTCGAGGCGATCGGTTGCACCATGAGACCCGCCAGTGCGGCGGGACCACCGGCCTCACTGTGGATAAGATGGGCGTCCGCCGAAGCGATAAGCCCGTCTCCGGGGCGCGACCATAATTGCAGTGCGATTTGGTTGGCCATTGTCGCCGAGGGCACGAAGATCGCAGCCTGTGCGCCAAGAAGGCTGGCGACGCGCTCTTCGAGCGCCACAGTGGTGGGATCCTCGCCTTTCTGTTCGTCTCCCACCTCGGCGGCAGCGATCGCCGCCCGCATGCCCTGGGTGGGTCGGGTGACCGTGTCGGTGCGCAGGTCGATCATGGTGCCGTCACCGACGGCACCGCGATGCCGTGTGCACGACGAAACGGTTGAATCACTTCGGCGGCGAACATCTCCACCTGTTCGAACCATTCCTCGATGGTGTCGACACAGAACGTCAGACAGGCGAGATGGTCAGCGCCCATCGAGTTCAGCCGCTCGACGCGTTCGTAGACCTCTGCGTATCCGCCGATGAGGTTGTTGTGTAACGACTTCGACGGGTCGCGTCCATCGAATGACAGCGACTTGCGGTGACGCACCATCCCGCTGTCGAGGTAGCGGCTTTCGGTGGCTTCGTGATGGCGGCCGATAAGACACGACAGCTGCGGGGCCACTGTCAGCGACTGAGGGTCGCGGCCCGCGGCGCCGGCCCGCTGCCGAAGTGTGGCAATCCATTCGGCCAGCTCATCGAACGGGCGCCAACCGGGAATCCAGCCACTTGCGTGCCGGATGGTCCGGTCGATTCCGCGTAGCTGGTGACCGCCGACAAGCAGTCTGACCGTGCCGCCGAATCCCTTGGGGGCCAGATCGAGCGAGTCCACTTGGTAGTACTTGCCGTGGTGAGTCACCGACTTTTCGGAAAAGAGCCGGTTCAGCAGCGTGAGACCTTCTTCGAGCATCTCTCCGCGGTGCAGCCCGGCAAGGTCGGGCCGGGCTGCCCTGAATTCCTCCGGGTAGGCGCCGATCCCGACTCCGAGTAGTAGCCGGCCGCCGCTGAGCTGGTCGACGGTGGCTGCTTGGCGTGCCAGCGTCACGATATCGCGCATCGGTAGAACCAAGACGGCAGTACCGATTTCGATGCGTTCGGTGATCGTAGCCGCCGCGGTGAGCACGCTGAGCACCTCATAGAAATTGGGAACCGCCGAGTACTCCCTACGGACATAGTCCTGCGGCGCATAGTGATCGTTGCCCCACACGGAATCGTAGCCGAGCTCTTCGGCCCGCTTCGCCGCTCTGAGGAAGTCGCCCGGCTTGAAGAACGGAATCGGGTTGATCAGTCCTTCCATGCCGGTCGGCAATCCGACTCCGAACTTCATCTGTGCTTGTCCTCCTGTCCACGTCTCAGCGACTCCAGTGCTGAGACGTCATCTATCTCCGGCGCGCGCACCGCATGATCCATTCGTGCGGCCAGTGATTTCAATCCCGTCGATGACGCGACGACTACCACCTCGGCGTTGGCGGACACCACGTCATCGCGTCGGTGGGCACGCAGTGCCGCCAGGCCTGCGGCTGCGGCATTCTCTAGCAGCAGGCCCTCGCATCGGGCTGCCAACGCGACCGAGTCGGCGATCTCGGCTTCACTGACGGTGTGCACGGCCCCGGAGCTCTCGCGAATGGCCTGAAGCGCTTGAAAGGTGCTCTGTGCCGCAGATATTGAGGTTGCTGAGGTGCCATGATCGATGACCGCTGGGCTGACGGAGTCGGCGCCGGCGGTTAATGCGGCGGTCAAGCTGCCGTAGATTTCACCGCCACTGTGAGCAGGTACCCGATCGGTGAGCCCGAGTGCCACGAGCTCGCCGAACGCGCGCCGGCTGGCGGCCAACGCGTCGCCATAACAGATCGGAAAGTACACCGCATCGGGCACCTGACGGTCCAGCTGCTCCCACATCTCGTAGGCGAGTGGCTTGTAACCGTCTAGGGCGTATGGGTTGTTCCCGATGGGTGGGTCGGCGTAGTTGGACATCGGGTACCAGCCGTAGCGTTCGACCGCTTCACCGACCAGCCGCCAACGATCGCGCTTGGATTCGGCCACCCCGATGTGGGCGCCATAACCGGCGACGAAGGCTGCCATCAACCGATCGACGCCGCGCGCGAATACCACCACAGCATCGAGACCGGATCGCTGCGCGTGCGCCGCGGTGGCCGCTGCCGCGTTACCTGTCGAGGCGGTGATCAAGACCCCGATCCCCAACTGCAGCGCATGGCGGACCGCCATCGCAGCGGCGCGGTCCTTGAACGACCAGCTCAGCCCGCGAGATTCGTCCTTGATCCACACCCGGCGCACACCGATCGCGGCGGCGAGCCGAGGCGCTGGTAACAACGGGGTGGGTGCGGCCGCGGCTGCGTCGTCGTCGGGTTCGACCGGCAACAGCGCACGATACCTGGCGGTGCCACGCAGGGGGCCGGCCAGATCGGCGATGAACTGCTTGCCGTCTACGGCGAGATCGTAATCGGTACGCAGGTTTGCCGGTTCCCCCGCAGCGCGGCACCGATCACAACCCCGTCCGTTCGGGCTCGGGTCACCTTCGGCCCCGCAGCGGATACAGACGAGGCGTATGTGTTTGTCGCTCACAACGACTCGAATCTGCGGGGTAACCGGGTCAGTGGGCGCCATCCGGTTTCGGTGACGACAACCATATCCTCGATCTGCACGCCGCCGAAACCGAACTCGTAATATGGGGTCTCGACACAAAGGACCATGCCCTGCTCGATGGTGTGTGGATCGTTGGGCGCCAGTAGCGGAGCGTCATAGCCTCCCGCCAGGCCGATGCCGTGACCGACGTGGGTGCGGTCGTAGTGCGGGATTCCGGCGTGGCGCGTCTCGGTCACCGCAGCGGCGAACAGGTCGCTCGTGCGTACGCCGGGTCTCAGAATGTCCAACGCTGCGGACTGTCCGGCGATGACGGCGTTGGCGTAGCGTTCGGCCTTTGCCGACGGAGAACCCAGGCTGAAGCAGCGCGACAGATCGGACTGATAGCCGGCGAAGATCGCACCGACGTCGAACCGCAGAAGCTCACCCGGCAACAGCACCGCGTCGGCGACGTTCGCGTTGCCGAACACGGTCGAGGCGCCAACCGATACTGAGTCGACCCGCAGAAGCCCGCCTTCGCGTGCGACCGCGATGCGGTACTCGGTGGCGAGTTCGGCCTGTGTGATCCCGGCCCGCGCTGCCGCGGCTGTTGCGCTGATGCCGGCCTCGGCGATGCGGGCCGCCTCCTGGATACGGGCTATTTCCAGGTCGGTCTTGCGCATTCGAAGTCGTGCTAGCAGCCGGGATGCGTTGCCGACGAAGCTGTTCTGCAGTGCGGCGACCAGCGCCGGCTCCAACTCCGTTGCCACGTCCAGGCCGATTCGTGCTCCGTCGAGACCCAGCTCGGTGGTGGTGAAGGCGAGCATGGCGGATCTATCCAGATCTGTTCGGCGGCTCTGGTGTGCGGTGGCGACCAGCTGCTGGTTGGTGTCCAGGGGCTCCACAGACTCGCCGAATCGGACGAAGTCACCCCATACATGTACGGGCAACGCGGGAACGAGATCTTCGACCAGATAGTCGATGTCACCGGCCGACACCACCAGGTGCGGATGCGACGGATCGTCTCTGCTGACGATGGCGAGGCTGCTGCCAGGTTTGCCGAACCGAGTCAGGTACCGGACGTTCGGGGCGGTCGTGACGACCAGCGCATCCAGGGCGGCCTCGGCCAACGCGGTGGCGAGGTGATCGGCATCGTAGAGCAGGCCATTCACCGTGCCGGCTCCTGCCCGAACTGGCGGCGAAGCGGGCTCAGCGCTTCAGATAGCAGCTCGCGTGCCTGCGTCAATGACTGGCCGGGAGCTCGCAGAAGCCAAAAGCCGATGTCGCTGATCCCGCCGGCCCGTACCACGTCGCCCACTCGACCCACCAGCTGTTCGGGGGTGCCCGCCCAGCAGAAGGTGTCGATCATGTTGTCGGGCACCATATGCGCTGCTGCCTCCAATGCGTCGTAGTCGCGTTGAGCGATGATGTGTTCGAGCTCTGCAGGAACCTCCAGCCCGGCGTCGGTGACAAAGCCACGGTCGGGGAAGCTCATCCAGAGCAGCTTGGCGACCATCAACCGGCATCCGTCCCGAGCGTGTTGCTCGTCGGTGTGCACGCAGGTGTCCACCCGGGCCATGGTCCGCACAGCGCCGATGTCACGGCCCCGGTTCGTCGCGCCGCGCCGTACGTGGTTCAGTGCGCGAGCCAGACCCTGCGGTGCGGCCTGGCTGGCGATCATCACGCCGTCGGCGGTACCACCGGCCATTTCGAGCATGCGGCGGCCTCGGCTGGCGATCCACAGGGGAACAGGCTGTTCGGGAACGATTTTGAGGTTGGCGTTACGCAATGTGAAGGCATCGGTGTGGCGGTTGACGGTCTGTCCGGCCAATAGGCCGGCGATCGACTCGAATGCCGCGCGGGTCGTCTCGGTCACCGCGGTGCGCCGCACCCCCATCATCGGAAGTCCGGAACCACCGGCTCCGATGGCCAGGGTGGCCCGACCACTGCTGAGTTCGGTGATGGTAGCGAGGGCCTGTGCGGTGATTGCCGGGTTGGTGGTGTACCCGTCGGCGACGGCGCCGCCGAGGGTTAACGTGGAGGTACGCATCGACGAGACCGTCATCCGGACGAACATGTCCCGGAAGAATCGCTCGTTGGAATGCCAGAGAGTGTCGAAGCCGGCGCGTTCGACGTCGGCGGCGAGATCGCCCCATGCGCCCATGTGCACGTCGGACACTGCGTGCGAGGGGAAGCCGAGATGAAAGATGGTCATCGGACACCTCCGGCCGCAGGACGCCAGCGAAATACTCGGCGTGACACCGTACGAAACACCAGCACCTCCATCAGCACCATGACGAGTGTGAAGCTCAGAGTCCAAGCGATGACGGCGGCTGGGCGGTTGTAGGAGAAGAAGTACTCGATGCGTTCGCCGATGCCCGATCCGGCCGATAGCGCTTCGACGAGCACTACAAGCTTCCAACCCATCGCGAAACCAAATCGCGCCGCGGACAACAGCGCCGGTGCGAGCTGGGGCAGGATCACGTGCCGGAAGCGGTCTGCGACGCCCATCTGGTACACCGAAGCCATCTGGAAGATTCCGGGATCGAGCGCTCGGCTGCCGTCGTAGACGAACGTCACCATGAACGGCGTGACTGCCAAGGTCAAGGCCACCAGGGTGGCCAGTTCGCCAAGGCCTAGCCATAGTGTGGAGAACAAAATGGTCACCGGGCCTGGCAGTGCCAAACCGATGAAAACGACCGGGTGTGCCAGCGCCTCGGCGTATCGGTTGCGTGCCATCGCGACGCCGACCGCCAACGCGATGGAAAACCCGATACCCCAAGCGATGACGATGCGGCGAAGGGTGATCGCCATCGACTCGTACAGGGTCGGTGACGACAGTGCTGCGGATATTTCGGTGACCACAGCTGACGGTGACGGCAGGTAGGGCAGTACGGTGCCGGCGCATAGCCACCACACCAGTAGAGCTGTTGCTACCGAGGTGATCTCAGGTGGCGGTCGCCAGCGTTGTCGCGGCGGTGTCATTGCGGCCGGGGCGTTCTTCTGCGTCAACGTGCTGGTCATGCCGGACTTCCGGCGCTGTCATCGGTGCTCCAATACTGCAGTACCGAGTCGATGACGCTTCCCTCGACTTCGGCGATTTCTGGAGATTCGTAGCGGCGTGGTCGGGGGATGTCGATGGTGATGCGTTCGAGTACCCGGCCCGGGCCTGGGGCCATGACATACACGTGGTCGGCCAGGAACACTGCCTCACGGATGGAATGGGTGATGAAGATGAAGGTCTGTCCGGTTTGTGCCCACAACTCGAGCAGCTTTCCTCGAAGTGAGCGGCCCGTGACTTCGTCGAGCGCCGAGAACGGTTCGTCCATCAGTACACAGGCCGGCTCGATGGCCAGCGCGCGTGCGATGGCCACCCGTTGGCGTTGGCCGCCGGAAAGGCTGCCTGGCCAACTCTCGGAAAAGTGCTCCAGCTCGCACATGGCCAGATAGCGGTCGGTGCGTTCGCGCCACTGTGCCCGGGGCACGCCAGCGCCCTTGAGTGCGAGTTCGATGTTCTTGCGCACCGTTCGCCAGGGCAGCAGCCGCGGATCCTGGAAGAGGTAGCCGAGCCGGGGCCGGGTGGCTGGCTGCACAATGCCATCGGTCACCATCGGAGTACCGCCAATGGTGACCGAGCCCGCGGTCGGAGCGGACAATCCGGACAGAATGTTCAGCAGTGTGGACTTGCCGCAGCCGCTCGGCCCGACGACACAGGCGAATTCACCGGAGGCCACCCTCAGGCCGACGTCGGACAGGGCGTCGACGGCGCTTCCGGGATAGGCGTAGTGCAGATCGGAGATGGTCAGAAAGTCAGTCATGGTTTCAGAAGTTCGCTCCGGTTCGGGTGTGGTTATGGCGAGGGGGCGGCGGTTGTGGATTTGTCGCGGCGGCGGCTGCAGGTGGGGTCGCGCCAGCGGAACACGCGCCGTTCGAACGGACGCAGAATCAGGTATTCGACCGTCGTGATCATCACGATGAAGAACAGAGTCCAGACCAGCAGCCGGTCGAGTGCGAAATACCCGTAGGCCCTTTTGTATTCGGCGCCTACGCCAACCTGTTGGGAAAACAGCTCGGCGATGACGACGATCTTCCAGCCCAGTGCGTGGACATTGCGGAACGCGCTGAACAGGAACGGTGCCATTTCGGGAAGCGCCAGGTGCCGGATGTGGTCGAGCGGTCCGAATCCGTAGATTCGGGACATCTCGGTCAGGCCAGGGTTGAGGGCTTTGACTCCTTCATCAAGGCTGACCACGACGAACGGGAAAATGACGATCGCCACCGACATGTACACACCGACCTCCGCCAGGCCGAAGACCATGAGGCACAGCAACGCGACCACCATGCTCGGTGCGGTGATGGTGATGTAGACGGTCGGCTGGAAGAAGCGGTTCCACCACGGGCTGATCTGCATCAACAGGGCAATCACCACGGCAGCCCCGTATCCGATCGCCAGCCCGAGAACGAGGCGACGCAACGTCGCGCCGAGGTCCTCGTAGGTTGACGGCTCGGCCAGCAATTCGGCGGCGGTACGTATTGTCTGCGCGGGGGAGGGTAGGAAATCTGTTGTGTCCCAAAATAGTTGCCAGAGCAGCATGGTTATCGCACCCGCTGCCGCGAGCACTGCGGCTCGGGGCAGCGGGCGCAGTGACTGGCTGGTAGGGGGCATTGCGGCTCAGTTGTCCGAGTCCGAGTCGGGCAGCCGTGTCACAGCGCCGGCGGGTGCAGAGGTCAGGCCGCCCAGTCCAGCCGCAGCGGCCTTTTCAATGAACGCTTCGGCGGCGGTGACATCTTCTTCGGTCCACCTCTTGGTGAAGTACTCGCTTGTGGCGATCAATTCCTCGAAGCCGTCGGCGACCTGGTCGTTTTCGATCCCGATCAATTCGCCGAGTTCTCCGCTGGTCACCCGGCTCGGGTCGGCGACGATCCAGTCGTAGGCGTCGTTCCAGGCGTGTTGGACCCCGGCGGCCAGTTCCGGGTTCTCCTCGATCCAGCTGTCACGGGCCATTGCGGTGATGTTCCAGGAGCGGCCCCCGGCGGCCGTCTCCCATTCCTCCCAGCCGGGCCCCCACACCACACGCATGCCGTATTCCTTGGCCGCGATTATGGTGTTGGGTTCGGCGGTGAAGACTGCCTCGACGTCTCCGCGGTCGAGCAACCGAAGCAGCGCGGCCTCTTGGGTGAGTTGAAGGTCGTACTGTTCTTCGATGTTGAGGTCGGAAAACTCTTCGAGCATGACCAGAGCTGCGGTCATGCCGCCGGAGTCGAGTCCGTCGTGCCCGACCTTCTGGCCGACGAGGTCCTGCTCGTTCTGGTACGGCGAGTCCCCGCGTACGACGAGTGCGACATCCTGGACTGCCATGGGGAAATACGTCGTGACGTCATTGCCCTGGCTGCGCAGCAGCGCAGCGGTCAGCGGATCGCCGTCGAAGGACACGTCGGCGTCGCCCTGCAGGAAGAACTGAACCGAGGCGTCGCCGGACACCTCGAAAGTCTCTGCGTCAAAGCCGTTGGCTTCGTCGAAGCCCTGGTCCTCGATAATTTTGAGGGCCATCGAACTGAGGCCTCCCTCGAGGCCCTGCAACCGGACGACGGGGACGCTGTCGTCGGCGCTGGGCTGCTCGCCGGAGCTGCACGACGACAGCGCGAGCCCTGCGGTGAGCCCGACGGCGATCGTGGTGGTCAGGCGGGAGCCGAATCGGTGAAGCGTCATGGGCAATGCCTCCGAGGATGAGCGGTTGTGAGGTCTCATATATGAAACCTCAGGTTTGAGGCATCAGGTGTTTCGGTACGGTAAATTGTCTTCAGGCCATTCGAGAGCCGGCCAATCGCACGGGTCTGAAAGGAGTCCGCAGTGCCCACTTCGCCTTTGTCGTCCCCGTCGCCGCCCAGGCCCGTGCCGAAGCCGGCGCCGGGGGTGCCAGGTCTGGGGCCCAGCCCCATCCGAACCGCGTACACCACGGTCACCGACCGACTGCGCAAGGCGATCATCTCCGGTGAGCTGTCGGGCGGAACTCGGCTAGTGCAGGCGGAACTGGCGCAGAGCCTGTCGGTCAGCGTGACGCCGGTGCGCGAGGCGCTGCGCAATCTGATGTCAGAAGGCCTGGTCGACTACAGCCCTTTTCACGGCGCGACCGTGCATCAGACCTCACGCGCCGAGCTGGAAGACGTCTACGAGCTCAGGTCAGTGCTCATCCCGTTGGCCGTCCGTGAGGGCATCAAAAACATCACGACAGCCGAACTCGAATCGGCCGAGCAGTTGGCTCACCAGATGGAAGCCGAGACCGACCCGATCGGCTGGGTCGAGCTCAACCGCGAATTCCACAAAGTCTTCTACGTCGCCAGCCGTCGTCCCAAGGTCTACGAGCTACTAGTGACCCTGGCCGATTTGTCCTCGCTCTATGTGGGTTTGTCGATAAGCGGTGACGCAGCGCGTCGAGCCCGCGGTGACGACGACCACCTCGAAATCATTCGCGCCTACCGGGCCAAAGATCTGGACGCTGCCACCAAGATCACCTTGGTGCACAACCTCGACACACTCGAGGTGGCCCGCGCAATGCTCGACGAAAACGACGAGCAGAGCACCTCAGTGCTGTCGACGGATTAGGGGCTGAAGCGCAAGTATCGTGGGCCGCGATGGTCCGAGATCGATCAATTGCTGCGGCCCGCCTAAGTCGCAGTCTGCAAGCTCTTCGCGGGCGGCGTGATCCTGCGCCGCTGGCGGGTCAGCGCAGCCGAAACTCCAATGTGCTCGGTGATCTGCACATCCGGAAGGTGCTGGACCTGACGATTCGGCTCGCCGAAGTAATGTTGTCGTCCGGAGCGGGCACCGCAGACGTGGAAGCGACCGCTCAAGATGTGGCACGGGCATACCATCTGACCGACTGTGTCGTCGAGATCTTCGTCACCACGGTGTTCGTTTCGGCGCCCCCGACCACCGACAGCCCACCGATCACGATCGTGCGCTCGGTGCAGACGCGCTCGACCGATTACACCCGTGTCGCCGATCTGGACCGGCTCGTTGGGCGGATCACCTCCGGCGGCGTCACCGTCGACGAGGCCCACCAGGCCATGGATGAGCTCACCGAACAGCCACATCCCTACCCGCGCTGGCTGTCGACCCTGGGCTGGGCGGGTTTTGCGCTCGGCATCGCGCTGCTATTCGGTGGCACCTGGCTGACTTGCATCCTGGCCGCCTTGACCGCGGCCGTGATCGACCGGGCGGGCCGGCTGATGAACAAGATCCGGACCCCGTTCTTCTTCCAGCACGCGATCGGGGCGATGATCGCCACGCTGGTCGCGGTCGGGGAATACTATTTCTTCGGTTTGGGCCCGACCACTCTGGTCGCGACCGGCATTGTCATGTTGCTTTCGGGGATGACACTGGTCGGCGCGATGCAGGATGCGGTGACCGGGTACATGGTCACCGCGATGGCACGCCTCGGTGAGGCGCTGTTTCTTACCGGTGGAATCGTCGTCGGAATCCTGGCCGGATTGCAGATCACCGAACTGGTCGGTGTCAGGATTGAACTGCACGTCGATGCGACCCAGACCTTCATCGTGCCGCACGGGACGCTGCCGATCGCGCTGGCCGTGATCGGTGCCGCAGTTGCGGGGGTCTGCTTCACCGTGGCCAGCTATGGGCCGCCGCGTTCGGCCCTTACCGCCGGGTTCGCCGCCGGGTTCGCCGAGCTGCTCCTGATCGGCCTGGGGCACGCCCGGTTCGGCCAGGTGGTTGCCACCGGCATCGCCGCGGTCGGAGTTGGTGTGTTCGCCACGGTGATCTCGATTAGACGGCAGGCGCCCGCGCTGGTGACCGCGACGGCCGGCATCATGCCGATGTTGCCGGGCCTGGCGGTGTTCCGGGCGGTGTTCTATCTTGCCGTTGACGAGGATTTCGGTGAGGGCCTGCAACAGCTGTTTTCGGCCGCGGCAGTGGCGCTCGCGCTGGGCGCCGGGGTGGTCCTAGGTGAGTTCATCGGCTCGCCGCTGCGTTACCGCGCCGGCCGGGTCGGCAAGTTCCTACGCGTCGAGGGCCCACCTGGGCTTCGGCGCGCGGTGGGTGCGGTGGTGCACTTGCAGCCGGCCGGCGAGGCTGGGCCGGTGCACACCGAGGGGGAGCGTTCCCGCAGCGTCGCGATGGAGCCCGATCTGGGTGACGGCGACTCCACCGAGGACGCTTACGGCACCCACGACACCGGCCACGGCGACAGCGACACCGAATACGACAGGCACGGCGGTCATGGCGGCACCGGCCCAGCCGGTGGCGGTTAGCCGCGCCGATCGCGTAGGTAGTCCCTCATCGCCCCTCCGAAGGCCTGCCGTGGCTTCGTGTTAGTGCGGTTCGCAGGGCGCGGAGGCCCCGTTCGATCGCCGCCGTCGCGGCGGGCACGACGCCGGCATAGCCCAGATACCCGTGCACGAGGGACTCGGCATTGTGCAGCTCGACGCTGACGCCGGCGTCGGCCAGCAGCTCGGCGTAGCGGGCCCCGTCGTCACGCAGTGGGTCGTGTCCGGCCACGGCGATATAGGCGGCGGGCAGTCCAGCCAGGTCACCGCGCGCGGGCACCAGTGTGGCCGGCGGGTCCGAGAGGTCGACATCACTGCCGAGATACCAGCGGGTGAATCCTCGGCATGCGGCCGAGTCCAGGACGGGCGCGTCGGCGTTGTCGGCGAACGACGGCAGCGCCGTGTCGAAGGTCGTCGAGGGGTACCACAGCAGCTGAAACCGTAACGGTGTGGCGGCGTCACGGGCCAACTGCGCCACCACCGCGGCAAGGTTGCCCCCGGCGGAGTCGCCGGCCACCGCCACTCGGGACGGGTCGGCGCCGAGCTCCTCAGCGTGCTCCAGGACCCACTGAGTGGCGGCCCACACGTCCTCGACCGCGGCGGGATACGGATGTTCGGGGGCCAACCGATAGTCGACCGATACCACCACTGCGCCCGCTCCAACGGCATGCATACGCGCCGCGCCGTCATAACTGTCCAGGTCGCCGACCGACCAGCCGCCGCCGTGAATGAAGATCACCGCCGGCATCATCGTGGCCGGAAGCGGCGGGTGGTAGACGCGTATAGGGATCGGGCCACCCGGTCCGTCGATCGTCGTGGTCGCTGCGGCTACCTCGAGGTGCACAGGGGTGCGGGGGAGATCGGCGAACCGTTGTCTGGCGACCGCTGGGCCGCCATCGGTGGTCAGCTGGAATGGGAAGGCTGCGAGCACTTGGCGCAGGACCGGATCCAGGGTGTCGGGCGTGACAGTCATGCCTGGCAGGGTAGCCCCCCGCAAACCGCGTCTGTCGTCGACAATCGGCCCCGCGCCACCATCATCGTTTGTCGACACAGTGAGGAATCGCGGTGAAATTTTTGCGACGCCACCGGACGTTGGCTGCCGACCGCCGGCGCCCCATCGCGATGGCCCCGTTGACGGTGTTGGAGCTGAGTCCGCCCGAACTGGTTGCCTGTGCGGCCGAGGCCGGCTACGACGGTGTCGGGCTGCGGCTGATCCGAGCCACCGAGGACGAGCCGGTGCGTCCGACCGTCGGGCTGACGCCAATGATCCGTGAGACCCGTGCCCGGCTCGACGACACCGGACTTTTCGTGCTCGACATCGAGGTCCTTCGGCTGCGCCCCGACACCCGGGTGCGCGACGAGTTCGGTGGAGTTCTGGAAACCGGTGCCTACCTCGGTGCCACCCAGGCGTTGGTGACCGGCAACGACGACGACCCCGACCGGCTTGTCGACAGACTTACCGAACTCGGCGAATTCGCAGCGGAATTCGGCATTCGTCCCAACCTCGAACCCATGCCGTGGACCGAGGTGCGCGACCTCGGTGAGGCCGAGTCGGTTCTGCGGCGCTGCTCCGGTGGCACAGCCGGGCTCCTGGTCGACGCTTTGCACTATGACCGCGCCTTGGCCACCCCGGCGGACCTGCGCGCCTTGCCGCAGGACTGGATCTCCTACGTCCAGATTTGTGACGGCACCACGCCGCGCCCCACCTCGGTGGACGAACTGCGGTTCCAGGGACGCTGCGCGCGGCTGTTGCCGGGTGAGGGGTGTATCGATCTGGTCGGCATGCTGCAGGCGCTGCCTGCCGTGCCCGTCAGTATCGAGGCGCCGCTTCAGTGGCGTGCGCCGGCCGGAGTCCGAGCTCGGGCGGCGCTGCGGGCCGCCCGCCGCGTGGTCGAGCAGGTCAGCACGGCTGGGCTGTCGATGTCTGCGTGAACACCCAGCCAACCATTGCTGCGGTCCCCGGCCCGTCGCTGCTCAGCACCGTTGCGGTGGCCAGCAGCGCCAGTGCAGCTGCAGTTCCGGTGCTTTCGGCAAGGCGAAACGGGCCGCATCACCAGGCAACCGCAATATTGGTTAGGCTAGCCAAACTAGATAGTCCCGGCCCCTCGGGGCACTTTCGCGTTAAGGCGGGTCACCCTATGGCCGAGCATGAGCATGTAGCCGAGACCGCACCCGGTGCCGGGCTGTGCATCGAGGGACACGGCTCCAAGTCCGGGTCAGCCGCGCGCACCGAGCCGGCCGCCCCTGCACAGCGGCCCAACGTCACCGTGGTCCTGCCGACACGCAACGATGCTCACAATCTGGGTCGTATCGCCGACCTGTTGCCCCCGGTCGATGAGATCGTCGTCGTGGACGGGGCTTCTCAGGACGGGACTGCCCAACTCGCGCGTGAGTTGTGGCCCGCGGCCACGGTCATCGAACAGACCTGCACCGGCAAAGGGAATGCGCTGGTCTGCGGTTTCGGTGCGGCGACCGGCGATATCATCGTGACGATCGACGCCGCCACCGATCCCACCGAGATCCCACGGTTGGTCCAGGCCCTGACAGGCGGTGCCGACCTCGCCAAGGGCACCCGGTTTCCTCCGCACGACGGCAGCCAGGTCGGCACTCGCGTGCGACGGATGGGCAACCGAGGACTGCACTGGCTGGTCAACCGGATCCTCAAGACGCAGTTCAGCGACCTTTGCTACGGAAACTACGCGTTCTGGCGGCGCAACCTCGGCTTCCTTGACCTGCCGGCCGCCGATGCGGTCGCCCTGCAGTGGGGCGACGGATTCGAGATCGCGACTATTTTCAACGTTCGAGCCGCCCGCAGCGGCTGGCTCATCCACGAGGTTGCCAACCCGGGTGACGACGCAGGACAGCGTGTGCCTGCGGGCAGCAATCTCGATACCGTCGCCGAGGGGCTCGCCTTGATGCGGGCTCTGCGCGGCGAACTCCGCAGGCGCCGGACGCCGGCACCTCCGGCCACCGGAAAAGGATGGTCGCGGTAGCGGATCCGTCCCACGCAGTTGGGCCGCCGACGCCGGTTTTGTAGGTTTCAGCCCATGAGTGTGCCGACGAGCCGCACCAACCGGCCGGATGAGCAGCGGGCGTGGCGCGGCCGAATGCTATGGCTGGCGTCTGCGCTTGCCGCGCTCGGCTACGGGGTCTTTCTCGCGGTGACCGCGACGCGTGTTCCCGCGGGAGCCGAGCTTACCGGCCAGTTCGATCTACAGCCCGCAGTCAAGGCGCTGACCGCGGTGCTACTCGCCGGTGCCGCACTCACCCACTCCCGAGCCCGGGAGAGGCACTGGCTGGCCGCTGCTCTGCTGTTCTCGGCGGTCGGAGACTTCCTTCTCGCGATGCCGTGGTGGGAACCATCCTTTGTGTTCGGTCTTGCTGCCTTCCTGGTTGCCCATCTGTGCTTCCTAGGTGCCCTGCTGCCGTTGGCTGTCGCCACCACGCCGCGGCTGGCGGCTGTGGCGGCCGTGATCGCGGCCTGTGTCGCGTTGCTGGTGTGGTTTTGGCCTCGGTTGCTCGCCGAGGGAATGGTGCTGCCGGTGACGCTGTATATCGCGGTGTTGGCCGCGATGGTGTCAGCGGCGCTGCTGGCCGACCTGCCGACACCGTGGACCGCATTGGGAGCGGTGTGTTTCGCGGTCTCGGACGCCATGATCGGTGTCTCCCGGTTCGTGCTGGGAGACGAGACGCTGGCGGTGCCTATCTGGTGGGTCTACGCCGCCTCACTGTTGTTGCTCACGGCGGGACTGCTGTTCGGTCGCTCACCTGGTGTCGCGTCAGGGGCTTCTGCTACACCTGCGCTGTGACCACTACCCGCCACCCGGCCGACCATGAGCCGATCGCGCGGGTGTTGCCGATGCTGACGGTGCCCCACCTCGACCGCGACTTCGACTACCTGGTCTCGGCCGAGCACTCCGACGATGCGCAGCCTGGTGTGCGGGTCCGCGTTCGTTTCCACGGCCGCCTGGTCGACGGCTTCCTGCTGGAAAGGCGTTCCGACACCGATCATGTCGGCAAGCTCGGCTGGTTGGACAGGGTTGTCTCCGCTGAACCCGTGCTGACCCACGAAATCGGCCGGCTCGTCAACGCGGTGGCTGCTCGCTACGCCGGTACCCGCGCCGACGTGCTGCGCCTGGCCGTTCCGCCGCGCCACGCTGCCGTCGAAAAACGGCCCGCCCCGACGCAGGATCCGCTCATCCCACGGCCCGTCGATGCCGCAGCATGGTCGGCCTACGACGGGGGAGAGCAGTTCATTGCCGCGCTGCGGGACGGTCGGGCTGCGCGCGCGCTCTGGCAGGCGCTACCGGGGGAGTCATGGCCACAACGGCTGGCCGAAGTCGCCGCGGCCGCTGTGGGAGCCGGGCGCGGTGTACTGGCCGTGGTTCCCGATCAGCGCGATATCGACCGCCTGTATGAGGCCGTGGTCGCGCTACTGCCCGACACCCATGTTGCGGCGCTGTCGGCAGGGCTGGGCCCGGCCGAACGCTACCGGCGATGGCTTTCGGCTCTGCGCGGTCAGGCGCGTTGTGTGATCGGCACGCGCAGTGCGGCTTTCGCGCCGGTGAGCGATCTCGGTCTGGTTCTGGTGTGGGATGACGGCGATGACTCGCTGGCCGAACCTCGCGCCCCGTACCCGCACGCCCGCGAGGTGGCGATGCTGCGAGCGCACCAGCTACGGTGCGCCGCGGTCATCGGTGGATATGCGCGTAGCGCCGAAGCGCACGCGCTGGTGCGTAGCGGCTGGGCCCACGATCTGGTTGCGGCACGAAAAACGGTACGGGCCCATGCGCCCAGGGTGGTGGCGCTCGAGGACAGCGTCTACGCACAGGAACGTGACCCGGCAGCCCGCACGGCCAGACTGCCCTCGATGGCCCTCGACGCCGCACGCGCCGCGTTGAACAGCGGCGCACCGGTGCTCGTCCAGGTTCCCCGTCGGGGCTACGTGCCGGCCCTGGCGTGCAATCGGTGCCGCAGCGTCGCCCGGTGCCGGCATTGCACCGGCCCACTGTCGCTGCCGGGCGGCGACTCCGCTGCCGCGGTGTGCCGGTGGTGCGGGCGTGAGGAGGTCGCGCTGCACTGCGCGCGGTGCGGGTCGGACAGTGTGCGCGCCGTCGTCGTCGGCGCCAGGCGCACGGCCGAGGAACTGGGCCGTGCGTTTCCGGGAGCAGCGGTGATCACCTCGGGCGGTGACAACGTGGTGGCCACGGTCGCTCAGCGTGCCGCCGTCGTGGTGGCCACCCCGGGCGTCGAGCCGGTCGCCGACGGCGGGTACGGCGCGGCACTGTTGCTGGACTGTTGGGCGCTATTGGGACGACAAGATCTGCGCGCCGCCGAGGACACGCTGAGGCGGTGGATGGCGGCGGCCGCGCTGGTGCGCAACCGTGACGACGGGGGAACCGTCGTCGTGGTCGCCGAGTCGACCATCCCGACTGTGCAGTCGTTGGTGCGGTGGGATCCGGTCGGGCACGCCGAGGCCGAACTGGACGCGCGCAGCGAAGTCGGTCTCCCCCCGGCGGTGCACATGGCCGCTGTCGACGGTACGCCCGATGCGGTGGACTCGCTGCTGGCCGATGCCGCACTTCCCGAAGGCGCGGAGGTGCTGGGGCCCGTCGATCTCCCCATCGGCGCCCGGCGGCCAGCAGGCCTCGCCCACGACGATTCGGTGAGCCGGATGCTGGTCCGGGTCCCGCGCGCCAACGGCCTGAAACTTGCTGCCGCGCTGCGCCAGGCCAACGCGGCAGCGAGTGCGCGGCACGACAAAGAGCCGGTTCGCGTGCAGATCGATCCATTGCACATAGGGTGATGCCACGCCCATCCGTGGGCCGGACAGGAGACTGCGATGGCACGTCTGATCACGCGGCTGGTCACGCTGGTTCTGATCGCGTTCGGGGTGTTGTGGCCGTGGCTGTTCCAAGGCGGTTCGGCAGCGTCCTCGGACATCTCCGATCCGGTGGTGTTCGACAACTACGACGTCAACATCGTCGTCGACGCCGAGGGCACCATGACCGCGGTGGAGACCATCACCGCGGAGTTCCCCAGCGGACGGCACGGGATATTCCGCTACTGGGACGTCGCCAACCCCAACGATCCCCACATCCGTCAACGGCCGGATGTCACGTCGGTGTTGCTCGACGGCGGCCCGGTGCCCGTCGAGATGCTGTGGGAGGACGGGCAACGGTTCCGAATCGCCAAGATCGGCGACCCGGACCGGACGCTGAGCTACGGCACCCACATCTTCGAGATTCGCTACACGGTGCCCGGCGTCCTCGACCCCGTGGAGACAGGGGCTAACAAGCGATTCGCCGATTCCACGGGGAGGGTCGGCGACTCACCATCGGTGTTCTTCTGGAACGTCATCGCTCCGTCATGGAACAACGTCATCCGCAACGCCGACATCTCGATCTCGCTTCCCGGCAGCGTCACCGGTGTCCAATGCTCGGTCGGCGCCGGAGCCGGACGTGGTTGCGAACAGCTGGCTGTCGGCGGAGACAGCGTCAAGCTGTCGGCCCGAGACCTGCAGCCCCGAACACCGGTCACCGTGCGGGTGGGCGTCGACGTACCCACCCCGGCGCGCGCAACCCTGCCCTGGTCCTACGCCTGGGATGGGGTGCTCGGTCGGTCGGTCGGCGGTGTGGTGGTCGTGGGCGTGTTCACGGTGCTGCTCAGTGCCGGGGCGCTGCTGTGGCTGTGGGCCGTCACCGAACGGAATCCGGGTTTCCCGCTGCAGTACGAGCCACCGCAGGGCCTGGGGCCGGTGCAGGTCGAATACATTCGCACCGAAGCGGTGCCGGCGAAAGGGTTGACCGCGACACTGTTCTATCTCGCCGAGCGCGGCCTGATCACACTGCACCAGGTCGCCGACAAACAGTGGAAGATCCGCGGCGTCGCGCAGACCCGCGACTGGATCGATGTGGACCCGGTCAGCGCCGCAGTCGGCCGCACGCTAAAGGTGAACGCCCCGGGGGCGGAGTTCGAAGCGAAGAAGACCGTCAAGTCCGGCCAACGGCTCGACAAAGCCAAGACCCAGATGAACACGGCGGTCGAGAAGTGGGCGCTGACCGACGGCTTGCTGGTCAAGCGCAAGAAGGAACTGTGGCTGCGAGCCGCCAACGCGGCGGCGTTCGTGTTGATGTTCTGCGGGTTCTTCTTGTGGGGAGTGCCGTTCACGCTGTGGGCGCTGCCGTTCGCCGCGTTCTTCGTGTTCTCCGTGGGCTCCTGGCGGCCGGGAGTGGGCACCCGGCGGACCCCGGCAGGTCGCGAACTGTGGTCGCGGGCGGGTGGATTCCACCGGTTACTGGCCACCGATTCGGCCGAGAGCCGTTTTGATTTCGCTGCGCGCAAGGACCTCTACACTGCGTATGTGCCGTTTGCGGTGGCCGCTGGTGCGGCGGCGATGTGGGCAAAGAAGTATCAAGAGACGACTGGTTCTGTTGCGCCTCAACCGGACTGGTACGGCGTCTCGACGACCTCGACATCGTCGAGTTGGTTCGGATCGAGCGGCGCTGACTTCGACAGCTTCGAATCGGCGCTGTCGTCATCGATCGGCGCATACACCGCCTCCCAGTCCTCCTCGTCCTCGGGCGGCGGCTCCAGCGGCGGAGGGGGCGGCGGTGGAGGAGGCGGCGGCGGCGGGGGCGGATCGTGGTGACCTTCCTGCTGGTCCTCACCCTCGCAATCGCGGTAGCGGTACTTCTCGGATTCGTTTTGGGCTACAACAAAATCCGCTCAGCGGAGGTCCGGGTGGCCGAGGCCTTGTCGGGCATCGATGTGGAGTTGACCCGGCGTGCGGCGCTGATTCCCAGCCTGGTGCACACGGTGGCGACGTTCGCCACCCACGAGAAGTCCGTGCTCGACCATGTCACCGATGCCACCGTCGCGCTGACCTCGGCAACCGGCGGCACATCGGTTCCGCAGCGCAGCGCTGCCGAGAAACAACTCGACACCGCGCTGGCGCCGGTGCTGGCGCTGGGACAGGCCTACCCGCAGCTCAATTCATCGAATAACTTCCTGGATTTGCAGCGCAACCTGGCCGACACCGAGAACAAGCTGGCCTTCGCCCGTCAGTACTACAACGACTCGGTGGCCGGCCTCAACCGATTGCTGACGACCATCCCATGGATGCTGGTGGCGCCGCTGACCGGGGTGGCGGAAAAGGAGTACTACCAGACGCCCCGCTGACGAGGCGAAGGATCTCCCTAGACTGGCGCGGTGCGTCTCGTCTTCGCCGGCACCCCGGCACCGGCCCTGCCGTCCCTGCGGCGGCTCATCGAATCACCCCGCCACGACGTCGTGGCGGTGCTGACCCGACCCGATGCGGCCGCCGGCCGACGGGGGCGACCGACCCCGTCACCAGTGGCACAGTTGGCCGCCGAGCACGGCATCCCGATCCTTCGGCCGGACCGGCCCAACTCCGAGGAATTCGTCTCCGAACTGGCGGCGCTGGCCCCGCAGTGCTGCGCAGTCGTCGCTTACGGCGCCTTGCTCGGTGACGCGCTACTCGCGGTCCCCGCCCACGGGTGGGTGAACCTGCATTTTTCGATCCTGCCTGCGTGGCGGGGGGCCGCGCCGGTGCAGGCAGCGCTGGCAGCCGGTGACACCGTGACCGGTGCGACGACGTTTCAGATCGAACGCAGTCTGGATTCGGGGCCGGTGTTCGGCGTCGTCACCGAAACGATCCGCTCCGACGACACTGCAGGGGATCTTCTCGAGCGGCTCTCGGTCTCTGGCGCCGAACTGTTGGAGGCGACGATCGATGGCATCGCCGAGGGAAAGCTCACCGCGGTGCCCCAGCAGGTCGACGGGGTCAGCGTCGCGCCAAAGGTCACCGTCGAGGACGCCAGGATTCGCTGGGACCTGCCCGCTCACGTCGTGGATAGGCGTATCCGCGCCGTCACCCCGAACCCCGGCGCCTGGACGATGATCGGCGAACTGCGAGTCAAAATCGGACCGGTGGACGTCTGTGAACAGGCCGACCCCCTCGAACCCGGCCAGATCCGGGTGGACAGGCGCCACGTGCTTGTCGGTACCGCCTCTGTTCCGGTTCAGCTGGGCAGTGTTCAGCCGCCGGGTAAGAAGTCGATGAACGCCGCGGACTGGGCCCGCGGTGCCCGCCTGGACGAACAGGGATGGGCACGATGACCGGCTCGCAACGTTCACCCCGCAAAGCGCGCCGTACGCCGCTGGACCCGGCGCGGCGCGCCGCGTTCGACGTTCTGCGGGCAGTGTCGAGCCGCGACGCCTACGCGAACCTGGCGTTGCCGGCGATCCTGCGCGAGCGGGGAATCAGCGGCCGCGACGCCGCGTTCGCCACCGAGCTGACCTATGGAACCTGCCGCACTCGAGGGCAGCTCGACGAGATCATCGCTTCTGCGGCGGGCCGCCCGGTGGACCGGATCGACCCGGTGCTGCTCGATCTGCTGCGTTTGGGTGCCTACCAGCTGCTCCGCACCCGCGTCGGCGACCACGCCGCCGTGTCGACGACCGTCGAGCAGGCCGGCATCGAATTCGACACCGCCCGTGCCGGCTTCGTCAACGGAGTGCTGCGCTCCATCGCCCGACGCGACGAGCAGTCCTGGCTTGCTGAACTCGCGCCACCGGCCGCTTCTGACCCTGTCGGCCACCTGGCCTTCATGCACGCACATCCGCGCTGGATTGCGCAGGCGTTCGCCGACGCGCTGGGTGCCCGCGCCGGGGAGCTGGCCGCTTTGCTGGCCAGTGATGACGCTCGCCCCGAGGTGCATCTGGTGGCTCGCCCGGGCGTGTTGTCAGCCGCCGCGCTGGCCGAACAAGCCGGAGGCACGGTCGGCCGCTACTCCCCGTATGCGGTGTATCTCGGCGACGGTGACCCCGGTGCACTCGCCGCGGTACGCGACGGCGCGGCGTTGGTTCAGGACGAGGGCAGCCAGCTCGTCGCGCGGGCACTGGCACTCGCGCCTGTGGAGGGCGCCGACAGTGGGCGCTGGCTGGACCTGTGCGCCGGTCCCGGCGGCAAGACCGCACTGTTGGCCGCGCTCGGGGAACCCATGGGCGCCACCGTGACCGCGATTGAACCCGCACCCGGACGAGCCGACCTGGTCGAGCAGAACACCGCCGGGCTGCCGGTAGAGGTCGTCCGTGCCGACGGCCGCGAACCCGGCCTGGAGCCCGGGTTCGACCGGGTTCTCGTCGACGCACCCTGCACCGGGCTCGGGGCATTGCGCCGGCGGCCCGAAGCCCGGTGGCGGCGCCAGCCCGGCGACGTCCCTGCCCTGGCGAAACTTCAGCGTGAGCTGCTGGCCTCGGCGATCCGGCTGACCCGCCCCGGCGGAGTCGTGCTGTATGCGACGTGTTCACCGCACCTGGCCGAGACCGTCGGGGTCCTCGCCGACGCGACACGCCGATACCCCGTGACGGCAATGAACACCCCCGCGTTGTTCGACCCGGCCACCGATGTCGGTGACGGAACCTCGGCGCAGCTCTGGCCGCACCGGCACGGAACCGACGCGATGTTCGCCGCCGCGCTGCGGGTGCTCTGAGCCTGCGAAACTCGGAAGTTAGGCTGGTGCCATGTCCGCACACGCCCGAAACGTCAAGCCCGTGCCCATGATCGCCCCGTCGATTCTGGCCGCCGATTTCGCTCGGCTGGCCGAGGAATCCGCTGCGGTCTCGGGTGCCGATTGGCTGCACGTGGATGTCATGGACAATCATTTCGTGCCCAACCTCACACTGGGCCTGCCCGTGGTCGAATCACTGCTCAAGGCCACCGACATCCCGATGGATTGTCACCTGATGATCGACAACCCGGATCGGTGGGCCCCGCCGTACGCCGAAGCGGGTGCCTACAACGTGACGATTCACGTCGAGGCCACCGACAATCCCGTCGGGGTTGCCCGCGACATCCGTGCCGCCGGGGCGAAGGCGGGCCTGTCGGTCAAGCCGGGCACCCCGGTGGAGCCGTATCTGGAGTTGTTGCCCGAGTTCGACACATTGTTGGTGATGTCCGTGGAACCCGGGTTCGGTGGACAGCAATTCATCGCCGAGGTGTTGCCCAAGGTCGGCGTCGTGCGCCGCCTCGTGGACTCCGGGGAGTTGAGCATCCTGATCGAGATCGACGGCGGCATCAACGCCGATACCATCGAGCAGGCGGCCGTGGCCGGCGTCGACTGCTTTGTTGCAGGCTCGGCTGTCTACAGTGCCCAAGACCCCGCCGCCGCCGTAGCGGCGCTGCGTAAGCAGGCAGCCGCGGCGGCCACGCATCTGGCCCTATGAACCTTGACGCCGCGATGCAGGCGGCTATCGAGCAGTCCGAGGCGGTCAAAGGCCACACCTATCCGAATCCTCCCGTGGGAGCGGTCATTTTGGATCGGGACGGACAGGTGGCAGGTATCGGAGCTACGGCCCAGGCCGGCGGGCCGCACGCCGAGGTTGTGGCACTGCGGCGGGCCGGTAAGCGCGCGGCGGGTGGCACCGCGGTGGTCACACTCGAGCCGTGCAACCATTTCGGCCGCACCCCGCCGTGTGTCGATGCACTGTTGGAAGCCGGGGTCGCCACGGTGGCTTTCGCGGTCAGCGATCCCAACCCGGTGGCCGCCGGGGGTGCGGCGCGGTTGACCGGGGCCGGGGTCGAGGTGCTGGCCGGCGTCCGGGCCGACGCGGTAGCCGGGGGGCCGCTTCGCGAATGGTTGTACAAGCTCCGGACCGGAATGCCGCATGTGACATGGAAATTCGCCACCAGTGTGGACGGGCGCAGCGCCGCCGCTGACGGCTCGAGCCAGTGGATTACCAGTGAGGCTGCGCGGGCCGACGTGCATCGCAGGCGTGCCGCCGCCGATGCGATCATCGCCGGCACCGGAACTGTGTTCGTCGATGATCCCGCGCTGACTGCGCGGTTGCCCGACGGTAGCCTCGCCGAGCGGCAGCCCCTGCGGGTGGTCGTCGGAAAGCGTGAAATCTCGCCTGATGCAAAGGTTCTCAACGACGATTCGCGCACTATGGTGATCCGGACCCGGGACCCTCACGAAGTGATCAAGGCGCTTTCGGACCGCACCGACGTACTGCTTGAGGGCGGGCCCACGCTGGCCGGCGCGTTCCTGCGTGCCGGCCTCATCGACCGGATCGTGGCGTATGTGGCGCCGATCTTATTAGGGGGGCCGATCACGGCGGTCGACGACGTCGGCGTGCTGAGCATCGCGCAGGCTCAGCGATGGCGATTCGATGATGTGCAAACCGTCGGTCCCGACGTGCTGCTCAGTCTCATCCCCGCCTGAACGCGCGGTGGGCGGCACGCCCTGTCCGAACTCGCAGCTGGCGTTCCGGCCCCTCTCGGATCGGTAAAATGAGGGGGTCGGTATGACGCCGGCGGGAATAACGCGCTTTCACCGATGAGTTGCGCTGAGAAAGCACGTGAAAAGGACAGCGAGCATGACCTCATTGCAGGGTTGGCTCAGCCACATCGGTATCGGTCGCCGCGACGTCAAGGACGCCGCTGGGAGCGACTGCCGGGGGCTGGCCACCGAAACGCCGACGAAGGTCGACGAACCTCAGCTGATGGGCCGCGGGCTCGAACGCTGCTGATCGCCGGCAGGCCCGACACCGTCGTCGGGTTCCTCGGCGTGTTCATAGCGGGCGCTGATCAGCAGACCTAAGAATGCGCCCACCACGCACACGATCGCAGTGATCAAGAAGATCTCGCCGTACTGCAACACGTAGGCCTCGCGGACTCGAGACGCTTCGGAGGCCAGGCGTTCGGCCAGCGTATTGGCGTTCGGATCGGCCGGGATGCTGGCCAGATGCTGGTTGAACCGGTACAGGCCCCACGCCGAGAGCGCGGCGATACCGATAAGCATGCCGATCATCCGGGCGACCACCACGGCAGCCGAGGCGATTCCATGCTGGGCGGTGGGTACCACCCGCAGCGTCGCCGACGTCAGCGGCCCGATCACCAGGCCAAGGCCCAGGCCGGCGATGGCCAGGTCGGTGTCCAGTACGGGCAGCGAGATGAAGCCGAGATTGTGATGGGCGGCCAGCAGATCGGCTGGCCAGTGCGAGATCAGCAGGTAGCCGCCCGCGGCGATCAGCAGACCCACGAATGCGATGATTCGGTCGCCGACCCTGGTGGCCAGCCAGCCGCCGAGCAGCGCCCCGATCGGCAACGCGATCAGGAACCGAAGCAGCAGGAACGCGGCCTGGTTCTGATCCTGCCCGAGCACCCCTTGGCCGAACAGTTCGACGTTGACCAGTGTGACCATCAGAGCCGCTCCGGCGGTCAGCGACGCTCCCAACGCCGCCAGGAACGGTCGGAAGTGCACCCCGGCCGGATCCAGCAGCCGGGTGCGGGCGAACTTCTCCCAGACGAAGAACGCGACCGTGGCCACTACCGCAGCGATGAGCACTGGCGGGCCCCAACTCGGCAGCACCTGGCGGCCGTCGGGTGCCGGGTTGTAGAGCCCCACAACGGCAAGCCCCAACGCGAGGGCCAACAACAGCCCGCCTACGACGTCGACCTTCTGCGGCTCCTCGGTTTCGGCGCGGCCAGGCAGGCTGAAATGGATCATCGCCATCGCGATGAGGGCCAGCGGCACATTGACCCAGAACACGGCCTGCCAGTGCTGGAACAGCCACACCAGCGTGATGCCGTAGACGGGTCCGAGCACGCTACCGAGCTCCTGAGCGGCGCCCACACCGCCGAGTACTGCGGCGCGGTTGCGCGCCGCCCACAGATCGGCCGCCAGGGCCAGTGTCACCGGAAGCAGCGCGCCGCTGGCCGATCCCTGGATGATCCGGCCGATCACCAGCAGCGTCAGATCGGTCGACAGCGCCGTGACCACTGAGCCCAGCGCGAACCCGGCCAGGCTGACCTGGATGAGCATCTTGCGGCCGAACCGGTCGGAGGCTCGGCCCAGCAGCGGCATTGCCGCGATGTAGCCGAGCAGGTAGCCGGTGATGATCGGGGTGACGCGCTGAATCTGGTTCACGCCGATGCCGACGTCCGCCATGATGTCGGTCATGATCGTCACGACGACATAGGTGTCGAGCGCGCCGAGCACGACCGCGAGGCTGCCGGCGCTGATCGCGACGCGGCGATTGCTGTGCGTCGAGCGGTGTGCGGTCGACTCAGTGCTCGACGGACGGTGCATCAGGCAGCCGGTTTTTCGACGGTCACCGGCTCGCCCCACTTCGACAGCGTCATCGTGACGCTGTTGCCCGGACTGGGCTCTAGCCGCACCTGCATGAGCTCGTGATCGCCGTCCTCGGCGATCCACGCGGTGCCGGGGACCGGAGCTGTCGCGCCGATCTGAGGCGCGATCTTGTTGACGGCGTCGGGGCTGACCATGCCGGTGATGCGCACGGTGTCGACCCCTTCGATGGCTTCGCGGCCATCAGCGGCGGGGTCGGAGAAGTTGGCCAGCAGGTTTCCCAACCCGTCCTCGGGGCTCAGGATTGCCGCGACGTCGTAGATGTCGGAGGCGGGACCGAAGTTCGACAGGCTGCCACCTGCGGTGATGGCAGCGTAGAGGTCGCCGTCGGTGACGACGAACTGCACATTTTCGAGCCGTTGTCCCAGGAAGATGATGTTGGCGGTGCCTTCAGCGGCGACGTCGGGAGACTGGGTGAGATCCCCTTCCAGGGATTCCACCGGTAGCTCGGCGATCTGTCCCTGCACGGTCAGCAGCAGGTGGGCGCTGCTCTGTGCCTTGGTGGTTTCACTCGAGTCCTGCAGCAGGGTGGCGGCATCGGGCAGTGTCGAGGCGGAGTCGTCCGAGGAGGAACCGGAGCACCCCACGACTAGGGCACCGACGGCGAAGAGTGCGGCGAGGATCGCCGACAGGCGGGTCTGCATGCTCTGCATGGTAGTGGGTGTGCGTGACTGCAGCGCCGCCCGTCGCGCGCCTCGCCGGGCCCGGTGAGGTGTTTGCCGGAATCGTCGACGAGCTGGGCGAGGTCGTCAGCAGGCAGGATCTCGGCGAGTCCGGCTGCCCGCCCATCCGTGGGCCGGCGGTGACATCGGATGCTGCGCACGGCGATTCCATTGCCGGCAACGCCGTGTGTGCGACCGGATGGTTCGAAACAAATACGCCGAACTGCTGCTCGAACAAAAGATGTTTCGACCCGGGGAAGCGCCCGTCGACCGAGAGGACGCATCGGGCGCCGGTGCGATTCCGCCGGCAGTTCGCCGAACTGACCTGCGCAGAAGCGCCATTTCCGGGAATGTCGACGGTGTGCGGGTCTTGACTTGGGCCGCGGTTTCGTGTCCTGCCCGAGTCGTACTACGACCGGCGGGCAATAACTGCTGTCTATGTGTGGTTCATACTGAAGGGCAATGACACGTGGTTCCGGCGCAGGGGCCGACAAGGTGGTGGAGATGACGAGGCTGGATCCGGTCGAACGTGCGATCGCCGATATCGCGGCGGGCAAGGCCGTTGTCGTCATCGACGACGAAGACCGTGAGAACGAGGGCGATCTCATTTTCGCCGCGGAGAAGGCAACCCCGGAGTTGGTGGCCTTCATGGTCCGCTACACGTCCGGTTACCTGTGTGTGCCGTTGGCGGGGGAGATCTGCGACCGTCTTGGTTTGCTCCCGATGTATGCGGTCAACCAGGACAAGCATGGCACGGCCTACACGGTGACCGTCGATGCGCGACTCGGGGTCGGCACCGGTATCTCGGCGTCGGACCGGGCCACCACGATGCGTCTGCTTGCCGACCCCGCCTCGATCGCCAGTGACTTCACCAAACCCGGCCACGTGGTGCCGCTGCGCGCCAAGGACGGTGGAGTGTTG
>CAZLTV010000014.1:0-1886 GCA_964562545.1 uncultured Mycobacterium sp. | reverse complement strand
CAGACCGCCTACACCATCAGCGTCGACGCCACCCACGGCACGTCCACCGGCATCAGCGCGGCCGACCGGGCCCGCACGATCGCGCTGCTGGCCGACCCGGGTGCGACCGCCGCGGACTTCCACCGACCGGGCCACGTGTTCCCGCTGCGCTACACCGACGGCGGCGTGCTCCGCCGTCCCGGCCACACCGAGGCCGCCGTCGACCTGGCTCGGCTTGCGGGCCTGCAGCCCGCGGGCACGATCTGCGAGATCGTCAGCCAAAAGGACGAGGGCTCGATGGCTCAAACCGATGAGCTGCGGGTCTTCGCCGACGACCACGACCTGGCGCTGATCTCGATCGCCGACCTCATCGAGTGGCGCCGTAAGCACGAGAAGCACATCGCCCGGGTCGCTGAGGCCCGCATCCCCACCCGTCACGGAGACTTCCGTGCAGTCGGCTACACCAGCATTTACGAAGACGTCGAGCATGTCGCCCTGGTTAAGGGCGATATCGCCGGACCGGGTGCCGGTCCGCACGGCGACGGGCACGACGTGCTGGTCCGAGTGCACTCCGAGTGCCTCACCGGTGACGTGTTCGGCTCGCGCCGGTGCGATTGCGGCCCCCAGCTCGATGCCGCGTTGGCGATGGTGGCCCATGAAGGCCGTGGTGTGGTGCTTTACATGCGCGGCCATGAGGGCCGCGGAATCGGGCTGATGCACAAACTGCAGGCTTATCAGCTGCAGGACGCCGGTGAGGACACCGTCGACGCGAATCTGAAGCTGGGGCTGCCCGCCGATGCTCGCGACTACGGCATCGGCGCCCAGATCCTCGTCGATCTCGGGGTGCGTTCGATGCGCCTGCTGACCAACAATCCGGCCAAGCGCGTCGGGCTGGATGGTTACGGACTGAACATCATCGAACGCGTGCCGCTTCCGGTACGAGCCAATGCCGAAAACATTCGGTACCTGATGACTAAGCGGGACCGCATGGGGCACGACCTCGTCGGGCTGGACGACTTTGACGAGGCGGTGCCCGGTGAGTTCGGTGGGGCGGTATGAGCCCGGCGGCCGGTCTGCCGGACCTGCCTGCGCTTGATGCCTCACAGGTGCGACTGGCCATCGTGGTCAGCACGTGGCACGAGACGATCTGCGATGCGCTGCTCGAGGGAGCCACAAGGACGGCCGCGGAGGCGGGCGTCACCAATCCCACAGTTGTGCGGGTTCTTGGCGCGATCGAGATCCCGGTGATCGCGCAGGCGTTGGCTGAGACCCACGATGCGGTCGTCGCATTGGGTGTGGTGATCCGGGGGGAGACACCACATTTCGACTACGTATGCGATTCGGTCACGCAAGGGTTGACGAGGGTCGCGCTCGATGCGGCTACGCCGGTAGCCAACGGTGTGCTGACCACCAACACCGAACACCAGGCTCTCGACCGGGCCGGGTTGCCGTCCTCGGCCGAGGACAAAGGCGCGCAAGCTGCGGCCGCGGCGCTGTCCACGGCGTTGACGTTGAGTCGACTGAAGTCCGCTACATGAGCGACAGTGGCTGGGACGTCGAGGTCAGACCACACCTGACCCCCATCTTCGCCTACTGTGTGGCAGGGGTCATCCTGGCTGCGCACGTCGTGGTCGGGGCGTTGCTCAAGGTGGGCTCCACCGGGGTGATCTTCCGCACCTACGACCAGGTGGCCATCGCGATGGTGGGGGTGGTGGTCGCCGGTTTCGTCTGTTTGTTCGCCCGCCCTCGGCTGCGGATTGGGCGGGCCGGGCTCTCGGTGCGGAATTTGCTCGGCGACAAACTGATTGCCTGGGGCGATATGGTCGACGTGTCGTTTCCGCCCGGTGCGCGATGGGCCCGTCTGGATCTGCCGGATGACGAGTACATCCCGGTCATGGCCATCCAGG
>CAZLTV010000013.1:0-49285 GCA_964562545.1 uncultured Mycobacterium sp. | reverse complement strand
ATAGGATAGATGGCTTACCATCATCAGCAGCGCTGATTACCTTCTTCAGCAGTTGATTTGACCTTAATCAGCAGCGGATCTTACCTTTATCAGCAGTGCTGTGGGAAAGCCGCTGAACGCGGCCCAGATCGCTCGATCGACATCTCTTACCTTTATCAGCAGGCCAGATGGCCAGCTCCTTACCTTTTTCAGCAGACCTGATCGAACCGGCCCGGAACGGCTGGTCGAACCTCATGGAGTGGTGCGCGATCCTCCGGGCGTCCTCCGTTCCTGACGGATTCGGAGGCGTCCGGCTGTGGAAAACGACAACGCGCTGCTGAAAAAGGTAATCCTATCAGCCGAACTACGTCTTGGCGGATTTTGCTCTATGAGTTAGGTAAAAGTGTCAACGAAGGAAAGAGGGCCCTGCCCCTTCCTCAACCAGGGGTATTGCATGAACGCCGCACAGAACTTCGATCCGACGGATACTACACTAGAACAGGTCCGTCGGCGGGAGAACCTTGCGCGCAGCGTCCTCGAGACGATCCGCGACGATAATATCTCCCAGCCTCGTCAGGGGCCGACCTTTACTCCGGCCCAAGCTTCGGATCTCGTTCATCGCTCCACTTCGGCGATCCGCACCGCGGAACTCGAAGGGCGCTTGCCTGAGCAGAAGCGCAACACCCAGAATCGGCGCGAAAACTACACTCTCGAGCAGCTCGACAAGATGCGCGAAGTTTTCGGCACACGTCCCTGGCGCCACCCGTCCGACGAGCCGCTCATCATCCCGGTCCAGAATTTCAAGGGCGGGGTGGGGAAGACCACGCTCAGCGTTCATCTCGCGCAGTACTTCGCGATCCATGGATACCGCACGCTCCTGATCGACGTCGATGCCCAGGCATCGGCCACGATGATGTTTGGATACATCCCCGACCTCGATATCGACATCGACCAGACCGCGCTTCCCTCGCTCCTGAAGGGCGACGAGGAAGTCTACTCGCCGCTCAAGGACAGCATCCGAAAGACGCACTATCACAACCTGGACCTCGTGCCGGCGAACCTCCACCTCTACAACGCAGAATACATGCTTGCCTCTCGCATGGCTAAGCTGGACGCGGAGGAGAGCGGGAAGGTTCTCACCGCCCTTCGCGACGAGGTGAACGAAGTCGCCCAAGGCTATGACGTGGTCATCCTCGATCCGCCGCCAGCCCTCGGCATGCTCTCCATGTCGGCGCTTCTTGCGGCAAACGCCTTGCTCGTGCCCATGCCGCCCAACACGATCGACTTCTCGTCGACCGCGTCGTTCTTCTCCATGCTCCGCCAGAATATGGAAGACATGGAGTCGCGCGGGGTAGGGGTGGACTACCGCTTTATCCAGATCGCACTGACCCGCACTGACGAGAACAAGTGGGCCCAGCAGCAGGTCGTCGATATGGCTCGCGAGCTCTTTGGCGGTGTTGTCATGCCTACCGAGATCAAGACCTCGGCTGAATTCGACAACTCTTCCTCGTCTCACCAGTCCGTCTACGACCTCACCCGGCCGACCACCAACCACCAGGTACGGAAGCGCTGCCTCAAACAGCTCAACGACCTTGGCGCCGAGGTCGAGGCTCTCGTCCGCTCCGTCTGGCCCAACACGCCGGCAATCGATTGATGATTTCGGCAACTTGTCAAAATGCGAGTAAGCTACGGAAAACAAATCATTTTCTGCAGCATTCGCACCATCAAAGCGCAGTCGCACTTTGATACTCGCGGCATCACGTAAAAGTGTTATATTTCAACGTGATGCTTCGATTTTGACAAGTTGCCGAGCTTCTTGACCAGAAGGAACCGAATATGACCACCACTCCCAAGAAGCGCGGCATCGGAGCCGACATCGGAAAGCGTGCTCGTGAAGCTGCGGAGCAGCAAGCTTCGCCGGCATCCGCCGACACTCGCAGCGAACTGGTCCAGCGGAGCAGCATGCTCAAAGCAACGGACGACACCGTCTATTCGACAAGTCGCTGGGTTGATCCTGATCTCTGCAAGCCGTCGCCGGTCAACGCTCGCGATTATGATGCGCTCACCTATGAGGACTGCAAAGACCTCATCGACACCATTCTGTCGGAGGGGCAGCAGAGGGTCGCGGCCACTGTTCGCGCCACCGATGATCCGGAGAGGCCTTACGAGATTGTTGCTGGGCTGCGGCGCCACTTCTCCATCAGCTGGCTGCGCGCGAACAACTACCCGGACTTCAAATACCTCATCACCGTCGCCAAGATGGATGATGAGGCGGCGTTCCGCTTCTCAGATCTCGAGAACCGAGCTCGGACCGACATCACCGACGTTGAGCGCGCGCGAAGCTACACAGAAGCACTCGCCAAGTTCTATGGCGGCGACCTATCGAAAATGGCTAACCGGATCGGGCTCTCTGAGCGCAGCCTTCGTCGCTACATCACCCTTGGTGAGCTGGACGAAGTCTTCATCAGCGCCTTGGGTGGCTACCGCTTTGCGAAGGTGAAGCACGCCACCGACATCGCATCAGCCGGCAAAGCCGAAATCAAAATGGAAGCGATGAAGGCTGAGGCCGAAGTTGTTGCAGCCGAGCAGGCCTCCCGGGCAGGGGAGGGCGAAGACCTCATTAAGCCCGCAGACGTGGTCAAGCGGCTAATCGCCGCATCGAAGGCAGGGTCAAGGCCGGCAGCCAAGGCCAGCCCGAAGGCCAAAGTGGTCGAACTAAGCAGCGCTTCTGGCAAGCCTATGCTCAGCTACGCGCCTGGAACCAGTCGCGCGGCGACGACGATCAAGATTTCTCCGGACACCGATGCCGGTCCCGATGAGATCAAAAAAGCCCTGTCGAAGATCATCGACGACCAGTTCGCTCAGAAATCGTGAATTGAGGGTCTGACCTCGCTCGGCCAGCCAAATTGCCCGAAAATCCGGAACAAATTTGGAACATTGGCCGAGCGGGAAACCTAGAATGGATTTTAAGGCCCCTTCTGGCGCTTTCAGGGCCTTTCTAGGTACTCTGACCTACCGGACGTCCGGATTTCGCACGTAAGGGGCCTTCTCGGGAGGCAATTTTCGCCAGTCTGGAGCCGAAAAAGCGTCCGAACTCCTCTTCGAGGTCGATCATGTCCTGGTCGAACTTCTCAAAGACCGCGCTCATCGGCTTTGAAGTATCGACCGAACGGCTTCGATTTATCATTGCGGCCGGAGTGAGCGAGCGGGCAGGGGAGGGCCTTCGAGAACTCGCCGGCCTTCTCATCGCCAGCTGGAAGTCGTTCTCGAACCGGGCAGCGGTCCAAAGCCTGACATCGCGACCGCTGCTATCATCCCGCGATCGGCGCTCCGCCCAATGGGCAATGAGCATGCCATCCGAGAGCCGCTTCACGAATTTGCGGACAACACGGTCCTGAAGATCGAGTGCAGTCTCCAGCCAGATCGTGTCGACTGCAGGGTAAAGCAGAAACGCATAGATGATCTCTGGCAGCTGCGAACGCGCATCGAATCCGGCAGCCGGCGACACCGCAAACTCCGCTAGAAGCAGCTCAAGGCTATCCAACAGGGCCAAGCCAGCTTTCGCCTCGTGCGCCAGCTGGTTCAAGAACCCTCGTAACGCACGCTCGTCCAAGCGCCCCTCGAAACCAAGGCGTTTCGTTGCTCCAGTGAGGCAGCTCAGGCGGTTCTGCGAGAGGCCCAAATCCTGCAGGCGATCGGGCAGAACGGCATAACAAGACCCCAGATGAGATGGCTTCTCCCAGTCCAATCCATCCAGAAATTCGTCGACTTTACCGTCGATTAGAGCCTCTTGCTCGTCGTCGTCAGGGGAGGGGAGGGCGCCTTTCAACCACTCGCCGCGCGCCTTGGCCTGGGCCTTCACATCCTTACGGATCTCATGCGCCCGCGTGAAGTAATCCGGATCGGGATCGACCCTGATTGCGTCCTGCATCCCACGCGCCAAGGCGACGAGTTTCGGGCCTTCCGCGTTGGATTTCCGCATCAGGCGAAGCGCGCGTTCACCTACCTTTCGGGCGTATTCGTCGACATCTCCCGCCGTTCCGGTCCCCATCGACCGCCGACCTTCGACCGGCAGCGTATCCTCGAGGTCCCAATCGGCTTGCTGCTCGGCTGCCGCGGCTTTCGTCGAAAGAGTCCGGCCAACAAGGCGGCTCGCTAGATCGCTGAGTTCGACCTGGGCCAAGCAGCGCCGCCAATGGCCGTAGCCGGCCAGTGCAGGCAGATAATTGTCCGGATGGGGGAGGGCGGTGCCACTCATGAGCCCCAAAATGTCCGCTGGGCGCGTTGGCGTCCCATCGACGGCCGCGAGGTTTTCTGCGGCCAGGAAGCAGGCTCTCACCTGCCACGCTTCAGCTAGCGGACTGGCGGAAATCCGTGCATCTAGCACGCCTACGAGGTGCGAGACCTCTTCGACAGCAGCTAGGATCGCATCGGAGTGCATGGCCATCTTATAGCCCATTTGCCTCCAAACGACAGCCCTAATGGAACGATAGGAAGGTCTATCGTTCCGCGTCATAAAAAGCTGGGGCGGCGTGCCAATTCGGCGGATATCGCTCACGGCCCGATATATCACGATAAGGACACTTATCGTTGTATCTGGTGATTATCGTGATATGTATTTTCCATAAGCTGGCCGGAGGAAGCGCCTTGTACCAATCGCTCGAACATGCGGAGGCCGCGGCCGTCCGCGTTTCCGAAGGAATCCGCTTTGACCCGCACGAGGGCGAGAGCCTGTCTCCCGGCATCCCGATAGACATTGCGCGATACCTCGCTGCTCGAGGTGGAGGTTTCGATGATTGGGCCGCTCTTGAGGCTGCCTATGCCAACAATCTCGCGATTGCGCCGGTCGCGCCAGAGCAAAGCGTTGCTAACCTGGTCGGCGAACTTGAGCCTCTGCGCATCTGGGATCACCCAGTAGGTGTCGAGGGATTCCTTCATTCCGACGATGCAATACGCGCGGACCCCGAGAAATGGATCGACGAATGCATCTCGCTTATCCTTCTCACCTCTTCTCAGATCGGCCGCTACGAGGCCGCGACAAGCGTCTTCGATTATGTGCGATCGGAAGCGCCTTACGACCTCGATGATATCGAGCTGACCACGCACCTTGCTATCGCGATGGGGGTAGATGCCGACAAGCGGCATCTGATGAATATCAAGGAGGCGATGCAGCGGCCTGAATACCGCCACGCGGCGCATGTCTTCGATATCATGATCAGTTTTGATTTCAGTCTTGAAGCAGAGGATTCCGACTTCGTCGAAATTCACCCTGACCGAATGGCTATCTGCACCCGCGCCGGCCGTTTGGGCTTTCTGGTGAAATCCATGGGCCCTCGCGAGTTAAGTGCAGTCCTAAAGCCGTGTCTCAAGCATATCGCTGCCGCCGGGGGAGGGGTCACCGCAGGAGAGACCCTCATTCGTCTCTGCGCCAACCGTCTCCCTCCCCACCTTCAAAAAAGGCTCGATAAACATGGCTGAGAAACTCTCGTCCAATGAACTCGCCGTGCTTGCCAAGCGTACGCAGCAAGCCAGCGTAAACCAGCAGTTCGAAATCCTCGTCGAATGCTTCGAGGCGGTCCTCGGCCCCATCAAGACGCAGAGAGGCAACACCTCTCGCTATCACGATCAGTGGCTGCGCTTTGACAAGCTCCTGAAGAACTCCGCCTACGAGACAGCCGCGATGCTCCTCATTCCCGAAGGCAAGCACCTTCTCCTGAGCCGGGCGCCCGACGGTAGCGCACGCGCGCTGCTCACCGATGATGAGCCGACGAAGAAGGATTTGCCGGAAGCCGTGAAGGCCACACATCCCGGACTTGCGATCGCCGCAGCCGCCGTCAAAGCGACAGCCGCATCGAAATGAGCGATACGCTGCCAGCCGCTGGCGAGGGGAGGGCGCTCGTCGATGACGCGCGCTCCACCATCCTCTCAGCCGCCTTTGGCCCGGAGCCGCCTTCCTATGAAGCTGAGCGTCGCCTTCTGTCCTGGTCGAAGTCGATCGCGCTCAACACGCTACGCGCCATCCTCTCCGATCTCCGCATCGTCGAGGCTTTCCAGAGCGCTCGCCACCAGCCGACGCTGCCGGTGTCACCCCTAGACCTGTACTCGCTGATCGACCAGCGAGCTCATGAGGGGTATTCCAAGAGTTCCATCGACCGGCTCATCGCCTCGATGGTTACGCTGCATGCTACGCTCGAGCTGCCTTCGCCAGCCGATGACAACCTTCGCTGGAAGCAACGTGAGATCCGCCGGCGCGATAATCGGCCACGCGAGCAGGCCAGGGGGCTGCGCATCAAGGGCGATGTCGAGGACATCGAGAAGGATGCGCCTCTGCCTCTGTCGCTGCTCAGCTTGCTGGAATCCATCCCCGACGACCCAGCCGGGCTGCGCGACCGCGCGATGATCTCCGCAGGCTACGATGCCGGGCTTCGCCGGTCCGAGCTTGTGCGCGTCCGTCTCGAGCACATCCACCGGCTGCCGCAGGGTGAGGCGTCGATCTTCATCCCACGGTCCAAGACCGACCAGGAAGGGGAGGGCGCTACTGCCTGGCTGTCCTCTCGCACCCTCCAACACATCGACACATGGGTCGAGAAGGCTGACATCGAGGACGGTTTTCTATTCCGTCCGCTCTCCTATCGGGTCAGCGCCACTGGACACCTCGCCGAAGGCTCTGTCTCCAGCATTCTCAAGGAGCGGCTTCGCTCGCACCTCGAAGGGCTTGCTGACGAGGGGGAGTTCGATCGTTCCCAGATCGGCGGCATTATCAAGGCAACCAGCGCGCACTCACTGCGCATTGGTGTCGACCAAGACATGATAGCCGCCGGCGTTGATATTGGCGCGATCATGCATGGCCTTCGCTGGAGCTCGCCCAAGCAGCCCCTCAGCTATGCGCGTCACCTTGTGCCGGCGACGTCGAAGCTGGCGGCAAAGATGCGCGGGATCACATAACCGCTACGCGGTATCGTCTTATTGAACACTGGCCCTTCGTGCAGGTTCAGTTCAAAAGAGTAGGGCCGCCGTCTCCGGCAGCCCTAGATGCTCAATTCAATTGCAGGCGATAGGTAGCCACTGCCCTCACGTCTTTGCCGGAAGGGTCACTCGCAGCCCCTATCCGCAAAGCTGACCGATCACCCATCCTCTCGTAGCCGAAGGTTAGCTGCGGGCGAACTTCGCCCGACAGATCCACTGACCGGTCCTCAAAGACCAAATTCCGTTCGGCCAGGTCATACGAGGCGCCCGTCGTAACCGTCGCACCCCCGGATAGCGCGACGAGCTTCTGCGCCACGCCGAGGCTCACGAGCCCTCCCAGCGCTTTGCGGCTGGCAGTAAAGCCCATCCGTGAAGTCGTGATCGTGTCGGCCGCGGTGAACAGCGTATCTTCGGCAAGCTTGAGGCGGGTGAAGCCGACGCTGGCATAGCCGTCCAGTGACCAGTCGCCCATGTCGACGCCGGCCGAGCTTTCGATGAACGCAGTCGTCGCACCATCGCCGAAGCGCAATGCGCCATCGCCTACCGGCGTGCCGAACACCGTGCCCGTTTCACCGACGAGGCCCAGCTTAACCGCACTGTTCTTTCCGATCAGCTGGAACGTTGCACCGGTCACCTTCGCCCCGTTCTGGGAGCCGGCATACATGGCCAACGCCACGTCATCATCTCCTAGCGTGCGTTTCACGCCAACGCTGGTTTGCGCAATCGGCGAATAGGCGAACATGGCATCCGAAGACGGCGCCAGACCCATGATGTCATCCATCACGTTGTCCCCGCTGTTGTATCCAGCAGTGACTGTCGTCTTGCTCGAGACCCGCATGGCGAACTTTGCGTTCGTCAGCCGGCTCTGCAGGAGAACCTCACCATTGGCATCCCGATGCCGGGTTTCGGTAGCAGTGTAGCCCACCGTTCCGCTCATGCCCGGGCTCACGAACCCAGCACTGCCAGCATTCGATCGCGCGACCACCTGCTGACGAAGATCATTCGCACCTCGAGCGCCTGCGTTCACGACCAGGCCCGAAATGTCGCCGTCGAAATTCCGCCCATACTGATCGAGCACCGTCACATCCGACAGCGCGCTCTTCACAGACGCCGATCCGTATCCGGCGAATGCATCACCCAGAACCATGACCGTCCCGCCTATCGGCGACGAGGCCTTCCCATTCGACAGCGCCGGATTCACCGGCGATAGCGCGGCATAGGCGTCAACCAGTCCACGGCCGAAGGTGCTATCGACGCCTACCTCGCCAATGTCCCTTGCGGTATCGACGATGATATTCCCGGCATCGACGCCATTGAGCTGCGGCCATTTCGACAAGATCATCGCGGCCAGTGCGCTCACCTGCGGAGCCGCGGCACTCGTGCCGCTGAAGTTTCCTATTTCGCCGTTCACTCTGCTCGTCACATGAGTGCCGACAGCGGCTACACAGCGATCCATCGCCACCCCACACGAGTTTGAGTAGCCCGTGAGACCATACTCCCTCTCGTCGGGATGGAGCGCCACCACATACAGGACCGCATCGGCGGTCTCATCTGTGAGATCGAGATAATTCTGCGGGTTCTCCCCCTGGTCATTTCCTGCACTGTTGACCAGCAAGCCTCCGAATTCGCGATAGTCCCGGAGGCCGTTGATCATCTCCGGATTTCCGACCTCGCTATCAATTCGGGCAAGCGACATGTTCATGATCTTAATGTCGTTGGCGATCGCATGTTCGAACACCTGGCCCATGTTGATGCCGGACTTCTGATCGCCGTCCAGAAGGAAGTCGGTTCGAAGCGAAACGATTGTTGCACCAGGCGCCAGACCCTGAACGCCTACGCCATCGTTCTTCGCCGCAATGATGGCTGCGACCGGCGTGCCGTGGGTTGAGTTCTCATCGCCATGGTTGGCGCCGCCTTCACGTTCCTCCAATCGGCCATCGACAATCTGGCCGCCGAAGTCGCGGCTCAGGCTATGGTCGATCTTGCCTTCGAGCTCCGGAATCTCATGAACGCCGTCATCGATTACCCCCACAAGGACGCCGGAGCCATCCCAGCCGTTATCTAGGGCGTACAGGCCGCCCATGTACTCGGCTCCGATGTAGTTCTGACGGTACTCCTCGTCGTCTTCGGGCGAACGCTGGGGCTGCTTGTCACGCGGCGTGATCACATAACCCTCGGGCGGCGGCACCGGATCGCAGTTCGGCTCGCACGGAGTCGGAGTTGGCGTGGGTGTCGGCGTGGGCGTGGGTGTCGGTGTTGGCGTCGGGGAGGGCGCCGGAGTCGGGGAGGGCGACGGCGTAGGTGCCGGAGTCGGAGCGGGCGTCGGAGCCGGGCTCTGAATTGGGGGCGGCGCCCCGATGATCGGCCCGCTGTTGCTGCCGCCGCAGCTGGCAAGCGCGATAGAAGCTGCGCCCGCCATCAAAGCTGCAACTCTGGGTTTGCGACAGAAAGACTTCATGGATGCGACTCCTAAAATGCCGAGGCACAAACCATGTGCGCCCCAAGAATGACAAAACAGACAGCCACTTGGAGCGACTGATCTTTCCTATTTGTAGAGGATTTGAAGAGTAGCCCGGGTTAACGGGATCACATTTTTTTATAGGGAAAAACATGTACCAACGCCGCGAAATGATACAGCACGACCCGTGCTTCGCGCCCGAGCCGAGCCCCCTAACTACGGTGATATTCTTCCTGATTCCCGTTGGAGTGACAGGAGCGCTCTATTTCCGCGGGGTCTTCGATCGGTTGATCGACACCCTTGGCCTGCCGCTCGCCGCGCTCGTCATAGTGATCGGCATACCGTACATTGCCACTTCGATCTTCTGGATACTCGCCCTCCGGTGGCCTCGCGGAACTGCGGCCTTAGTCGCCGTAGCTTACGGCATCCTCTTCGCAATGTTCCTTACTAACCCTGGCCACGACAACATTTGGGGCTCCCTCGCCATCGGCGCTGCGGGAGCATCGCTCGTCTACTGGGTGACGAAGCGAACCATCAACGAAAACATCTGCATCGCCACAGACTCGCCTCGCGTAAGGCTTGGACGCAAACGGATCTTCTGACTTCAGTGCTTGAGGTAGTGCTCAACGCTGAAGGAAAAGGCTCACTCATGTCCACTCGCTCGACCAGACGCGAGGTCCGCAATCCGGTCCTCGCGCTGCCAGCCGCCCAGCGCCTGCAAGAAGCGCCGCAAGATACCCGCGACCTGCTTCGCAACCTGCTTCTCGACCTGAAGAAAGACGCTGCCGAGCGCGCCTCGGAATGCTGGCGCAAGCACAAGGCGCCGATGGCCGTCTACTGGAAGGCGGTCTCCGTCTACGCGGGCCACATCGCGCGGGTTCTCAAATAGAGCCAATTGATTCCATGGACGTCCACTAGCGTCCGTTCTCTAATTATCCTGAAATTTGCTGTCGACCGACCCAATTTCCCTCGATAGCATTCTCCGTTCGTGGAAGTTTGAGGATTTTCCAAACTTCAATCTGGTGGATCAATCCATCTCCAGGGGTAAGAAATGACATTTGCCAAACAGGTCGAAGACGTCACAGGACAAGTGAACGAGGCCGCCAACAAACTCACTCGCTCCATTCGTGACCTCGTTTCAGAAGGTCTTGCGTCCGAACAGCGTGCTACCGTCGCCGAAGAGAGGGCCGCCGCTGCGGAGGCTCGAGCAGACGCCGCCGAAGGGAAACTCAGACAGCTCTACGCCGTGATCGACAAGGCGAGTTCATTCGCCAATTCGAACGACAAGCCCGAGGCTTCTGCTGAGCCGACGCCGGTGCGAAAACCCGAGCCTGAGACTAAGCGGCCCGCGAAGAAGAAGGCCTCGGCTGCAAAGAAGCCGGCCATCGGTCTTCCCCTCCCCAAACGCAAGCCGCGGACCAAGAAGCGCAGCAAGCGCCTTGCTTCTGAAAGCGATCCGGCGAGAAGCGCCGCCATCATCGAAGCGGTTGCGAAAACACCGGGCAAGTCATCCGAGTTCTATCGCAAGGAAACCGGGCGAGCGAAGAGCCCGTGGTGGCATAAGGCTGTCTCTGAACTCGTCGAAAGCGGCGAGCTCATCCTCAAGGATGATGCATACTACCTTCCTGAGCTGGAAGAGGCAGCATGAACGCCGTCTCCTTCAACCTGACCAAGGCCGACGAAAAGGAACTGGTCTTTCCGACCCGAATGCTCGGAGCTCACAAGGCCATCCTCGGCTCGACCGGTTCGGGCAAGACCGCTACTGCCAAGAAGCACGTCGAGCAGCTCTTCGCCTACCCGAACGCTCGTGTCGCCGTCATCGACCCAACCGGCGCCTGGTGGGGCATGCGCTATGAGCCCGACGGCGCCAGCGCTTCGCCCTACAAATTCTTCGTAATGGGCGGAGAGCACAGCGATCGACCCCTCAAGGTCGACATGGGCGGGAGCATCGGACGCATTGTCGCTCGCAGCCAGATCTCGATCATCCTCGACCTCAGCCTGATGGACGAGGCAGGGCAGCGGCGGTTCACCGCCGATTTCCTCGCCGCGGTATACGAGGACAATCGTCGCCCTCTTCATCTTATCGTCGATGAAGCCGACATCTTCGCCCCGCAGCGCGCTCAGGCTTCACGGGAATGCCGCGAAGCCCTTCTGCGGGTGATGCAGCGGGGACGCATCCGGAAAATCGCCGTCTCCCTGATCACCCAGCGCATGAGCATCATCGACAAGACTGCGCTGTCCCAAGCGAACGCCATGGCGATCCTGCGCTTCACCAGTGCGCAGGACCGCAAGACTGTGGCTCATTTGCTCGACGGGTTCCCCGACGAGCAAAAGCTAAACCAAGCGCTCCGCAGTCTTCCAACACTCGCCCCCGGCGAATGCTGGACATGCGTGCTTCAGCTGGGCCTCCTTCGTCGCCACCAGGTGCCGATGATCGACACCTTCGACAGCTCGCCGACTTTCACGGAATTCGACGAGTTCAATCACGACAGCACGATCCTCGCCCCGTTGCCGGATCTCGATCTCGCAGAACTCGACAACCTGCTCTCGACCAATACTCTTCCCCCCGAGGTAGAAGAGGAATCCGACGACGTTCGCCGCCTGCGGGCAGCCTATGAAGAGCAGGGCGCCCTCCTCAAGGAGCGGGATGCGCAAATCGCCGAGATGATTGCTGCTGGTTCCGACCAGCCGGTCCCCAGCCTGCATTCCTCGGATCGCCTCGACCTCGACAATATGCTGCTGGCCTCGGTTGTCGCCCGGGCCAAGATCGGTCGGGCACTGCCGGTCGAAACACTCCTCGGCCTCGCCGTCGAAGAGCCGCGTGCCGTAGCACAATTCTCCCTCATGCGGCTTCTCATCAAGAACCAGCTGACAATCCGCGACGGGCTTGTCTGGCCAACCGTCGAAACCCTTCGTGAAAGCGAAATCGCCAACGCTGACTTCGAGCAAGGGATCAACATTGCTTTTGAAGGCGCTGCGCAGCCAAAGACCCTCATGACGAGCGCTGAGGAGAAGCTTCACACTGTCCTGAGCAAGGCTGCTCGCCGCCTCGATCTCCATGTCCTCCCTCAGGTCGCCATGGCCGCCTTCATTGACGTGGATCCCCTCGCTGCTCCCGACGAAGCTGCGCGGGCCCGCCATGCATTTGCCGGCCGACACGTCGATTTCATCGTTTGCACCGGCGATTTGGAAATCAAAGCCATCGTCGAACTAGATGATGCGACTCATAACGCCGCCACTGATGCCTCGCGCGATGCGATTGCGGCGGCGGCTGGAATTCCCACTATCCGCATGGTGCATGCGCCCCGCACCCCAATAAGCTTGCTCCAGAAATGTTTGGATGCCGCAATCGCCGGGCGCCCCGCGCTCATCGAACACGCCGCGCTTCGTCGCATCACGCTCCCCAAGGACTGACACCATGAAACTCATCGATCGCTTCCATAGCATCCTCGGCGCCAAAAGCCCTCAGGAGGATATGACTTTCGAGGCAAACCATAGCGAGCGAGATGGCGCTCAGCATGGCGACATGCGGGACAACTCCCTCTCTCTCGAGGATCCGGTCGCCGAAGCCGAAACCCTTGAGGAGACCCCGGCCCCCGAAAACCAGCAAGGCCCACAAGCAGACCAGTCGGCGACAAACATTGCCGATGATGCAAAGGGATCCAAAACTTCCGGGAAGGAGCTTTTCGTTCGCAAGCCATCTCATGCGCGTCGGGCACGCTGGAAGAAGATCGTCCAGGCAATTCGAAACGACATCTCAGGTCCCGCCCAATTCCTCCGTGACAAGAAGATCACCGAGCACGCCATCGCCAAGCTTCTATACCGGGGAGGCACTCCGAATACCGAATTCGAAGAAATTCTGACGCCTCTGCTCGAAGAGGCCGGAATCACAGTCGACTTCGTCGTGTCAGATGTCCTTTCGACACCAACCCCGACCAAGAGGAAATCATCCTCGACCAGGAGGAGCTCGATCTTCGATTCCGACCCTTCCACCGGAAGCCGCATGCGCTGGGAAAGAATCGTCAAAACACTTCGAGAGCGTCCACAACCCCGCAAAGAGCTGTACCAGTTGGGTGTAAAACCACACATTGCTGACGGCATCCTCTATTGTGGACGCATTCCAAACCGACAGCTCGAGGAGGAACTCTTGCCTGTCCTTGCAGCCCTTGGCCTGAGCAACCTTGTCAAACCCACCTCTTCGCCGGGGCGGCCAGCCGGATGCGCTGACCCGCAGTTCGATCGCGCATTGGCCAAACTTCAAAATCTCGTCGCCAATGGCGCCCCCAATGGCGAGATATCGGCTCTTCGCGCCGAAAACCGCACTCTCGCGGAAGAGCGTGATTTTCACAGAGCCCGCGCTGACGAGGCCGAGGTGCGCCTCGCAGATATCCGCAAGGTTCTGCCGCAATAACGATGCGAAGGGGAGGGTGGAGACCAGACGATCTCCATCAGAAGATGAAAGCGCTCCGCCAAGAGCGTTTCCCCAACACGCAAGGATTACTCCATGTCGAAGTTCACCGCCCACGTCGAAGGTCGCAGCGGATCGGAATGGCTCTACGCCAATTCCGAAGATGGCCTGCGCGACGAGCTCAAGAAATACTACGACGCAAACCTCGCTCAGGAATGGGGCTATCTTGATGACGATGTCGATCTCGAGGGCGTGGTTGTAGCCGTCGAGCAGGAATACAATTGCTCGTGGGAGGAGGTCGGCCTCACTCCCGAGCACGCCGCTCTCCTTGCCGCGGCCCGGCGGCTGGTTGCCAATCCTCTCGGCTCACGCTCCGCTGAGAATTCCGCGGCATTCCAGCAGCTCGTCGATGCCGTGAAGTTGCACGACGACCAGCCCGAACAAGACCTCGTGCTCACTCCCACTCCTGCAGGCACGCGCGGGCACTAGATCTCCTCGTCAATCTCTCTGCGATTCACGGAAGCAAGGAAGCAGGATGGCCAGCCAGCCAAAAACCGACCTCACGGTCCCCACTCTCATCCTCACCCAGCTGGGCGGCCAGCGCTTCAAGACCATGACCGGTGCTGCCAGCTTCGCCGGCGACGAAACCATGCTCAGCTTCCGGCTGAAGCCTGGCATCACCAAGCACCGGGCATGGGGTATGCGGATCTATCTCGATCCGACCGACACCTACCGCCTCGAGCTGCTGAAGATGCGCGACTTTGCCGTCGAGATCGTCGACCAGCGCGAGGGCGTCTACGAGGACGATCTCCAGAGCGTATTCACGGAGATGACCGGCCTCGACACCCACCTCTGATCGGCCAATCAAGGCATATTGCAAGTTTCGGATTTTTGGCGCAGTCTCTCCCCGAGGTGTTGAGCGACACTTCGGGGCCGGCGTCCCTAGCATCCCGCATCGCTTTTTCCGAGTACGAACTCCCATCGCTCTCTTGGGTCGATGGGGCCAGCCGGCAGTCCCGAATGACCCGATGAGAGACCGCTCATGTTCCAGAATCTCAATGGCGCAAAGCTAGCGTCGAAACGAGTGAAACGCCTGTTCGGGCTTCAGCTCAGCCAAGCTCAAGAACTCGTTGCACGAGCCGTCGGCTACCAAGACTGGCATCAACTAACCCAGAACGTCGGCACTCCATCGACCCCCGGGAATGGCAAACATGCCACCGGAGCCTCGTTGCTAGCCTATGCAAAAACCCGAGGCTTCGATCATAAGGTCGATCTCGAATTTCTTTGGGCCGAGATTGATTCCTGCGAGCAACTTTCCGACATCGACCAAGCCGACCGGATCGCTTTCTTGGCACAAGATGCCCTCGATGAAGGTCGCATGGATGACTGCCACGCACACATCGCCCGCGCTTTGGAGCTAGACCCTTTCTGCCCACCGGCGCTTCACCTGAAGGCTAGGTTCCTCCCGACCATCAGAAAGCGCATGTCTCTATACAAGGATGCCGTACGGGGCGCGTTGCGCACCATTTCGGAAGCCAAGACCTCGCTCGTCGAGACGCTCATTGGCCCAGAGGATTCCTTCGTCCGGCCACGCTCTAGCGCGGGCTCCATCAAAATTCCAAAAACAGCAGCGCCCTCTCCATCCAACGGTATTCCCGATGACCAGTGGAAATGCATCGAGCGGCGCGACCTCATTAGAAGCTGGTTTCTTCTCGGTGAAGCCTATCTGCGACACGCACAGCCCGATGTCGCGGCCGCTGCCCTTGAGGAATTGGCTCGTCTCAGCCCCTACAACCGAATGGAGAGCATGGTCTGGCTTTGCTCTGCACTGATTGCAGATGGACAAACCTTTCTGGCTCGCGAATACCTTTCTACCGGAAGAATTCTCGACTCCTCCGAAACATGGCCCGATATCGTATCTACCCTCTGCGACATTGCAGAATGGAAGGAACCTGAAGTCTCGTCATTTCGCGAAACATGGGACAACTTCCTCTCCCACCTTAGTGAACTCGTCTGGCCAGAGCATCGCCCTGGCCCAGATGTCTCACCAGAATTCTATCGAGAGTACGTCCCCATGCCGGAATGCGAACAGCTCTTGATCAGGGAGCACGCAAGAGCGCTATCACATGCAGTCATGCTAAATCCTATCCTGCACGAGATTTTTCTCGTTCCGAGCGACGAAAACACCCTAAATTAAGGCGTTTTTCCTGCATTCGGGATTCACAACACCCTTCGCGCGTCCTATGAATAGGTTTCCAGCGTAACCAATCACAAGGATACCCATACGCAATGAACACCGCAGCACTCGTCGATGTGATCGCCGAAAAGCATGACCTCAGCAAATCCGATGCACGCGCCGTTCTCGACACCGTCTTCGACACGATCGTCGACAGCGTCAACAAGGGCGACGATGTCCAGCTCAGCGGCGTCGGCAAGTTCTCGCTGAAGGAGACCAAGGAGCGCCAGGGCCGCAACCCGGCAACCGGCGAAGCCATGACGATCGCTGCCAGCCGCAAGATCGCCTTCACGCCGGCCAAGGCCGTCAAGGACAAGCTCAACGGCTAATCCGAAGCCCGGCCACAATGGCCGGCCGATGCACTGACATCGTCTGAATGCGACCGGGCTTCGGCTCGGTCGCATTTTCTTTATCAAGCTCCAAGGCCGGAGGGATGACTTCGATCATCCTCCAGTGACCTCGCAAGTGTGAGGAAACGCGCATCCGCCGATGCGCGTGGGCCAACCATCAAAAGAGCTTAATATGCCGCGTATCCGCGTCTGGCACGCCACTGCTGCCGACTTCGACACATTCGCCCCCTTCAGCCACTTTGGCTCCCGGGCTCAGGCCGAAATGCGTTGTCCGCCTGGCGGCCATCTCCTCGAAGTCGAGCTTCTCGTCGCCGACCCCAAGACCATGAAGGACACCGGCGGCTGGGACGAGCGCCAGCTCAAGCGCCTGCAGAAGCAGGGCTGGGACGGCGTGCGCTATCTCAATCGCTACGAGGGCATCCCTCAGTCCGCGTTCGAGCGGGCCCGCGCCAAGTACGCCGACATCGATCGCCTGAGCGACGCGAACTTCCAGAAGGCCATTCCTGAGGCCTCTGAGAGCTGGATCGTCTTCGATCCTCGCTTCGCGAAGATCATCGCCAAACACGAGCCAGCAAAGGGGGAGGGGAGTGCTTCCCTTTCTGACGTGCTGAGCAACGCCTGACGAAAGAGGAAAAGCTGTGAGCGACACCAACCCCGCCAATGGCGCGATGAGGGCAAACCTCATGCGAGCCCAAGCCGCATTCAATAATGCGTGCCTGCGCATTGCCGAATTCGAACAGCCCGAAGGTGAGGGCTGGGCGCTCTTCAACATCCCGAACAACCCGACCCGGCCGGAGGATTTCCTCACAACGGGGATCGAGGCCTGCGATGAAGCCGGCCGCTTCGACAATGACGAAGACGCCTACCAGTTCGTCCTCGCCGCGGAATCCAAGATGCACGCCCTAGCTTTGCAGATCCAGGGCATGGCTGACATCATCCGTTTCTCACTCTGGGGCGACACTTCGCGCCGCACCCCGCCGAACCAGGACATCGCGTCTCTTCCCCCCAAGAGCACGAACACCATGCCCTCCAGCGCCGAACGCGCTTTTGTGGAGATGGCCGTCGAAGAAGACGACCTTATTGGCGAATGGATTGCCGAGGCCCGCGTGCATGCGGAAGACATGCCCGCCGTCATCCAGCGCGACTATCTCCTGCAGGCTTGCACGAAGCTCGAGAAGAACGCCGTCATCCTCGCGCGCGTCAACACGCTCTACGATGCCATCGCCCACGGTGACGAAGATCATCGCGGCTGGCTCAAGGAGGCCATTCAAGCGCACATGGCCGGCGAAGACGTCCCGGCGCCGCGCGGGAAAGGCGGCAAGGTCTACACCGGTGCAGATGCTCCCATCAAACCGTCGATCGCACACGCAGGTCCGACGCCCGACCTCCCGCCGATCATGATCATCGTCGAAGAGGTTCCCGAAGACGAGCTCGAGCACCTCGACGATGAAGACGCCGACGACATCGATGTCCACTACCTTCGCGTGCGCCAGCCGGACGGCAAGATCGCCCGCATCGACTTCCCGGACAGCATCGGTCCCGTCACCTCGATCGAGGCAGCCGTCACGGCCGCGATGAACCTCGGTTACTCGCCGACCCACTACATCTCCCACGGCTATGGCCCCTGGCTCATCTCCAAGATGGGCTGACGCCTCTCCACCAGCTTCGGCTTGCTCCAGACATTCCCTGATACCCCTCGAAAAGGACATCCAATGCCCGTCCAGAAACTGACCCTGCAGATGACCGTTATGTGTGACACTGACACCCTCGGCGAGGCCGTGGCCGCATATGACAGCATGAGCCTCTCCGAAATCGAAGAGGCGACCCAGGCCGGCGACGACATCGGCAGCGGCGTCAAGGTCGTCACTTCGGAAACCCTCATGACGCCCGATCGCATCCGCGCCGAACTTCAGGCAATTGGCAACGATGGCGAATTCTTCGACATGTCTATCGCAGACATGGCCGAAAGCGGAGATGTCGTAGACACCGATCAGCTTGGCAATCAGGTGCCGCTCTTCCTCACCAACGGCGGCTGTGAATACGCCGACAACCCTCTGGTTCGGTCGAAGTTCGAAGAACTCAGCTTGGAAGGGCGGATATCCCTCGATGGCGACAGCTTCTTCCCGCTCACTGATGCAGAATCCCAGTACGTCTCGGAGGACTTCGTCACTTCGCTCGACTGCTTCTTCGGCGCGATGCTCGGCTACAGCGCCCTGTATCGCAATGCGAAGTGCCTCGCCCCGCAAATTGAATTCCACATCGCAGCCCCTCGGGGATCCGACGAAGAACAAGCTACTCTCCACAATGTCGAGCAGTACGTCGCCAACATCACTCCTCAGGTAAACCGCCTGGGCGGCGAGGTTCAAATCGATCGCGGCATCGACTTCTGTGTCGTCGTTCGCATCCTCATCCCGATCAAAAAGGTGATGGAACTCGGCAGCCCGGAGGATTGGAAGGCCCGCCTCGCTCTGTTGATCAGCGATCCCACAATCCCGGTCTATCTCACCAATGCCTGCTGCGAAGCCGCCCATGGACAAGAGGCACACTTCAACGAACTCGGCCTTTCCTATGGAGAGTACGAGGGCCAATTCTACCCGCTCACCGAGGACGAAGAGAAGTTCATCGCCGAAGACGAAGTCTACTCGTTCGACGGCCGCATGCTCGCGATGATGGGCTATACCGCCCTCTACCGCGGCAAGAAGTACTTCATGCCCTCCATCGAACTCTCTTTCGGCGACGATTTCGACGACTTTCCGCCCTTCGAGAAGGTTCTCGAGGAGGCCAAGGCCTACGCAGAGAACATCAATCCCAAGCTCGCCACCCTCAACGGCTTTGCCCGGGTTGACGACAAGAGCGACGACGAACGCATCGTCATCCAGATGCTGTTCCCTGTCGACCAGGTCACCCAGTGCGGCGACCTCACTGCCTGGAAGAACAAACTCGCCTGGCTCATGACCGACCCGGAAACCTACGGCCGAGACGACATCCAGACAGCCATCCGTGTCGAAGACGACGAATTCGCCGTCAAAGTCTCGTGGATCGGGGAGGGCGTCGATGGCGACTTCGACCCGATGCGACCCGATGACGTCCCGTACCTGCGCGTCGATGTCGAAAAGCGTGTCGGCGAGGACTTCGAAGACATGGAAAACGCGAGCTACTGCACGCAAGTCCCTGCGTACGCATCGCCCGAGACTCGCGAGACACTCGCTCGCTATGTCCTCATGACGCTCGACATGGGCTGCACCGGCAAAAGCGACCTCGAATGCATCTCGGAGATCGATCTGTCGATGATCGAATCTTGCGTGCGGCCCACCGCCGGCCACACTCCTGAAGAAACTGCCGTTTATCCAGGACCCCTGGCGAAAAGCCTCACGCCCGAGAACTCGACCCAGTCTCTACCCAGCACATCACCCGATCTGGACCGAGTCGACGTCGTCTACTCTGTGAAGGCCAGCTTCGTCATTACGGCCGGGGCCTACGACGGCATCGTCGACAAGCAGATGATGGCTGACCTGATCAACAGCCGCAGCGTCCATGACGGTGACATCGACGACATGACGATCATCGAGGTCAAGCTCGACGACGAGATCATCGCCCGCGCCGTGGGCTGACCCAGCAAGCAAAGGGTAGGACACTGCCTTCCCCAAACTCCTCTCCGCAATCCAAAACAGGACATCTCCCATGAACCTCGACACCACCATCCAGAAGGGCCGCAGCGGCTGGGAAGCCAGCACCAAGATCGCATTGCCGGCCGTCATCCAGAATGAAAGCGACCGCTCGCCAGCGAACGGCCCGCCCGCGCCGGCCTTTCTCGAGATCAACACCCACAAGCGTTCGGGCGGCGGCATCGTCAGCTCCGCGAGCGTCTACTTCTTGAGCGATGGTTTCCGCAGCACATCATACGGTTCGGGATACCAGTCTGGCACTTATGCCGATGGCGCCGGCGACTATCATCGCACCGTCCGCTTCGAGAAAGTGCGCGTCACCGAGAAGCAAGTCCGCGAGTTCCACGATGTGGCGCTCAAGTTCCTTCCCGAAGTCCTCGGCGAAGTTGCCAAACACTATGGCGTCGAGACCGCCGCAGACCTCCTCGACGAGCAACTCGAAGCGGCCTGATCCAGGCTGGCAACCCCGGACCGCCCGCCGAAAACTGCGGATTTTGTCCTACAATAGCCAGACGGGAGCATCTCCCGTCTGGCCCATTTCCCTTGTCATCAAGAGCCCCAAACATGATCCGCAACAAGAAAACCGCAGGGCCTTTCTCAACCGGTCAAGACCTCCACGGGCATTCGGACACCGTCGATCTTCCCATCACCCAGGACCTCGCCTGGTATGATGGTCCAATTTACGCGATCGCCGAAGACCGCGGTAAAATCTTCCTGCGCATCGATGACATGACCGGTCCGGTCGAAAGGAACACCGGCGTCTCATATCCCAAAGAGATGCGCCAGGTCGTGCACCTCCTCGAATTCCCGAGCGTGGAAGCTGCCAAGGCAACCCTTCTCAAGTGCACGTCGCCCACTCGCACCAGCTACAATGATGCCATCAGCATCAAGCGCGAGGTCACGACCTGGACCCTTCATGCCCCCGGCAAGGCCGACAACTATCGCATCGAATCCTGCGAGCTCGATTTGCAGGACTTCATCCAGACGAGCCTCGAAGATGAACTTCCGCACCCAAAGTACCTTCCGCCCGCGCGAACCGCGGCCGCCTGAATTCCAAACCCAGCAAAGGATCCTTCATGGCCATTCCTCCGGTTGAAACCGAAATCGACACCGACATTCCGACAATCGCCGACATCGATGGTGACCATGGATATTCCATGATCGACGACGACGAAGCGGAAGACGAAGACGGATTTCCCCTCCGCATCAACCAGACCCGCTTCTATCGCGGCGACAACGTCCTCGTAGCCCTCTCCCGTCTCGACGAGCCAAACACCTGGGACGACGAGCACTTCGATGCCTTGTGCGACCATCTCGTATCGAGCTGGAATGCCGCAGCAGCTGGCACCGAAGATCGCGGTGCGCTTGCGGCCAAGCTAAAGGAGCTCGTCGACAATGCCCGTGCCATCGAGACCGACGGCGACGGCAACCTCCCGTACTTCGCCTGGCAGAAGGTTCGCGCATTCTGCTCCGAGCACATCGACAGCATCCTCGCTACGCTCGAGCAGGCCAACCAGCCCCCCAAGCCGATCACCAGGGATGATGTCGAGCAGGCCGCCAAGGCTGGTCACGAAGCACACTGGGGCGACGGTAGCTGGGACGAGGCCGGTCCGAACGAGCGACACCGCGATCGCACCTTCGCTGAAGGCATCCTTACCCACCTCCGCAAGGGCTCCATCCAGGACGTCGACTACAAGGCCGAATGGGAAGCCGCCGCGCTTGCCCGCGACGAGGCCGGTTGCCCGTTCATGACGCCCGCAGAGGCGATCAAGCATCTCGCGGATGAAGTAGCGGAACTGCGCAAGAGCCAGGCCGCCTGATTTCATCCTTCAGGAAGGGAAGGGGAGGGCATTCGCCAACGGGTGATTGCCCCCCTTTCTCGAAGGAAAAGTTATGACCGCTCCCAGTACCCCGACACGGCGCGGCCGCGTGGTCGAATTGTTCTCCGGCTTCGGAGGACTGAGCCTCGGCCTCGAACAGGCTGGTTTCGATATCGACGTGGGAGTCGACGTCGAGCCCGTGAATACCGCCACGCACGAATTCCTCTTCAGCTACGGAAAGAGCCTCACGCTGGATCTCATGGAGAACCAGTCAAAGGCCATCCGCAATGCATTGCCGGCTGGTGAGGAGATCGACACCCTTGCGCTTGGTCGCACTCCCGATGCCATCATCGGCGGCCCTCCCTGCCAGGGTATCAGCGCCATTGGGCGCCGCGACCCCAATGATCCCCGCAATCAGCTGATGGACAGCTTCGTTCAGCACGGAATTGAGATGGGCGTTGGCTACATGCTCATGGAGCAGGTTCCCACGCTCCTGCAGCCCCAGAACGCAGAGCATCTCGATCATCTTCGTGAGACGCTCTTTCGTGCCGGCTATTCCATGGTCGAACCACGGACTCTGCGCGCCATCGATTTCGGTGTGCCGCAGCGCCGAGAACGCGTCTTCCTTCTCATCCACCGCAACGATCGAGCCGCCCCTGAATATCCTCAGCCCACGCATGGCGAGGGCGAAGACCTCTGGCTTCACAAGACACCGACGGTTCGCGATGCCTTCGACGGCCTCGCCGATGCTGATGACTACGAAGAGCTCTGGCACCGCGACTGGGTGGATATCGAACCTGCCACCCCGACCTCGCGCTACGGCATGCAGATGGCCGGGCTCGTCAACGATGCCGATGATCTCAGCTACAAGCGCGACTGGCGCCGCGATCGGCTCACCTGTTCGCAGCGCACCCGCCATGAGCCGAAATCCGTCGAGCGTTTTTCTGCAACTGCGCCCGGCGGCAATGAGCCGACAAGTCGCCGACATCGCCTCGATCCCGATGGCCTTTCACTCACCCTTCGGGCCGGCAGCGGCGCAGAGCATGGATCGTTCACTGCCGTCGTCCCGATTCATACCAAAGGCACCCGAGTGGTTACCGCTCGCGAAGCCGCCCGCCTTCACTCGGTCCCCGACTGGGTGCAGCTCTCCCGCACCAAGATTTGGGCCTATCGCCAGCTCGGAAACAGCGTCCCGCCGCTCCTCGGCAGGGCCATCGGGGGTGCAGTTGCAAAAGCGGCTGGCCTCGCTCCTGCAGCCCCTACAGATGTGATCCCCCTGGGAGACGAAGCGCTCCTTCACGTCGCCAATCCTATGCCCAAACGCAAAGCAGCCTGACGCCGTCATCAAACAGCAGTTCTCGAAGGAGCTTCCCACATGAATACCCGCATCCATTACGATTACCGCGACGGCGCCAATTTCAAGCAGGCGGGCGTACTCATCATCAATGGAGAGGTCACAGCAGACGAAGCTGATCGCCTGCGCCGCGCATGCATGTTCGAAGACGATCATCACTTCTTCGTCCCGGCCGCGGTGAACATGAAAGACCTCAGCCCCTCATCCTGGGACCTCGAGATCGACCATCCGATGCATACCCTCGGTTTCTTCGAGCGAACCAGCGACGCGCCCGATGACAACCGAACCATCACGGATCTCCTCGCGGACTTCTGCGGGCGCGACTGGTTGCGCCACGCAGCCGAGGTAACCCGCGCCCAGAAATCCTGAAATTTTCCTATAGAGCCCTCATACCCAGGAAACTCTCGTGCCCCAGATCAAAGTCACCATATCCGAAGTCATCGAGGTCCCTGCGGACGTCGACATCAAGTACGCGCGCACCGGAATCGCGACCGGCTTCACCGTTCCCGGTGTCGGCTTCTTCAAGCCGTGGATCACCCTCGAAAAGTTCTCCGGCACCGATGACTCTGGTGACCCCGAGGAAGACATGAGCCGCTGCGACCTCGAAAATCTCGGTATTCATCAATCGCTCGAATTCACCCGCGACATCGACGTCATCGACGATTGCCAAGCGGAAAGCTCCGAAGCCCCCATGGCCAGCGCTGTCACAGGCCCACTCGGCTGGGAAGTCTCGGAGCCGGCGCTGCGGGGATGCACCGCCCAAGCGATCGCGAAAATCGGGATCTTCGGCCTAAAAGGCAACATCGTCGACGACGCCGATCTCGACGTCATCTCGAAGTACGAAGATCGCATCGTCTCCTCGATCCTCGACAGCATGGGCATCGACCCGCTCGCACGCGCGGGCTGATGGTCATGGCGCAACCGCACCGGATTCCCATCGTCGACGCCTATTGGTTGCTCGCTCTAGACGAGAGGGGCGGCCGGCATGTGATCGTCGATGATCTTTCTTTCGCCTCCTGGGCTCCAACAGACACCCGCAACTGTTCCTTGTGGCTGATGCGCGGGCGCCAGCCCCTCCAAGCAATCGACTATGTCGACAGAGCCGATATAGACGATGTCATAGGTGCCATCGGCGAGATCAAATCGCCCGAACGCCACCACCACGGGATGCCCCTGCGCACCGCCTACACCTCAGGCGATTGTGATGTCCTTGCTCTCGCCTTGTCGGCCGTCACCGGCCACGACCTCATTGCTGTGACAAAGAGCACGGATGACGAGGGAAGGCCGATCCGTCGTCACCAGCTCATCCATGCCGCAGTCTACTCCGGGCCGTACATTTACGATGTTGACGGTCGCTCAGAGGAAAACGACTGGGACGCGATCTGGCGATCAAACGCCGGATGCTGGGATGACGGGCACAACGTCCCAATCACCCGTCGACGGCTGGAAACCTTGCAAGAGCGCAAGTTCGACGACGCTGAAATCCACGTCGCCGCCAACCTTGCTTGGCTCATAGCCGGTCTGACCGGCCAGCTATCAACCACCGATATCGCAGCCCTGCGCAGCCAGCACTGCGAAAGCAACACCACCGGAGCAATCGCCGCATGACCCCGAATGCAACGAACGACAGCCTGCCAGATATTCTCCAGGCAATTGTCGCTCAGGGCAGCACTTTCATGCTCTCGCTCTCTCTCGTCACTATCGCTTTCGCTTTCGTCACAGCGATCATCGTCAGCCGCCAAAAGCGCGATAAACCGAACCCCTATCATCGCAGGATGCGCGCTCAGGCAACGACCGCCCACCGACGCCTCAAGCAGATCGGGCGGGACAACCCGGGCGCGGTGATCAACTACGTGCGCAAGATGAACCCGCACGCGGTTGAAGAGCTGGTTCTCGACGCAGCCGAAGCGGCTGGTCACAAGGTGCGCCGAAACAAAGCCTACACCGGCGACGGCGGTGTCGATGGCGAGATCTTCATCGAGGGGCTCTGGTACCTCGTTCAGACCAAGCGCTACAGCAAAGCCATCACTCCCGAACACGTCACTGCGTTCTGCTGTGTCTGCCGGCAGCGCGGCCAGCCCGGGTTGTTCATCCATACCGGTCGCACGGGGCCGCGCTCCAGAATGCGCGGAAGCCCGGTCACAATCATTTCCGGTTCCTCGCTGGTGACCCTCATCAACGGCACCCCCATCGAAGTCGAGATACCTCGGATGGCCGCCTAGGCCTCGGTCAAATCCGTCTCAAGGAATCCTCTATGAACACTGAAACAAACCCGCCGCGGGAGCCGACCATTCACGTCGGCAAATCGTGGCCGAGACCGGCTACGCCCACTTCACTCATCCCCAAATGGGAAGGCGAGTTCGCGAGCTTCGAAGACTGGGTTTCCAAAGCATCAACCCGCCTTTCGGTCGCCACGAGCCTTGTCACCGGGGCGCAAGTCGGCGCAATTTGCGTCGATGCATTTGGACGGCGCTGTACCTGCGGAGGGGATTTCCACCGCGCACGAGACGAGGGCGCCTTCCCCGTCCGCTACTTCTTCGAATGCGAAGCGCCAGAGCCTGACATAGCCACTTTGCAGGCCGCTCTCGCTTGGTTCGGCGAACACCAGAACCTCGAGCTGGACTTCGATGGGAAGGCCTACGGTGACGATGACGAGCCTGATCTCTGGCGGGTCACCGAGAAGACCGGCTCCATCCATGAACCCGAATGGGATGACATCGCGCACGGCGAGACACCATCCGACGCCATCATTGCTGCTTACCTCAGGAAGACGAAATGAGAGTCCTCGGAGCCCAACCGGCCGATTGGCCGGCCAACATGCTCGTCATGCTGCACAACCTGCGCAACCTTTGCAGCTGTGATCTCGGAGCGTTCGCCCCCGACGATAGCGCTGCGAACTCCTTCCGCGTTTTACTCGATGAGGGCAGCCAGATCGTCGCCCAGGTCAACGAGGCACAGATTGAAATCGAGCTGGTCACCCCGCAAGGCGAGGCCGGCCTTCGCATCGTCGACAAGACCCTCGCCCTCGACGACGAAGACCTCGGCGACGCCTCGATTGACGAGACCTGGCTGCGCACTCTTGTCGATCGCTGGGTCAGCTTTGCTGCCGACTACCAGAACATCGATCCGCGCAAGAATTCCAAGGCCCTCTTCGAGGCGTTCGACCAAACCGACTGCCACCTGTTCATCGACATCTTCGAGTACGTCCAGAAGCACCACAAGCTCTCAGGACATGCACAGCAGATGGATATGCACCTGGTGCTCCCGACCGACTATTGGAACGGCAGCATCGTCTCCACCGACGAGGAGGGGAAGCACTACCTCATCTCCGAAGATCCCGAATTAGCCGCCAAGGTCGAGGCGCTGCCAGCTGCCTGTGAGATTGCCGGGCTCGAGGATGACGAGTGCGGCTTCGAGTTTCGCCCAATTCAGTTCATGCCGGTGCGCATCAACGGCTAGACACGGGCCTGAAGTACTCAGCCAGCCGGCAGCGCGGAACCTCGCAGGGCGTTGTGCATACTATGGACATATCCAACAGATATGTTTATAATCTGGCACAAGCAGACTGAAGGATGAAAGAAGTGGCTCACGCAGCTCTTACCGAACCGCAGGCCTCTGGTGCCAACAAGGGCGCTGTGGCTCTTCGTGCCTTCTTCAATATCGCCAAGGCCTGGAACCTCGACGAGAAAGAACAGATGAGCCTCCTGGGCCTCACGAGCCGTTCTACGCTCCAGAGCTGGAAGGCCGGCAAGGTCTCGCGCCTGGATCGCGATAAGCTCGAGCGCATCTCTTACATCCTCGGCATCTACAAGGCGCTCCATATCCTGCTGCCGGTCCGCCAGATCGCCGATGACTGGATCCGCCAGCCGAACACCGCACCGATTTTCGGCGGCCGTAGCGCGCTCGATCGCATGACCGCCGGCAATGTCGCCGACCTGCAGATCGTTCGCCAGTATCTCGACGCCGAGAGGGGCTGATCATGGACATTTCGAAATATCAGCCGCCGCTGGCGGCCACGGGTTGGCTCGTCCATCGTCTGGTTGCCTCCGTCTATCCGCCCGTCTCGATTTTCGACGAGCTTGTTGAGCCTCACGAGCTCGAGGAGCTTTTCGAGATCGAAAGCATGACCAACGACCGGTTGCGCGAAGAGGTCGGCGATCTTTCCCTTGTGCCGGTCGAAGATCGCGTCACAGGGCCCGGTGCAACGCCGATCATGGCAGCCTTCACCCATCTCAACCCGCATGGGGCTCGGTTCACGACGCCGCGGTTCAGCGCCTACTATGCGGCGCTCACAATCGACACAGCTGTCGAGGAGACCAAATACCACCGCGCCCGGTTCCTTGCCCGGACCAAGACGCCCCCGATCGACATCGACATGCGCTGCTATGTCGCCATGCTCGCCGGAGACCTTCACGACGTGACCGAAGATGCACCACCGGCGATCTATGATCCTGATGATTACACGGTAAGCCAGGCTCTGGGCGCGCGGCTGCGCGAAGAAGGGTCCAACGGAATCATCTACACCAGCGTGCGCCACGAGGCCCACACCTGCGTCGCCGTGTTCCGGCCGCGCTTGCTGACGGAATGCCGCCAGGAGCGGCACCTGACCTATCGCTGGGACGGGGAGAAGATAACCGTCGTTTATGAAAAAAGCGCCTTCGGCACAGCTGCCGATTGACGCTGCAAGAAAGGTCGAGACAACCATGAACACCACCCCGGTCCCCAACGCCGTCACTGATCTGATCTACGTTCTCGTGTCGGTCGATGCCGTCGAGGGTGCAGAGCACCATCCAGACGATCTCGATGATGATGGCGAGGAAGCCATTTCGGGCACCTACGGCTACGCTATTCATCCCGATGCTGCCGCTGGCAGGGACGATAGTGACGATCCCGATGCCGACGATCTCGATCCGGCTATCGAAGAAGCTCTCGACGAGTTCCACGATACGACCGGCATCAAGGTGCTCGACAACTTCGAGATCAGCGCCGAGCGCATCGCTTCGCCCGAAGCTGCTCCGGAGGATACCAGCTGGCACTAACGAGCCAGCTAGGCCGGGGAGAGACCTTTCCAATCGGAATTTGGAAAGGTGAAGAAAGATGACCCTCATGCGCAAGATGATGAACACCCCCGAGGAGGCGAAGGCTGAGCTGGCGGAGCTCGGATACACGCTCACCATCAGGAAGCAGCAGCGCTGCCATCACGGGCGGATCTATCAGAAGCCGGAGAAGGGCAAGCGAGTCGACCTGCAGATCGGCGCGACCCTGACAGATGATCAGCGCGCCTTGCATCCGGAGTTGTGCGACTGGCTGGATCGCAATGCGATCGCCAAGGGCAGCAGTCTCGTCGTCTTCTCCGCTGCGAGGCTTGCCGCCTAGCAGACCTGTCGGCCGGCGCTCTGACCGCGCCTTGAGCGCCCCAATAGGCTGCTGTCACTTGTGACAGTTTGCCCACGGCCTGCGGCCGCGGAAAAGCCCAAAACCCGCCACCGTTGCGCCCCAGATGCCATTTTAAGGGGGCACTGAGCATCAAGCCAGCACCCTTATGGCGCCGGTGCTGCATGACGATCCCAGCTCATCCACGCGTCTGCTGCGCCTGCATTCCCCCGACGAACAAATTGGGGGGGGAAGAGAAGGCCACCCTGCCTATCCCAGAACCCATGTTCCAGGAGCAGGGCAGGGCATCCTGGCGCCTGCTGCAGATGGTTCGATAGCGGGCAAAGGGATCGTATCGTATCTGCCGCCCACTCGTTTCAGCTAGTTTTCAGCCCCGATAACGCCGGCGACCCACGCAAGGGTTGCGATTTGCGGCGGCGCAGCACCCGGGCAAACTGTCGTTATGAGCAGTTCTCTCCCGGATCATCGGGAAATGACTCAATTCCAATAGCTTAAATCTTGCTCGATCAGCGTGACGGAACAGGCCAAGAACCTCCAGGCGGCGCCGCAGGCGCTGGGCAAACTGTCGTAATTGCCAGTCATCTCCTGCATCTTTCGGGAATCGCTGCATTTTTTGCGCGTTCATCCCTTGAAAAATCCCTCGATTCTGCCAAAAAGAAAAACAGAACAAAGCAGGATTCAAAAGGGTACTGAGCGCCATGGGCCAAGCAGCACTCAATGTCGGCTCCATCCTCGATCGTCTCTCCGACGTATCCGATCGGCCGCGCTACGCCTTCGCCGTTCTCAATCTCCTCGTCGAGCAGGCATCCGGATCGACGAGGGTAGGGCCCTTCATCGAAGACGAAGGCCAGCAGCTCGCTCTGCGCCACTGGGTCGGCAAACGCCTCTCGCGCATTTCCGGCCGCTCCCAGCGCCGCAAGAAGCTCATCGAGCGCGTCCGCGAAGAACTCGCCGACGAACTGCCCGACGACATGTTCGAAGCGCAGAAGATGATCGATGCCGCCGTCGAAGAACGCGTCTGCGCCACCGGCGCCGACAACTTCTCACGCGTCGTCGCCGATCTCGAAAAGGCCGGATACGTCTCGCGATTCTACGAAGGCTACGCCACCAATCACGCCAACCGCGGCGGATTGCGCAACCTCGTCTGCGTCGTCGATCCCGACGTGTCTGCCGCTCTCAATCGCGGCACAATCCTGATCTGATATGCGCCTACGCCTTGCGCGAGCCAAGCATCGCGCAAGGCTAGGCTAGGCTAGGCTAGGGGAGGGGTAGGGCACTTTTCCGTGCACATTGGAAAAGAGATGAAATCTATGCCCCTCGCTCTCGCTACCCCATCGCCAAAGATCACCGTCCACACGGTTCTCGCAGCTGAATGCAATCTCGAGCCCATCGAGTGCCTCCACTGCGGCGATGATGAAGGGAACGTCACCTTCAACCAGTTCATCGGTGACGCCCATTGCGCTACCTGCGGAGAGTGGCAGCTCGAAGACGATCCTGTCGTTATCCAGGGATAGTCAGGCCGCTTCTTCACACTGACCCTTTTCTCCAGCCAGCTGACGCTGCAGGGGGACCGGGAAGGGCATAACTGCCCAATCCGGTCTGCCAATCGTCTATAACGCCTGGCAACACCTCGCTGCGACCATCGCTCGCACAACCTTTCGGGAAGTATCGCACCATGACCAGCCCAGACAATTCCGGATCCCAGACCACAAAAGACCGGTCGATGCGATCGAAGTTCCTGCTGATCGCAGCAGCAGCGATAGGGCCCGGCATCGCCGTAGGTTTCTCCCTGGCAGACCTGTGGCTTAGTCCCGACACGCCCGTTGAGCAAACCGAAACCGGCACTCTCGGCCACTCTTTTCGCGGCGAATAGTCCGCTGCAGGGGCACCGGGGAGGGCATGGCTGCTCTTACCGGTGTGCCAGTCGTCTATAGCGCTCGGCAACAGCCAGCTGCGACCTTCACTCGCTCAACCTTTCGAGAAGCATCGCCACATGACCAGCCCAGACATTTCCGAAGCCCAGACCTCCAAAGACCGGTCGACCCGATCGAAGTTCCTGCTGCTCGCAGCAGCGACGATAGGGCCCGGCGTTATGCTGGGCTTCACCCTAGCCAGCCTGGGACTTCTTCTCGACACGCCCGAAGCGGATGCTTGCCGCGATAGGCTCGAGTGGAATATCGAGACCCCCAGCACGATTGAGAACTTCGAGGCCACGATCGAGCAAGCCGAGGCCGGCACTATCGATCTTTCCTACCGCGGCGAGGAATGCGCTGCCGTTGGCTGGCCTGACAAAGTCTGTGACGTTCTCACAGCCTTCCCTCGCTCATTGGCTCCAAACGCAGCCGAGGATCCCGCCTATGCCTTTTCCAGTCCTCAGGAGGCGAGAAAAGCCGACATGGAAATCAGGCGGGAAGCTTACCAAAGCCTCAGCCCGGAACAGCGCGATGCTTTTCACATCCAGGCCAGCTTCGATGCCGAAAACACCTATGGCGCACCCATTCGGCACGAGGCCACCTGCATCGTGAAAGAAAGCCCGATCACCGGCGAACCGGTCATTCTCGCTACCCATTTCCACCGCGGCTTCTGACCCATGCGCTCCCGTGAGAAATTGCCCGCCGAGGTCCTCAAAGGAGGAGAGCCTGCCAGTTCGCTGCCAGAGCACCGCGCGATATACCTCGAGGCCGTAATCCACGGCCGCGAGCACGTCGCAGCGCAAACCGGCCTCTCCAAGGCCCGGCTTTCGCAGATCCTCGCCGGCATCAATACCAGATACGCCCTCGAGGCTTCCCGCAAAGCCTTCCCGTATCCGCGCGAATGGAGTCTCGACAACTGCTACGAGCTCCCGGTTTCGTCTCGCGCCATCCTGAAAGCCTATGGCTTCTCGACGCTTGGGCAGGTCCATGATGCCGTCGAGCGAGGAGATCTCGACCTCGATCGACAAAAGCACCTGGGCAGGCCGATCGCGAATATGACCAAGCGTCGGGCCGCTCCCATCCAGGATTTGCTCCGGGCGCAATTTGGGCTCGCTGAGGCCCGCGCATAAAAATACGCCGGCACGCTCCCAATGCGCGCCGAACAGCCTATAAAGGCTTTGCAGCCGGGTGCTTGGTGACTCCCCGAGAATTCAGTCATCGAACTCCCGGCTGCAACCATCTCCGACAATCCCTGATAATTGACTTCACCGCGCGATGGGATAATTTTCCCAAAGCGCAGCGCCTTTGGAGTCGTTGCGCCTGTCCCGAAAAGGCCCGCTTCCCTGTGCGGGCCTTTTCACTTTCCCGCCTCCAGCATCAACGAAACCGCGCATCTGCGCCTGTGCGCCGTCGGCCGGATAGGCGCTCTCGGATTGGGTGGCGTTACAACGTAACACGTAGATTGATAATATGCATTATGTTAAGGCCAAACAAGGACTTAGCGAGCATAGCTCATAAACCAAATTAAGTCACTTGTGCGCAGAAACACGCAAAAGCGCCGCCGCGCACATGCGAGACGACGCCTCTCTAAACCGCCGACAAGCGGCTTTCCTCAGTTAGCAGATACCGGCAATACGATCCGAAACGTCGCCCCGAAGGGCTCACGATTCTCGACGTTGATCTTCCCGCCATGGGCTTCGATAATTGTCCGGGAAATCGGAAGTCCGATACCCATTCCATCTTCCTTCGTCGAAACGAAGAAGTCGAACAGCTTCGCCTGCTGATCAGGAACGATACCATCGCCGTGGTCAGAAATCGTGATGCCCACCATGTCATCCGCGACAGGACGAGCCACGATCCTGACACCGCTTCGGCCGGCTTCCTCATTCGCCTCAAGCGCATTCCTGATCAAGTTCAGGAAAACCTGCTCAAGCTGGATAGCATCCCCTTGAACGACCAACCGGTCCACAATCTGGATATCGAGGGTCTTCCGCAAATGCGTACGGCCGATAAGAGCGAGTGAAACGGCGTTATCGATTGCTTGCGCTACACTGGTCCATTCGCGTTGATGATCCGCTTTCTTCGTCATCGACCGAAGCCGCTGGATGATCTTACCAGCTCGCGCTGAGCCCTCATGCGCCTGGCGAATGGCTTGCAGGAGCAACTCCCGATCAATGTCTCCAGCGTCCTCAAGGAGGCGCTCTGCGCCGGCCAGATATGAGCCGATCGCCGCCAATGGCTGGTTCAATTCGTGCGCTAGAACCGAGGCCATCGTTCCCATCGCGCTAACGCGCGATACATGAATGAGCTCGCTTTGAAGCCGCTGGATCTCTTGCTGAGACTTTTCGGACTCGGTGACGTCCTTCATCACCCCAACCGCTCGCACAGGCTTTCCTTCGTCATCATACATGATGAAGGCCCGGTCACGCACATTCACCCAGCCGCCATCACGCGCCACTCGGTACTCCACCTCCCAGATCGCCGCGCCACTTCTAACAGCTTCAGAGAAGCGCTTATGTATGACTGGCAGGTCATCCGGATGGACCTTCGCAGTGATGTTCGCGATCGGTGATTCCTGCGGCACGTCTGGGCCAAAAAGGCTCTCATGCCCTCCATTGGAACGCCAAACATTCTCATCGATATCCCACTCATACTGGATATCGAGCGACGCCTTCGAGGCGAGCATGTAACGCTGCTCAATCTCTTCCTTCTCGGACTCCAGCTCCCTGAAGCGGGTAAGATCTAGGACGAACAGCGCGACGCCCTCTCCCCACGGCTGAACCCTCACCTCGAGAAAGATAACCCGGCCTGGTCTCGTCGTCCGGTAAAGCGGAGCAGTTCCCCCCTTCCGCATATCCATCGCGGTGCGGATGAGGCGCTCCAAGTCGGTGTTCAAAACATTCGGCCAGACCTCCCAGATCGGGCGCCCCTTCATCTCGTCCATCGTGCGTCCATCGATGCGATCGATTTCCGCATTTGTCAGGCGTAGCCGAAAATCCGTGTCGAGACTAACGAAGCCGACCGTCCAGTTCTTCAACAAGTTCACGACCTGGTCGTTTGTTACGCCTTCCAACATCGGAAGATCAGCTCCTTTGATTTCGAGTCACCCATATAGGCTCATCTCGAATTTCTTCAAAGGCGTAGGCGTCATTTGCAGCAACATGTGGGTATTACGGGTTGCAGGATAAATCGAGACGCCGCTATAAGAAAATCCACCGCGCCTCAGTACGTATTCAGGATAAATGACGCGGTTCAGGATTTTTCGCTTGTTCAACTTCGAAAGTTCCAGCTGCAGGCTCAAAGACGCCGCTTCATTGCGAAGCGCCTTTGGTCACCAAACTATGGGGTATGAAATGAAGAAGATAGCTATCGCCGCCGCTCTCGCAGCACTCTTCCCATCCGCTGCGACCGCTGCTCTCGGACCCGACCTCTCCCAAGTCGCCCCTTCCTCCAAGGTCAGCGCCCTCCTTGAGGATCTCGCACAGAAGACGGTCTATCAGCCGGCGCCCCTCCGGCTGCCCAAGGGTCACGAAGCCAAGCCTGCCGCTCGCCCCGCCCCTCAGATAGTCGAAGCATCGGAAGACAAGCTCGTCGCCTGAACCAACGTCCTCTCTACATTGGTCTGAACGATGACGCTGAATTTCCTCGAAATGACAGTCGATTTCATGCGTTTAGTCAGGCGGAGATGCCATGCATACGATCTTCGGCGACGCGCTCGAAAAGAGCCTTGCGAGCGCTGCAATCGCACCTTGCTCAATGCCGAGCTCCGGTCTCCCAGGCAGGTCCTCCTTGGCGGTTGGACCTGCATCTGCGGGCACAAACACCGCAAGCGCCGCGGATTGATGATCTCCCCCAAATGAAAGGCTGAGATGGCCCATTTAGAGCCTCCCAGCGAAGGAAAAAACGTGAAACTTGTCATCACGCTCAACGTCTTGGACGAGGCTTTGCTTCGCAAAGTCGCGAGCGCCCGAACCAATGAGGAAGCCTCAGGCCCCTCCTCCGAAGCCCGGGCCAATGCCAAACTCCATGAGCTCGCGTTCGAAGCTCTCTATTCCTCGAATCCAGACCCAATCTGCCCCGCTGATGCAGGCTTCGAGGTTCTTCACTGCAGTGATGCCGGCTCCTACGCCGACATCATCAAGATCGCGGTCGCTGCAAACATCTTCGACGAAGGCGCTCTTCGGGACGAAGCCGTAGAGCGGATGAAGCGCTGCGATTTCGGCGGAGACACAGATCAGCTGCGCGCCCAGCCGCTCGGCGAGCTCCTCTACCAGACCATGATCGGGTGCAGCTTCGACGATCTTTCTCCCCTCGATATGGGCATCGAGATCGGCAACTGGGAGTTCTCCGAAGAGGCTCACAGCTCGCAACCCATCGAGGCCACTGCGTGATGCAAGACACACCTGACTGGTTGCGCCGCATCCTTGCCGAAACCTCCTCTCCCTCAGAAGCCTGCTCGAGGCTCCTCTTCCATGGGACGATCGAGCCGTTCGAAGGCCGTTTGAGATCCTTCTCCTCCCTCGGACTTCGCTGGTTCGCCGAAGATCCAGTTGTTGCGCAGTCCTACTGCCCGGCCGTCCCAGGCTCGACTGGTTGGTCTCCACCCTATCTCTGGAACTTGACCGAGCGCATGCTCCCCGAGGGCGCAATCAACACGCTCATTTTCCGCGAGCTCGGATTCGACGAAAGAGATCTCGATATTACGCGGGACAAATATGACCGCATCTGTTCCTGGCGGTATCTCGATGGACATCCGACCTGGCAACAAGCCAAGGACTACATGACGGACCTTGGCTACGACACCTCGTCTTTGTGCTGGGTGAAAACCGGTGAACGCGCCGGCATCGATGTCATCCTCCCTGCCGACTACAAAGCGCCCGGCCGCCTCTTCATTGCCGAGCGTCCGAAGGACTTCCGCGTCTTCGACTACGCTCGAGGACGCGATGGCGGTCTCACCGGAAGACAATGGAACCACCACTCCGCGTTCACAAAAATCGCCGCCACCGGCGATTGGGATGCAGTGCTCATCGACGATGTGAATCAGTCTCCGGCCATGGGCCATTTTGGGCACCCTGCCCTCGGCGTTTTCGAAAGCACACTTGAGGGGCTGGACTATCACGTGATCGACGCAGTCAATTTTGACCCGATCGACGCGTGGTATGGCGATGGCGACGTCTCGACCACGCCAGAATTCGCTGCCCTCTGGGCATCGTGTCAGCCGGCACGACTCCCGATGGCCGCCTGATCCCAATCAGAAGGCTCCAACGAGGGGGATCGTCCGCTGGAACGACCTCATTGGATGAAAGAAGAGATCATGGCGAAGAAACCCAAGCCTGCTTCTGTGAAGCAGGCGGCGAAGATCATCACGGACGCAGCTTCGCCCCGTCACCGGGTGTCATCGCTGTTCCAAGACTTTGTCTCGATCATGTACCTTTCGCTGCGCAATGGCGTCGAGCCGAAGGACGATGCCTGGCAGGCACGCGAGAACGAGTATCTCGAGATCGTCGGCAAGTACGAGCGCGACATGGTCGAAGCGATGAGCAACTTTTTCGCCACCGTCGCCCTTCTCGCTCAGGACGGATTTTCCGACCACCTTGGCGAAATCTACATGTCCCTCGAGACCTCGAACAAGTCTCTCGGCCAGTTCTTCACGCCCTATCATGTCAGCCAGCTCATGGCCGGCATCACGATTTCGAGCGACTGCATCAAGAAGGCGATCGACGAGCACGGCTACTTCAGCATGTCCGAGCCCACCTGCGGTTCGGGCGGCATGATCATTGCCACCGCCGAACAGGTCGTTGCCCACGGCTACGAGGTCGAGAAGCACATGCGCGTCACCGCGCAGGACATCGACCGGCACTGCCACCGCATGACTTACATCGCCTGTCGTCTGCACAACATCCCGGCAACCGTCATCTGGGGCGACACCATCGCGATGGAGCAACGCGAAGTCGCGCACACTCCAGCCCTCTACCACCAGCTGGTTGCCGAAAAACAGTTGGCCGACGCCGGCGCCAGAGACGCCGCCTGATCCCCCCTTCCCCACCGCAACCGAGGTACCCCAATGTCGATCACGCTGACCAAGACTAAGGATGGCCACCCCGCTACCCGGGTCGGAAATCTCGTCTATGCCATGCTGCCCAGCCGGTCCCCTCACCGCGGCACGCATCAAATTTTCGAGTGCTTTCCGCCGCGCAACCCCGCGACGCTGTCTGCACTCGACCTTCGCGCAAGTGCCGAGTTCGTCGAAGACGAGCAAGCTTTCCTTGCCTTCCTTCAGCCATTGAAGGCTCATCAGAGCGAGCTGAGCAAGCTCCGTCGCCAGCCCATCGACGGCATGATCCCGACGCCGTGGGGCGCCTCTCAGTCACGGCTGCGCTACGCTGAGGGCATCGAAAACGTGACCACTGCCGGCCATGGCGGCTTCATGCTCGACCCTGAACAGAACGACCAGGTTCATGAATGCTGGCGTTCGGACGGCGGATCCTATGAGGAGGACGAAGAGTGGGCGATCGTTGCTCTCTCATTCCCCGACCTCTTCACCAGCCGCGAACTCAACTTCGCGCACCAGACCCTGAAGGATAGTCGCCCGGACGAGTACCACGCCGTCACCGGCCAGAAGGTCCTCTCATCCGAGAGCCGGACTCTGCGTCGCCGCGAGTTCTTCGCCAAGCACGAGGGCAAGCTGATCACCTACTCGGCGATCCATCTCAAGTCAGACCGCTCGAAGACCATCTGCTCGGCAGCCATCGGCGGCCGCGGCGATCAGATGAAGCTTCCCCAGACCTCCCACTTCCTTGTCGACAGCGCCGAATACAACGAGGGATACCTGCCTTACGGCTTCGTCATCGACGAGGATCGTCACCAGCCGTGCGATTCCCAAGGCAATCTTCTCGCCACTGCGAACTAAGCGCGTACAGCAACTCCACATCACGAGTATCGAAATGCCCAAAGCAAAGCTTTTGACGGGTCGGTTCCTCATGACCGACCGCCAGGAGGCCCACCTTGCAACATGAGACGATCGCAGCGCCCAAAGCGCCAAAGCGTCGATCGCGAATTATCGAGATAGAGGGCAAGCGCTTTCGCCTTGGTGCTTACTGGCACTACCTCGGCGAGATAACCGAGGGTACCTACGCCGGCTATCACCGCTTCCAGGGCCGCACCTCCAAAGATGCTTCTCTCGACAGCGTAATGGTCTCCCCCGCGCTCTTCCGCGCTCCATTCCTCGATGACATCCGCGGAGGCGGTATCAATGGCGATGCGCGCATTGCTGAAGCCCTCGGAAAGCCCGACTAGCCGGAGACTACGAATGCGCCAGACTTCAAAGAAACCTGTCATCCGCGATGCCACTCTTGCGATAGCTCTGGCCATACTTGTGACCGGTGCAATGGCGCTGTGGACGGCCTACGGTTCCGTCTCACCTCAAGGCAGCAGTCTCGCCCACGATAGACACACGGACCAATCCGGGTATTTCCTCCCGCGGCACGCTGGTCAGGGGAGTAGCCGCCATGCTCGGTAATGTCGGCGTATACTACGCAAGCGCACTCGTAGCCCTATCGGCCCTTCTCGGGCTGAGCACCCTCGTTTCCCTACCCCGATTGCGATCATCGCGCCTCGTTGCGCTCCGCCATCTCACCGCGTTCGGGCTGCTGATCAGTGGCGCCTGTCTCCTGATGGTCTTCAGCGCAATGCTCGGAATCCATCTCGCTTAGCGAACCAGCCCAAGCATCTGTCTGTAATCCCCTCCTCTCAGTCACCGAGCAGAACATGACCCCCCTCGATCACCACATCAATCGCCTCAGGAAGCTTGTCATGAACGAGGCTACTCGCCTCGATGACCTTGCCGAAACGGCGCTCAACCTTGGCGATCAGGAAATTGCCGAAAAGCTGTGCCAGAAAGCCCAAGCTCTTCGCCGGGTTCAGCCAAAGCTCGCCAAGCTCTCCCATACACCAGCGACTTCCGGTGGAACCGGCGTTTCCCCACAGCCGGACGTCGAAGAAGTCGGCATGCTGGAGGTCTACCTCATCGCCCTGACCGAGCTCAACCGGCTCGAGAACAACCGTTTACGGGATCCGGAGCGCATCCTCATCCTTCGCAAGTTGATCGGAAAGGTGCGCTCACTCTACCGCCTCACCCTTCAGCCAACCTGATTTATCCTGAATGCCGCGAATTTTTCCTGAGAAAGCGGGAGCATTCGCGGCCTGCACCGTCTAAAATGCTTTCACATCGGAAATCCTTGGTTCGCCCATCATCGTCGGGCGGCCCTTTCCTTCACATCCTAACGGAGAACACATGAGCAAAATCGCCCATATCATCGCCCTGCGCTCGGCTGCCATCGCCGGCTCGATCGGCCTCGGCTTCGGCATCCGCCCCTTCGATGAGGCGGCCGACCAGGCTGTCTTCGACAACCACAACGTTTGGGTTGGCCCCCGCGGCTGGCTCGACAAGAAGGGCGAAGAAGATACCAATTTCGTCCAGCCGATCCCCTACATCGTCGTTCGTGACGGCGAGAAGATCCTCTCGTACATCCGCGGCGGCGACGGCGGCGAAAGCCGGCTTCACAACCTCGTATCGGTCGGTATCGGCGGCCATGTCGATGCCTCGGACGCCATCTTCAACGACGATGGCATGATCGACCTGCGCAAGACGCTGAGCGTGTCGGCCGTGCGCGAGATCTGCGAAGAACTCGGTATCGAGCTCCCCGACGACGTCCTCGAGCAGCACCCCGATCTTCTTGCGTGGACCCACATCATCCAGTCGCAGGCGAAGCCCGTCGACTCGGTCCACATCGGCCTGGTCTGCGAAATCGACCTCAAGATCCTGCGCGGCTTCGCCCCGGAATTCAATTTCGAGACCGCGATCGAGAACGCCGAATACCTGACCCCGGCCGAACTCGTCGAGCGCGATGCGCGAGCCGGCGAAGACCGTTTCGAAATGGAAACCTGGACCGGTCTCGTCGCCAACCAGATGCTCGAACTCGAGCCGGCCTAAGCCCTCACTGCCCCCGCCTGAGAATGGCGGGGGCAACCATACCCCGACCGGATATTTCTATGAGCATTCCCAAGCCCCGCGACTGCACTGAGCCGGGCCCCTACGGCATTGGATCAAGCTTCTGGCCCGGTGTCGGCAAAGTGCAGGAGGAACAGAGCGAGCTTGGCCTTGTCTTTGGCAAGCTGGCTGGTTCCGGGGGCAACCGCGACCACTGGAGTGGAGACCTCGTCTTCATGATTCAGGACGAAGTCGCGGATGTCCGCGCTTCCCTTCGCTACCTCGAGGAATGCAACCCGGTCCTCAATGACGTCCGCCCCGACCTTCCCGCCATCCCCAATGGCGAAGAGTACATGAAGGTTCGCGAGGCTTGGAAACTCAATCTCTATCGATCATGGGGACGCGGCGATTCCCCTGAATGGTGGCCTCAGCCGGAAGACTACGGGCTTCCACCCCGCGGCAAGGTGACCCAGATCACAGAGCATCCTGCTCAAGTCGCCCCTGCGCCATCCTTTGATGCCCTCCGGGCTGCGGCCGAACCCATCTGCGTGCCGATCCCTCACGAGAACGGGCCGGCCAATGAGCCTTCTGCCAAAGTTGCCAGCGATGCTGATCCGTCGTCGCCGCGCAAAAACTGGGCGCCTATCGACATCTCCACTCCAGAGGCTTGGAAAGCCTTCTTTGCCCGCCAGATCGGCAAGACCTCGTGGGGCCTAGGCATCGCTCTATCGTGGTATGCCTGGTATTTCGGACTGCAGGTCATCGCTGGGAAAAAGATCCCGACGAGCGGCCTTGCGCTAGCACTGGGGCCTATTTGGATCGGCTTAGCCCGCCTAGAGCCCGACGAAGACCGGAAAGCGCCACCCGAACCAAAAGACGACGAACACGTTCCGAGCTTCGACTGAACCTCATTCGCCAGCCGGCGCCTCTTCCTCCTCTTCGGGAAGAGCTTTTTTGTAAGTCTCAAATTCCCGAAGGATCTCTTCACCATCAACCCAGCCCCTCGCGACCGCGAGCGCGATCAAATGGAACTTGTTCCGCGCTCTCACGCGCTTGATCGCGTTATCGAGGGCCTTTTGAACAGTGCGGTGAGAACGGCTTACCTGCTCGGCAATCTCGAACGTCGTGCAGCCTTGCGCAGACAACCTCACGAACTCTAGCTCGCGCTTGGTCATCATGCCGTCCGCGACCGGCGGCCGACCCGATGTTGTTCTTTTTCTCACACTACATCCCCGCGGCCCAGAGATGCGGGTACCACTTTCGTCCTTACCCGTCACCCTTCCAAGCGGGAGCGGAATAGCCCATCTCCGCCGCTTCGACGACCTGTGACCAAGGGGCATGAAAAGCCCCGTGCGGATGTCGATTTCTTCTTCATGTCGATGCCCTCTTCGTCCCTGATCAGGCCTCTCTCCTCTCCTTCTCCGAAGGAATGGACCGGTAGGTCAGATTGGGTGGGAGCTTTGCCATGCTTCCCTCTCAGCTTTGCTCGCCGATCGTGGCAAATTTTTATCCTTCCGGTGCCCAGTTGGGTGAGATTTTTCCGATAATGGTAAGGCCGGGAGGTATGAAATTCCGGCCCAGACAAAGGGTTTTCTTTATGGGTGTTTTCTCCGCAGAAGCTGCAAAGCGTCACACGGTTGGACCGAAGAGTGCAGCCTGGTCGGAGCGTATTCAGCCCGTCCAGCAGTCAGCTGACGATTGCCGCAATCCCTATGAGGTCGACTATTCGCGGGTCATTCATTCGGCATCGTTTCGCCGACTGCAGGGCAAGACCCAGATTCTCACATCCAATGACGGTGACTTCCACCGCACTCGCATGACCCACAGCCTCGAGGTCGCCCAGGTCGCCGTCGGCATTCTCAAGCACCTTGAGGCCACCGACGAGCGCGAGGACGTGCGCCAGATGCTCCCCCACCCCAAGCTGATCGAGGCCATCAGCCTCCTTCATGATCTGGGTCATCCGTGTGGCGGCCACTCCGCAGAGGTCGCGCTCAACTATTGCATGCGCCAAGACGGCGGGTTCGAAGCCAACGGCCAGACCCTGCGCATTCTCTCGAAGCTCGAGATCTTCACCGAAGAGCACGGTTCGAACATGACCCGGCGAACCCTGCTCGGCATCCTCAAATATCCGACCCCTTTCTCCCAAGCGGTCGATGGTCCTATCCCTGCACTCAAGGCTTCGCCCATCAGCGGCCAATTGATGTTGAACCAGCACGAGCATGAGCCCCCGAAGTGCTTCATGGACACCGAGCAAGGTGTGGTCGACTGGATTCTTGCGCCCTTCTCCCCCGACGACAAGGCGCTCATTCGCGCTAATCGCGCAAAGTCCTTCGACTGTACGATCATGGATATCGCAGACGACGTCAGCTACGCCATTCACGATTGCGAGGACGCCGTGATGACCGGCCTCGTCTCGATGGAGCAGATGATGGAGGACATCGAGCCCCGCCTCTGGGAAGACTTCGTCCGCCGGATGGAAGAGAAGAACCCCACCGAATATCAGGACACCACCGGCACTCGATACGAGGCCATCCTGAGCGCCCTCTTCTCAGGCGATCCCCACACGACCAAGAAGGTGATCAGCCGGCTCGTGAGCTACATGCTCTCGAACATCTATGTCGCAGAGCGACCCGAGTTCGCCAGCAAAATGTACCGGTTCAAGGCCGCAATGAAGCCTGAAGCTGCACGTCTCCTTGAAGCGCTGAAGGGCTTCATCTTCAACCGCGTCATCCGGTCTCCCCAGCTGCAGCAGATCCGCGTGAAAACGCAGACGATGATCATTCAGCTGTTCGCCTACCTCGATCACGACCCGCGCCATCTTCTCCCAACCCCGGTCTATGCCCAGTATCGCCAGGCCAACGGCCCCAGCGCCAAGCGCCGCGTCATTTGCGACTACATCGCTTCGATGACCGATGCCTCACTGACGCAGGCATATGAGCGCCTGTTCAGCCCGCGCATGGGTTCGTCCTTCGACAACCTGTGATTGAAACTCCCATGTCGACCAGAAAAGACCGGCGTCGCCAGCGCGCCTTGGAGCGCCTCACAGCAACCATCGCCACCGACTTGGCAGAGGGTCGCACGATCACTTTCGACCAGCGCATGTCCTATAACGGACTGAAGCGAAACCTGAGTCTCGAGGGGCGCATCTAGTCCCACTAGCAAGATGGCACCGAACCCCGCGAAGTCCGCAGAAAACCGTCGTTTTTCTGCGCGTGTTAACATGATAACACTTGCGGCGTTTGCCCCCGGCGTCTAAGCTTATTTCACTCTCAAAAACACCACGGAGAATTCCAGATTATGGCTGCTGCCCTCAAAGATTTACCCGGTACCGGGGACGCCAAGAAGAAGGCCCTCGACGCTGCGCTGTCCCAGATCGATCGCGCCTTCGGCAAGGGTTCGGCGATGAAGCTCGGCGATCGTGAAAAGATCGATGTCGAGACGATCTCGACCGGCTCGCTCGGCCTCGACATGGCACTGGGCGTCGGCGGCATGCCGAAAGGGCGCATCGTCGAAATCTATGGGCCCGAAAGCTCGGGCAAGACCACCCTCACCCTGCATGCGATCGCTGCTGCACAGGCTGCCGGCGGCACCGCGGCCTTCGTCGACGCGGAACACGCTCTCGACCCCGTCTACGCGAAGAAGCTCGGCGTCGATATCGACAATCTGATCGTCTCGCAGCCCGACACCGGCGAGCAGGCTCTCGAAATCACCGACACGCTCGTACGCTCGAAGGCCATCGACATCCTCGTCGTCGACTCGGTCGCTGCACTCGTCCCGCGCGCGGAAATCGAAGGCGAAATGGGCGACAGCCATGTCGGCCTGCAGGCTCGTCTCATGAGCCAGTCGCTCCGCAAGCTCACCGGTTCGATCAACCAGTCCGGCACCCTGGTCATCTTCATCAACCAGCTGCGCATGAAGATCGGCGTGATGTACGGCAATCCGGAAACGACCACCGGCGGCAACGCGCTCAAGTTCTATGCGTCGCAGCGTCTCGACATTCGCCGCACCGGCGCGATCAAGGACCGCGACGAGGTCATCGGCAACGCAACCCGCGTGAAGGTCGTGAAGAACAAGGTCGCCCCGCCCTTCAAGCAGGTCGAATTCGATATCATGTACGGCGAAGGCATCTCGCGCCTCGGCGAAATCATCGACCTCGGTGCCAAGGCCGGCATCGTCGAAAAATCGGGCGCCTGGTACAGCTATGACAGCGTCCGTCTCGGCCAGGGCAAGGAGAACGCCAAGCAGTTTCTCCGCGATAACCCCGACGTCGCCCAGCGCATCGAGAATCAGATCCTCGGCAAGAGCGAAGAAATCGCCGACGATCTGTTCGACGACCCAAGCGCGGCCGCCGACAACGACTAAGGCATTCGGTCAGCCTGGAGCCAGAAAAGGGCTCGCCTGTGGCGGGCCCTTTTCATCAACCGGAGATCTGTCCATGAGCGACCTTCCGCCCTTCCCGCGCCTGAAATTCATCGACTTCGATGCGCGGCGCGAACCCAAGACCTCCCGCTCATGCATCATGTGCCAGAAAGACCTCAAAGCGCGCTCTCCAGCCCACCCTGTGCGGGTCATCGAGATCGGAGGTGGGCCCTACTCGGTTCATCCAGCCGATGAGGCTGCTTTCGATGCTCAGGGCGCCAAACTCGATACTGACGAGGATTATCGTGACCTCGGCACCTGCCTCATGGGGCCAGACTGTGCTCGTGCCCATGGCTCGGAGTGGATGAAGGGCTGAGCTGCCGGCCACCGGGCCGCCACCTATCACCTGACCAGGCAAGATATCTCGAAGAGATACGAGAAAGGGGAGGAAACGCGCTTTTACCGAGCGCTGTCCTCTGAGGTCCCCACGGCCTCTTTCCCTCGTGTCGCGCTTCCAGCCGCTCTTGCGAGGTCCGACAGTGAATACCACAACTCTCAGCCGTCCACCGGCGGCGAGCCCTACTCCTGCGCCCGAACCAGACCGTGGGTCCCCCAAGCGCATCGACTGGGTCGACATCGCCAAAGGCCTCTCAGTTCTGCTGATCGTCCTTGGCCATGCCGTCACCTGGGTGGAGTCCCTGACCGGCGAGAGCGAAGCCTTGCACGGCTTCGTCACGATGCTCACTCCAGTTCGCATTCCGATGTTCTTCTTCGTCTCAGGCCTCTTTGCCGTCGGCCTGCTCACCGGTCCACGCGAAAGGATCGTCCACCGCGTCGCCGACCTTCTCAAGGTCTATGTGCTCTGGAGCGCCATCATCCTCTTGGTTGGGAAGGTCTTCTTCAATCGCTTCCCCGCGATCGAACGACTGACCTATGACACAGCACTCAACGAGCTCGTGCTCCCCAACCTCTTCACCTGGTTTCTCTGGGCGCTGGCCGTCTTCACGATCATTGGCGCCATCGGTCTGCGACATGCTCCTCGCATCACCTTGATCGCAGCTCTTGCTATGCTGGTCGCCCTCGATCTGACGCCCACTTCCCTACCGGGAACCCACGCGGTCGGAGGCGTCGGCCTCTATGGCAACTTCCTCTTCTTCATTTTGCCGTTCTACCTGCCAGCCGCGCAGAAGACGGTTTCTGCCCTACCCCCTGTCGGAACAGCCGCTGCTACCGGCATAGGCTATTGTCTCGTCCTATTCCTGGCGCCGCAATTCGAAGGCCAGTGGTTCCATCCTGCGCTGCGCATTGGTGCCACAGCCCTCGGCGTGATCTCGCTCCTGTGCATCGCTCGCATGATCGAAGGGCAGCGACAATTGAGCGACGTGATGACTGCGGTGGGACGCAAGACCTTGCCCATCTATGTCACCCACATCATCACCGGCATGGCCATGACTCTCATGCTCGAATCTGCAGGCCTCTTCGGGGGCACACTCGGCAACACTTTCCTGGTCATCGCAGTCACCGCAATGTGCGCAGCTCTGGGCATATTCATTGAGCGAGCGATGCCTCAGCCCGTCCGTGATTTCCTCTTTGTGCCCAGCCGGCGCAGGCCAATCGTTTGACTGCAAGGCTTGTTCAATCGCTGCCTGCGAGGTCAGAAATTGCTCTCGCAGGCGGTGATAGCTGCGCCGCGGTGACGGCACACAGTGCATCTCGCCCGCTCCTCGATCTTCTCGATCGAGAGCGACAGCCTCCGGTTTCCTAGCTCCTGCATCATCAGCACGGCGCTGGCTTCCACCGTGCGGCCACATCCCTCGCAGATGATGCGCAGATTATATCCGCGGCGGGCGAAGTCATTTACCGAATCTAGTCTGTGGCGACCCATTCAACCCTGTTGGAACATAGGCGGAACACCCGTCAAGCTTTCACGACGAATGAAAAGGAACTCGCCAATGTCGAAACCCCATCTGAACACTCTGCCTACCGTCATCGACGGGCCTGGCGAGTACAAGACGCGCGACGGCGGCCGGGCCACCATTCACGAGGTGAAGCCGAACAATGACGACACGACGACCAGCTTCGATGCCAAAGGGAGCCTCTGGAAGCTGTTCCGCGGCAAACTCCGCCCACGCGACTACAACATTTGGCACGTAAGCGGCCGATTGTTCTGCGACAGACAAGACGATCGCGACATCGTCGCCAAGGCGGCCTTCTGACCTCCTGAGCGGCTGGCATTCTTTGGGGAAACCAGCCGCTTGCTTCCGGTTAATTGACCTGAAACCTCCGCAGTTCTATATCTCATCGCGTAGGAACACACCGATGGAACAGAAACTCTACTTCGATCCGGCCGAGCGGCGAGCCGAAAAGCAGCGTCAACGCGACGCTGATGCTGCTGCGCTTGCCAGCGGCGAAGTATCTCGCGAGCAGCTCTCGCGGGCCAATGGCCTGTTCTCTTCGCCTATCCTCGTAAACCGGCGCGTTGTGCGTCGGTACGGTTCGCGCTCATAGCTGCCGCCCTCTCAGACGAAATCATAAGCGAACTCATTGCCGCCGTTTCCGGCGATGAGAAAGCCACTGTCGTCGGAGGACAGGCTCTAAGGCGGTGCTGATGACGCTGAGCAAATTCCTTCGCTCCCATGAAGCCGGTCGTGTCATTCACGAGTTCAGCGAGATTGACCCAGCAGCCATCCTTAATCTCTTCGTCGAGGATGACAGGCTGCCCGCCCAGTGGCGAGAAAACCAACTCTCCGGTCAAATCGAGAAGCTAGCGGCTGCGCGATCCCGCCGCGCAGCACGCCAAACCTAATCAAGCCTTACAGGGCCTCTGCGGAGACAGCGTTGCGCGCTGTCTCGCATGCCTCGACGTCCTCCGAGTAGAACTCGAGAACCGGATAGGTGTCCGCGATATTGGAAGCCATCGCTCCGACGGCAATCTCTCCGATGTTTGCCGCTTTCATCGCTTCGTTCGGCTTCTCCCAGAAGTAGCCGTAGATGCGCTCATTGCTGCTTAGCGTCATCATCCAGAACTCATTGCGACAACTGATGTCATTCCCATAGCAGCGATCGTTCTTTCTCGGCATGCCGTATTTCGTCTTCAGCGCTTCTGACAGGCTGTCGACCTTAGTCCGTATGGAGGCCCCGCCTCCATCACTCTGAAGGTCTCTACCGATTCCTCGGATCGTGCAAATTCCAGTGTCTGGATACGCCTCCAGAGCAATCATCTCGAAATCCGGATGAGGCTTGGGCGGAGAAGTCACCGTGTAAAAGCCAGGCTCACTCTCCTTCGCCTCGGGGACTTCGCTGATCGGCTGGCCCATCGCAAATCCGAATGGGCCATCACGCACGACCTTGGGGGCAGATGCTTCGCCCGCCTCTTCCATCGACATTTCGTCGACGCCGAGAGCGTCGCTTTCGTCGACTGGTTTGCAGGCTCCGACCGCGATTACGGCAAGTGCAAGTGACAAATGCTTCATTGAATTCCCCTGTTTCCTGCGGCCCGATCAAAACCCGATCAAGAAAGTGCCTGTCTCACACAATCCCGGTTTTCTGCGCTTCAGCGCTCAATTCATTGCCGCGTGCTCTCGTTTTCAGGCATCCCATCAAAACCCGATCAAGAAACCTCTACCAACCCGTTTTCCAGTCGAAGGTCAGAGTGACCTTCTTCCAGTGGCGATAATATTCTCTCGGCAGATCGAACGGTGCTGCCCGCATGATCGCAGAGCGAGCCTGACGAGCATGCTGCTCGCCAAGTTCCTCCTCCCCGGCCGACACACCATGCTGTGATCGCAGGATAGGATCACCAATCAACTCGCCATACTCATTGAGCTCGAAGGTCACGATCGATCGGATTCTCTCCGAATTCCGAGGCGGATTGAAGTGCGGCCTTACCTTGCGCACTATCTCGCCAATCAGCTGTGCCAACACCGCCGGGCTTGCCGAAGCCTCTGAGGGCTCTCGCCCTTCCTCATTGTCTGAATATCGCGCAGACCAATCACGCGATTGCGCTGTGGCATTGCTTGGAAGACTCATCAAAGCCGCGGCAAGCCCGAGATATCCCGTCGTTCTGATCATTAGACAGCACCCCCAAATACCAGTGAAATAGCTAGCTATTCCACTCGCCCCCAGTTCTCACGGCCCGCGCCGCCGAGCTTCTTCAGACCGGCCCACAACAGCGCGAGAACGATCAAAGCACCGCCCGACCAGAGCACGCCGAAGCCCAAGGCGAAGCCTACTTTGAAGTAGGCCATCAAAAGAGCCATGTACAAAAGAGACTTGAGCGTTTTCATTTATTCCCCCCCATCTGAAAGCGTTCTCCCAGTCATAGCGGGGATATCTTATCATGACACCCCAAATATCTGTTTTTCCCTGATAACTGTTTGCCGAGCACCGTATTCCTACGGTGCAAATTGTCCTGGCCCTACGGCCCCAGCTTCCCGACCATATTCCCGTAGCGGCGCTGATTAGCGCCTGTCTGACGACCTTATCCAAGTCGTCTGGGGTGGACTGTTTGCAGTCCTTGGAAAGGAAGAAAATTGCAGGCTCTCTCGATTACGCGCCTCGGCACGAACAAGCGCGGTGCACCCCGTATCTGGCTCGAAGGCCGACGCTTGGCATCGGCTGGCTTCAAGCCTGCTGCCCGCTACGAAATCTCGGTAGACCCGAAGGCCCGAGCTCTGACCTTGCGCGTTACTGCCAACGGCGAACGCTTGGTCAGCCGCAAGCGTCGCCGCGACGAAGAGCTGCCAGTCATCGACATTGCGAACAGCAAGATGCTCGAGCTGTTCGATGGTCTGGAATCGCTGAAGATCCGCTTCGCCGACGGCGCGGTCACGCTCTCCCCGACTGCGACCGACCTGCGCAAGCTGGAGCGCACCGCCCGCCTGCGCAAGCGCATGGATACCGGCGAACCTCTCGCTGTCGGTTCGGTCTCCACCGGGCTCGGCGTCCTCGCCCTTGCCATGCACGAAGGTCTCGCGAAGGCTGGTCTGCAGTCCGACCTGAAGTTCGCCTGCGACATCGAGCCGGCCTATCTCGAGCAATGCTCGAAGGCGAACCCTGCCTGGGCGACGGATACGATTGCCGTCGAGGCTCCCATGCAGGAGCTGGCTTTCGACGCCTCCGCTTTGCTCGATCTCCCGAAGGTCGATATTCTCGAAGCAGGCATCCCCTGCACTGCCCACTCGAATGCCGGCCGCGCCAAGAAGCACCTCGCCATTCCCGAGGATGATCCGAATGCCGGTCACCTCGTCGCTGGCTTCATCGCCATCGCCGCCGCGGCAAACCCTGCTGTCATCCTGGTGGAGAATGTCCCCCAGTATATGACGTCTGCATCCTTCGCGATCCTGCGCAACCAGCTGCAGGAATGGGGATACGCTGTTCACAGCACGGTCCTTG
>CAZLTV010000012.1:0-49315 GCA_964562545.1 uncultured Mycobacterium sp. | reverse complement strand
TTATGGCTGATATACCGGATGCCGTCATGGACACCCACCGGCTCAAGTACTTCCTTCGCATCGCCGACCATGGCTCGATCACGCGTGCCGCACAGGCGCTCGGCGTGGCACAACCGGCGCTGAGCCGTCAGGTTCGCCTCCTCGAGCAGGAGCTCGGGGTCACGCTGTTCCGCCGAACCCGACGGGGAGTTGAGCTGACCGAGCAGGGCGAGCGGCTCCGCGCCGCGACGGCGGCTCCGTTGCACCAGCTGGAACGCGCCGTGCTGTATGCCGGATCACCGTTGGCCCGCCTGGAGCGAGGACTTCGACTCGGGATTCTGCCAACGACAGCGGAGGCCTTCGCCGCACCGATGCTCGAAGGCTTGCACGAGGCGTTTCCCCGGGTGGGGTTCCACCTGACCGTCGCCACCACCGACGACCTCGTCGAGGAGATGCTGGCCGGCGGCATCGACATCGCGTTGCTCAACCCGGTGCCCGACGACCGCCTGTTCCATCGTGAACTCCTGGTCGAAGACCTCGTCGCGGTCGGCGGACCAGACTCAGATTTCGCCCCAGACCAACCGGTGACATTCACCGACCTCGCCCAAAAACCGCTGGTGATGCCCGATTCGGGGACCGGGATCGCAAACACGCTGCAAAACATGGCGCTGCGATTCAACGTGACGATCGAAACCCACTTCGTAACCTCGTCAATCGAGATCACCCGCGAACTCGTCGCCGCCGACCTTGCCCACGCGGTGTTGCCCTTGTCGGCGTGCCGACGCTACGTCGATGCCGGGCGGCTGCGCTACGCGCCGATCCACGAACCGACGCTCACCCACGAGATCATCCTGGCCACGACGGCGCAGTTGACGTTGCCCCGCCAATTCTGCGTTCAGGTGGCCACGGTTGTCCGGGAAGTCGCCGGGCAACTGACCGCCTCGGGCGCGTGGCCCGCCCGGCTGCAGTGTGCAACCCCGTGGGAGCCGACGCGTCTGTAGCACCGACGACACCGCGCGACTTGTCCGATACTGAGCCGATGGCCCCCGGGGACGGCGAACCACTCTCAGAGCAGGACGCCCAGATCCTGGGCCTGGAGTCGAAGGCCATCACAGGCCACACACTCAAGCTGATCATGCTCGAACCGGGCGAAGGGCTCCTGAACCTGGACGGTTTGCGGGCCAGCGTGGCGGCCCGTCTGGCGAACCAACCGCGGGCCGTTCAAAGGGTCACCACGGGTCGGGACGGCCCGCGCTGGGTGACCGACGACGCCTTCGACATCGAAGCGCATGTGCGCCGCGTCACAACGCCGACGCCGCTGACGCGCGACCAGCTGTGGCGGCAGGTCGGCGCTCTGATGTCCGCTCACCTCGACCACCGGCGACCCTTGTGGACCTTCGACATCCTCGGACCACTCATCGACGGGCGCGAGGCCATCGCAGCAAGGATCCACCACGCGATGGCCGACGGGATCGCCGGGGTGCGCTTCCTCGACGCGGTGCTGTTCGACCCGCGTGCCGACCCGGCCATGCACGCGGTCGACAGCCAGCGCACCGCTCCAACCCCGTCACGGCTGACCGAGGCACGCCGGATGCCGGAGGCCCTGCTGCGCGAGCTCGGACACTTGAACCCGCATTCGCCGTTCGACCGACCCGTCGGTTCATCTCGCGAACTGGCGTTCACCGTGATGCCCCTGTCGGGGCTCAAACAGATCGGTGCGAGCCGAGCGCAACACGCAACGGTCAACGACGTGCTGCTGGCGGTGGTCGCCGGCGGCCTTCGCAGCTGGCTCAGTTCGGCCGACGCCCCGGTGCACCGGTTGCGCGCCCAGGTGCCGGTCAGCCTGCACCACCGCGACGAGTCGGCGCACGAGTTGGGCAACCGAGACTCGTTCATCAACATCGACCTGCCGATGGCAGAACCGGATCCGCTGCGACGGCTGGATTTGATCCGCGCCGAAACCACACGGCGAAAGCGGCTCGACGACGCCGAGGAACTGTTCGACCTGTTCCACGCGCTAGGCAGGCTGCCACACTTGGGGCCGGCCGCCCAGCGATTGGCCGGCAGCGCCCGAGAGTTCAGTGTGGCCATTTCCAATGTCCCCGGACCGCCCTCGGCGGTGACGGTCGCAAGGCGGCGCGTGCTTCATCTGTTTTCCTCGTCGGAGCCGGCTGTCCATCATGCCCTTCGAATCTCCGCGATCTCGTGCAGCGGCGACATCGGGATCGGCATGTGCACCGACCCCGATGCACTTCCCGACGTCGCTGAGCTTGCCGATCGCATCGATTCGTCCTACACGGAGTTACTCAGCGCCACACGGAAATGACGTCGCAACCATGGTGACACGATTCACTCATTGCCGATGCTGCACCGTGTCGGATGTGCAGATAGAGGTGCAGCCACAAATGAATTGGACTGAAAACATTATTTTCGACTCCCGCGCTGGTGGGAGCTGTGCCGGACCTCGACATCCATCCCTGGCTGTCGCCAACAGTTTTCAGTGAACTAGAGTGAAGAAGCGGTGTGGGAGCGGCGGGAGCTGCCTGTCTCCCGCTCTGCGGGGAACGGCGCAGCGATGATGACTTCGCCCCCGAGACCGCGGATGTCGTGCGCATTCCTCGTGATTGAAGGATCAGCGCACGCGCGACCACTTTTTCCGAAGGCGTGCGCACAGTAACGGAAAAAGAAAGGTCCCATGACTTCCACGACCACCCAGGACAATGCAGAACTGCGGTTGCGTGAACAGAACTACGGTGACGACCCGCTAGCCGATCGCGATACCGATCTCTACCGCGGCGAATACGTCATGAGCTTTGTCGAGAAATGGGACGAGCTGATCGACTGGGATGCTCGGGCCCAGTCCGAAGGCCGTTTCTTCATCGATGTGCTGCGCGCCCGCGACAAGCAGAGCGTGGTGGATGTTGCGACCGGCACAGGGTTTCACTCCGTTCGCCTCACCGAGGCCGGCTTCAATGTGACGAGCGCCGACGGATCTGCCGCAATGCTGGCCAAGGCATTCGAAAACGGCAAGAAGCGCGGGTTGATCCTCAAGAGCGTGCAGGCCGATTGGCGCCAGCTGAACAAGGCCATTCAGGGTAAGTACGACGCCATCATCTGCCTCGGCAACTCGTTTACCCATCTACACGAGGAGCAAGATCGCCGCCGCGCGCTGGCCGAGTTCTACGCGGCCCTACGCCACGACGGCATCCTGATCCTCGACCAGCGTAACTACGACGAGATGCTCGACCATGGCTTCACCTCGAAGCACAAGTACTACTACTGCGGCGACCAGGTCACCGCAGAACCCGAGCACGTCGACGAAGGTCTGGCGCGGTTCAAGTACACCTTCCCGGACGGGTCGGAATACACGCTGAACATGTTCCCGTTGCGCAAGAACTACGTGCGCAGGCTCATCCGGGAGGCGGGCTTCGAGAGGGTCCGCACCTACGGCGACTTCCAGGAGACCTACCAGGAGAACGAGCCGGACTTTTTCGTCCACGTCGCCGAAAAGTCTGTGGAGAGCGACGTCGCCGGCCAGATCACCGACGCTGCCGAGGCCTACTACGACAGCGACGACGCGGACAACTTCTACTCGATCGTCTGGGGCGGCGAGGACATCCACGTCGGGTGCTACGAGGACACCTCTGACATCGGCGCAGCCGGGGTCGAGACCGTCGACCGGATGGCCGGCATGCTGTCGAATCTCGATCCGAACAGCGTGGTGGTCGATCTTGGCTCCGGGTACGGCGGGTCGGCGCGGCGACTGGCCAGCCTGCACGGCTGCAGCGTCACCTGCGTCAACATCTCGGAGACGCAGAACGACAACAACCGGGCCAAGAATCGGCGCGCCGGGCTGGACCGTCAGGTCAACGTCGTGCACGGCAGCTTTGATGATGTGCCGATGCCGGCCGAGAGCGCCGATATCGTCTGGTCTCAGGACGCGTTCCTGCATGCCCCCGATCGGCGCAAGGTGATCGAGGAGGCCTTCCGCCTGCTCAAGCCTGGCGGCGAACTCGTCTTCACCGACCCGATGCAGGCCGACGATGTGCCCGAAGGTGTGCTGCAGCCCGTCTACGATCGTCTCAACCTGCAGGATCTCGGGTCGATGCGGTTTTACCGCGAGGCCGCCCAAGCTCTCGGGTTCGAAGTGCTCGACCAGGTTGATCTGGTGCACAACCTGCGCACTCACTACGACCGGGTACGTGCGGAGCTGGAGTCGCGCCGCGCCGAACTGGAGGGCAAATCCTCGCCGGAGTATCTCGACAAGATGATTGTCGGGCTGCGCAACTGGGTCGAGGCGGCCGATGCCGGTCACCTGGCCTGGGGCATCCAGCGGTTCCGCAAGCCGGCCTGACCGTTTGATTCGGCGATGGCCGCCGGGCCGCGCGCATCGCGTCCGGCGGCCATCCGTCGCTAACGGGTCTTTCCGGCGCAACGCCAACCAGGAGGTGCGTTGCGCCGTCGGCAACACTGGGCGGTCGACTGCCCGCTGGTCCGGTGCGGGCCTTACCATGTGTCGACCGCGCTGATCGCCGTCTCAGCGCGGCGATGCAGTACATTTCCGCACCACCGATGGAGAGCCATGCCGAGTTGGATCGCCGACCTGGTGCGGCTCGAACGAAGTGGCGAGACTTTCTGCAGTACAGCCACTTTCGGAGCGGGCGGACGTTTGTTCGGTGGACTGATCGCCGCACAGGCCCTCGCAGCCGCCGGGGCGACCGTCGCACCGGATCGGTTGCCACAGTCGCTACACGCCTACTTCATCAAAGGTGGCCGAGTCGGCGTCGACGTGCAGTACGTCGTCGAATGCACCCGCGACGGAAGGTCATTCAACACTCGGCAGGTCACCGCAAACCAGGACGGTGTCGCGATCTTCGAGATGCTTGCGTCGTTTCACCGATCTGAGCCGACTACGAATTGGCAGCGCACCGAGCAGCCGAGTGTCACATGGTCGCAGGCCACCCCGATGTCCGGGCTGCCCGAGCGCTGGGCCGACCACTTCGAGATCCGTACCGCACACTCCAGCACGGACAGCTGGCCGGTGCAGCCGATGTGGTTTCGAAGCCGCGAACCCATCGAGGACGACCCGCTGCTGCGGGCATGTGCGCTGACCTTCATCTCCGATGTGGGCATGGTCGCGGTAGCGCGGCCGCCCGACGCGCCACCGCTGCCCAGCGGCGGTGCCGCCAGCCTCGACCACGCTTTGTGGCTGCACCGCCCGGCCGACCCGCACCGATGGCATCTCTACCACGCCGAGGCCGTCAGCCACAGCGACGCCCGCGGGCTGGCCCGAGGCTCCGTCGTCGCCGAGGACGGCACCCTGGTCGCCAGCGTCGCTCAAGAGTCACTGTGGCGGGTCTGAGCCTTGTCGCGGGCGGCGTACCTGTTGAAGCCCCACGCAACGGCTCACCCGTCAGGGCAATCCCCACCCCGGCAGGTTCGACGCACCCGCCCCACCGACGGTCTTGTGTAACGCAAGGTTGATACGAAGAGGTGGCAGCCCCGCGCGCCGGCACTGCGCGGCGACGGCCTCCGCTGACAGCGCCTCGAACACCCCGAAGACAACCTCGTCAGCGGGAACTGCGAGCACGAGCGCCAAAGACACGCCGGCAGGCTCGGCATCGCTGCCGAACACCGCGCGCAACTGCCGAAGAACCTGGTCCAGCCCGGCCTCACCGCAATCCTGCACATACCATTCGGCGAGGAAGCGCTGGGGTACTGCCGGTGTCATGGAGGAAAACTAGCCAGAACACACATCGGCAGGAATCAGGAGTTTCCCTCAATTCCGCGCCTAGGAATCCCCAGGCCTGACATGGCTGCCCAGCTGACTGCGCGAACGGATACCCAGTTTCCGGTATGTGCGCGCGAGATTGGCCTCGACCGTCTTGGTACTGATGAACAGTGTCGCAGCGATGTCGCGGTTCGTGCGGCCTGCAGCGGCCAGTTCGGCGACCCGCTGCTCGGAGGCGGTGAGCGCCGACGAGCCACCGGCACTGATGTCCGCGCGGCTCAGTTCGGCTCGAGCGCGGCCAGCCCACAACTGGGCGCCACAACTGTCGAAAGCCTCCAGGCTGCGACGCAGGGCCGTGATAGCTGCCTCGCGGCGGCGTCGACGCCGCTGCAGCATGCCCATAAGCAGCTCGGTGCGGGCCCGTTCAAACGGCATCGGCAGCCGCTCGTGCGTCTGCAGCGCTTGCTCGACGCTGCCCGCAGCCGACTCGAGGTCGCCACGGGCGGCATGCAGCATGCCCCGGCATCTCGCGCTGACGGCCAGCAGCCAGGTTCGGCCCAGGCGCACACCATTGCTTTCCAGACGCTCGATCAGCATCTCGGCGCGCTCGAGCTGACCCACTTCGATCAGAGCCTCGGCGGCGTCGGCGACAAAGGGGGCGGTGATGATTTCGGTGGCGCCCGGCATCGTGTCGAGCACCGCCAGAGCGGGTCCTAGTGCCGTGACAGCGGCTTCGTAGTTGCGCAGCGAAACCTCCAGAAACCCGAGGATGCTGATGGGCCACACCACCAGTGTGGTGGCGCCGGCCCGCCGACTGGCAGCCAGCGCTTCCTGAATTGCCCCACGGGCGGATTTCTCGTTCCCGGCGTGAGCCTCCCACGCTGCCTGCATGGTGTTGGCGATAGCCGGAGCGAGTGCGCCACCAAGCTGCTGGGCCCGTTCGGTGGCGTCGATGACCACGGCCTGGGCCGCGTCGATATCTCCCTTCCACAGCTCGACGAGGAAGCTGTTGAACGTCACCGGCAGCATCTCGGATTCCTCCCCGCGCTCGATGCAGCGCCGCCTGATTGCGAGCAGTCCTTCACGTCCTTCTTCTAGCCGGCCGGTCCACGTCATGAACAAGGCATGGTGCAGGCTCGGCCGGAAAGGCGCGGGCACGTCGCCCGACTCGTTCTCCAGCCGCAATGCCCGCTGCGAAGTCATCTCGTCAAAACCTTCACCACGCAGAAAGCGCAGATGAACCCGCATGGTGAGCGCCTGGCACAGCAGCAGCGGCGAACCGAGTTCCTCGGACAGCGCCTCCGCCTGCTCGATCACGGCGATCGAGGCGTCCAGGTGACCACCATTGGACAAGCTGAAGGCCAAGGTGATCGAGATCCGAGCTCGTTGTGCCAGATCCTCACCCGCCTCTCTGACCGCCTGCTCGAGCAGGACGGCGGCCTCGATGAAGTTGTCGTCGAACAAGCGAACTGCCGCCAGCTGCGCCAGCGCCCTAGACCGCAACAGCCCCGCCGGCAGGCCCTCCACTGTGGTCTCCAGCAACGTCTTGGCCGCGCCCGCGTCGCCGGCGGCGAGATGATGTCGCGCTGCGCGGATACGGCGGGCGGGAGTGTCGTTGGGGTCGAGGCCAATCGCGATGTCGAGGAGGTCGGCGGCAGCTGCCGGGGCACCTCGAGCGCTGGCGCTGCGGGCGGCCTCATCAAGCATCCGCAGGCTTTCCGCATCGGCAACGGCAGTGGCCAGGGCAAGGTGGCGGGCTTTCAACTCCGGCTCATCGAGGATGCTCGCCAGCCGGCGGTGCATCGCTCGCCGAGCACTCGGGGTCGCGCCGGAATACACGCCCTGCGCCAACAGTGGATGGCTGAACCGCACCCGATGGCCCTCGAACCCGACGATGCCGTCGTCTTCGGCACGCCCTAGCAATTCGACTGTCTCTCCGACGTCGGAACCGATCGCTCGCGCGACTGTGGTCGTCGCCGGGGCCCCTACGCACGCCACCGCAAGCAGACAGCGCAATACCTCCCCGGGCAGACTCCCGACCCGCGCCGACACCAGCTCGGCTAACGTTCCGGGCAATCCCGACTTCGTCCCGCTCGCACCGTCCAGTGCCCGAGCCAACTCCAGGGCGTAGAACGGGTTTCCCCCTGAGAGCTCGGCGATACGCGCCATGGTCGGTCGGGGAAACGAACGCCCAAGACGATCGGCCAGCACCGAATGCAGCTTGCCGAGGCTCAACGGGCCCATCGTGACGGTCTGGGAGTCCTCCGGGCGCAGCATCCGCAACCACGAACTCGCCGAGGCGGCATCTGTACGAAGCCGTTCGGTGATCAGCAAACCTATCGGCCCCGCCAGTCGGCGGGCAGCAAAGGAGAGCACATCCCGCGAGGATCGGTCGATCCAGGGAATGTCGTCAACGGCCACAAGCACCGGCGATCGGTTTGCCAATTCGTGCAGCAAGGTCAGAAACGCTGCAGAAACCGCGCGGGCGTCGTCCCCGCGGCCGCTGATTGCGCGTTGCTCCACGACACCCTGCAGCGCCGCTCGCTGCGGCTCGGGCAACGTTGACCACGCATCACCCTGCACGTCGTGCACCAGGTCAGCCAAAGTGCCGTAGGCCAGCGACGACTCGGTCGGGGCGCCCTGAGCGGACAACACAACGAAACCTTGCTCGCGCGCACGACGTATCGCCGCCAACCACAGAGTCGTCTTTCCGATTCCGGGTTCACCCTCGACGAATAGCGCCGTCGGATGAACCCGCGCTCGGTCCAGGAATTTGCCAACGCTGCGTTCCTCCGCGGAGCGGACCGCAGATCGATGCATTCATGAATACTTCCAAGGTTGCTGCCGGCTGTCCACATATCGTCCAAAAATGTCGCGTCCCAACGCCCGCCAACCCCGCACCACGACGCTCTAGGCCTGCGCCAGCGCCGGGAACCGGGAGGTCAGGTTTTCCCGCCCCGTATCGCACGGCGGGTTAACCAGATCTGGTCGCTTCGAGTGGAAGGCGAGCGGAAAACGCCGAGTCGCAACGCAAACCGAAACCCTCGGATCCAGTAGTCGTGACCGACCCGGACACCATCACCTCGACGCTCGCGGAAGCAAAGCCGACGCTGAAGCGACGCGTACCGTGAAACCATGCGCTGGCGGGGAGTGCACCACGTCGAGATCAACGTCTTGGACTACGACACCTCGATCGAGTTCTACGACGCCATGTTCGGGTGGCTGGGCTATTTGAGCTTCTGGACACTGGACATCGAATACCGCTCGACCTACTACATGGCGCGCTTCCCGGCGCCACACAGCTACATCGGCATCCAACCGGCTGACCGCGGCGAAAAGCTGTGCCACACCGACCAGGCGGTCGGCATCAACCACATCGCGTTGTGGGCGCGCAGCCGAGCCGAAGTCGACCGCTTCCACGCCGAGTTCCTGGTGCCCAACGAGGTCCCCGTCATCTATCCGCCGATGGAATACCCGCAATATGCGCCCGGCTACTATGCCGTGTTCTTCGATGACCCAATCAGCGGTATTCAGTGGGAGTTGGCCCGGCTGCCCACCATGCCGTCACCGGCAGCATGGTGGCGATCCTGGCGTGCCTTACGCCCCTACCGGCGGGCGAACCCGGAGTGGACACATTCGGTGGCCCGCCAGGCCATGCGGACGCTGCCCGGGCGCACGCGGCCCGACGCGAACGACCGCCGCGACACCCCCGACGGGACCGAAACCTCCCCGTGAAAGCAATCAGGCCCCCTCGAAAGGGGGCCTGATCAGTGTGGCAGGTACAGGATTCGAACCTGTGTAGGCGTAAGCCGACGGATTTACAGTCCGCTCCCATTGGCCGCTCGGGCAACCTGCCTGGTTGCTGCGTGCGCTGTGCAGCGCGTAGCAGAATACAACGAGGGTGGGGCCCGGACACAAACCGGCGGGTGGGGGGCGGTGTTTCCGGGGTGGCACCCAGCCGCAAAGATGGGACCACACGTAATACAGACCGGCAATGCAGACCGGTAGTACAGACCGAGGGCACCAACCACCGAGGGAGGGACGAGTCCAATGGCGGATTCATCGTTTGACGTCGTCAGCAAGGTCGACCGCCAGGAGGTCGACAACGCGCTCAACCAGGCAGCCAAGGAGCTGTCCACCCGGTTCGACTTCCGCGGCACCGACACCACCATCTCCTGGAAAGGTGAGGAGGCCATCGAGATCGTCTCTTCGACCGAGGAACGGGTGAAGGCCGCGGTCGACGTGTTCAAGGAAAAGCTGGTACGCCGAGACATCTCGATGAAGGCGTTCGACGCTGGGGACCCGCAGGCCAGCGGGAAGACCTTCAAAGTCACGGGCAGCCTCAAGCAGGGCATCAGCAGCGAGGAAGCCAAGAAGATCACCAAGATCATTCGTGACGAGGGCCCCAAGGGGGTCAAAGCCCAGATCCAGGGGGACGAGATCCGGGTCAGCTCCAAGAAACGTGACGACTTGCAGGCTGTCATTTCGCTGCTCAAAGGCGCCGACCTCGACGTCGCCCTGCAGTTCGTCAACTATCGCTGACGTCTCGCCTTCGCGGCCCCGCCGGCATCACCGAACCAGCACCGACCCCAGAACCCACCGGCGACTAGTTGCGCAACTTCTTCCGTTTCGTCGGACCGATTCGATGTCAGTCCTACGCTGATTGCCATGGCACCTGCGCAACGCGAACCCAAAGTTGTCGTCCTCGGGGGCGGTTCCTGGGGCACCACGGTGGCATCGATCTGCGCCCGCCGCGGCCCGACGTTGCAGTGGGTTCGCTCGGAAGAAACCGCCAACGACATCAACGACAACCACCGCAATTCGAAGTACCTCGGCAACGAGGTCGAACTGGCCCACACGCTGCGAGCCACCACCGACTTCTCCGAGGCCGCCGAATGCGCAGACGTGATCGTGATGGGAGTGCCGTCGCACGGCTTCCGAGGTGTGCTGACCGAACTGGCCCGCGAACTGCGCCCGTGGGTACCCGTGGTCTCATTGGTCAAAGGCCTTGAACAGGGCACCAACTACCGGATGAGCCAAATCGTCGACGAGGTCCTGCCCGGTCACCCGGCAGGAATCCTGGCCGGACCCAACATCGCGCGCGAAGTCGCCGAAGGCTACGCCGCCGCGGCCGTGCTGGCGATGCCCGATCAGCACCTAGCCGCCAACCTGGCGGGGTTGTTCCGCACCAAACGCTTCCGCACCTACAACACCGACGACGTCGTCGGCGTGGAGATGGCCGGCGCGCTGAAAAACGTGTACGCCATCGCGGTGGGGATGGGGTACTCACTGGGCATCGGTGAGAACACCCGCGCCATGGTGATGGCCCGCGCCGTGCGCGAGATGTCGAAGATGGGTGAAGCACTCGGCGGGCACCGCGACACCTTCGCCGGGCTGGCCGGCATGGGCGACCTGATCGTGACGTGCACCAGCCAGCGCAGCCGCAACCGGTACGTCGGCGAACAACTGGGAGCCGGAAAACCGATCGACGAGATCATCGCGTCGATGAACCAAGTAGCCGAAGGGGTCAAAGCCTCCAGCGTCATCATGGAGTTCGCCGAGAAGTGCGGCATCACGATGCCGATCGCACGGGAAGTCGACGGCGTCGTCAACCACGCGGCGAGCGTCGAGCAGGCCTACCGCGGACTGATGGTCGAAAAGCCCGGCCACGAGGTACTCGGCTCCGGCTTCTGACCCCCAGCCCGGGCGCGAGAGCTCAGTTGAAGTAAGGGTTGGTGCCTTCGGGCCGAGCCACAAGCGGATTGACCGCATTGACAACCCACGTCGCCTCCGGACTGACGACGAAGCCGGCCTGGTTGTTGCTGTCGACGCACGCGGTCACCGCGCCGTCACTGCCACAGCTGACCGTGCCGAAACTCAACCGGGAATTCGGCGGCAGCGCGTTGACCGGCCCTTCGTAGAGCGGCCTGGGCGTCGCCCCGAAGCCCGGGACACCGCCCGCCGCGCCGCTGATGACGTTAGCGCCCTGCGGTGCGCCCGGAAGCGGGCCATTGCACCCGTAGCCGCCCGAACGCTGCATCATGCAGACCAGCGCGCCCGAGCTGAACGCATACGCCGTGCCATCGAGGACCGCGTAGTCCTGCGGGTTGAGCGGCGCCCAGGCGTTCACGTTCGGGGCCGGCGGAGGCGGCGGGGGCGGCGGCTGAGCCGCCGCGAGAACGGGGGCCGCGGCCACGCTTGCCGTAGCGGCGAGCGTGCCGACGAGGATTCTGTGCAGCACCATCACAGACTAGATGTCGCCGAAACGGCCGGCAGTGTTTCAGAAGGTGAAGCTGCCCGCCGGGCTGAGCACAAATCCGGACTGGTCGAGGGTGTTCAAACAGGTGGTCACGACGCCGTCATGACCACAGCTGACCGTCTGAAAGCTCATCCTTGTGTTAGGCGGAAGCGGGCGCGGATTCTCGATCGCCCCGAACATCGGCCGGTCGGAAAACGCGAAGCCGGGACTACCGTGGGCATACCCCGACACCATGTTGGCGCCATTCGGTGCGGCCGGCAGCGGCCCGCTACAGCCGTAACTGCCGGATGTGCGGTCCATCACGCACGTCACGCCGCCGGGAGCGGCGAACGCGTAGGGCGCGCCCTCGCCGACCGCGAACTCGACAGGGTTCACCGGCGGAAGCGCATTGATGTTCGGCAGCGGGACGGGCTGAGCCGCGGCGGTTCCGGATGCGCCGATGACAGCTGCACTAGTAGCCACTACCCCGAACAAGATTCTGGTCAGCACGCCCACACCTTAAGCGGATTCGGCGCGGTTAAGCACCCCGAGTGTCGCATTGCGCGCCGAATTCACTAGTAGTGGGGGCCGCGGCCGGCCATCGCCTCCAGCCGGGCGATGCGGTCGGCGACCGGGGGGTGCGTCGAGAACAACTTGCCGATCTTCTCGCCGGCCCGGAACGGGTTGGCGATCATCAGGTGCGCCTGATCTGCCAGCTGCGGATCGGGCGGCAGCGGCGCACGCTCCACCCCCGAGCTGATCTTGCGCAACGCACTGGCCAGAGCCAACGGGTCACCGGTCAACTCGGCGCCGGACTGGTCGGCCTGGTACTCCCGCGAGCGCGAGACCGCCAGCCTGATCACCGTCGCAGCGATCGGGCCCAGCAGCGAAACCAGAAGAATTGCAAAAGGATTGGTGCCACCGTCCCGGTTGCCGCCGAACATCGAGGCGAAGAACGCCAGGTTCGCCAGCGCGGTGATCACCGATGCCATCGCACCCGCGACACAGGAAATCAGGATGTCGCGGTTGTACACGTGCGACAGCTCGTGCCCGAGAACCGCACGCAACTCGCGCTCGTTGAGAAGTCCCAGGATGCCGGTCGTGCAGCACACCGCCGCGTTGCGTGGGTTGCGGCCCGTGGCGAATGCGTTGGGCGCCGCGGTGTCGCTGATGTAGAGCCGCGGCATCGGCTGGCGTGCTGTGGTGGCCAGCTCACGCACGATCTTGTACATCACCGGGGCCTGCATCTCGCTAACCGGTTGAGCGTGCATGGCGCGCAGCGCGAGCTTGTCGCTATTGAAGTACACGTAGGCGTTCATGCCGATGGCGAACAGCACTGCCAGGAACATGATGTTGCGCCCGAACATGGCGCCGACACCGACGATCAGACCCGAGAACACCACCAGCAACAGGAACGTCTTGAACCTGTTGGCATGCGGATGCCAAGTCATCGTGCTTGCCTCCTTCAGAGCAGCCGGCTCAACCTGCAGATAGTCATCGCTGAGTAAACGCCTGAACCCGCCACGCGGGTTCCTTGCCCGCCAACCAGGTCAGCCGTCGCGGCTAATGGTGTAGTCCACCAGCGTGGCCAACGCATTCCGCCCGGGACCGTCCGGGAGCTGCGACAGCTCACCCTGGGCCCGTTGCGCGTATTCGACCACCGTCGCCTTCGCCTTCTTGATCCCCTGTGAGGCACGCAACAGCCGCAACGCCTCGGCGACGTCGTCGTCGTTGTCCACCGGCCCGGCCAGCAGCGTACGAAGCCGGTCGGCATCCGGCCCGGTTTCGCGCAGCGCGTACAACACCGGCAAGGTGTGCACCCCTTCACGCAAATCCGTGCCGGGCACCTTGCCCGACTCGTCGGGGTCGCTGTCGATATCGATGATGTCGTCGGAGATCTGGAAGGCCGTCCCGACGATGCCCCCTAGCCGACTCAGCCGATCGACCTGCGTCTCGTCGGCGCCCGAGAAGGTCGCCCCGAACCGGCCCGAGGCCGAGATCAGGCAGGCCGTCTTCTCGTAGACCACCTTCAGGTAGTGGTCCACGGAGTCGACCTGGTCGGCTGCACCACGCGTCTCCCGCATCTGGCCGGTGACCAACAGTGCGAACGTCTCGGCGATGACCCGCACAGCGTCGGGTCCAAGCCGCGACACCAGCCGCGACGCCGTCGCGAACAGATAGTCGCCGGCCAAGATCGCGATGTTGTTCCCCCACCGGGCATTGGCGCTGGTCGCACCGCGCCGCATCTGGGCATCATCCATCACGTCGTCGTGGTACAGCGTCGCCAGGTGCACCAACTCGATGACCGCACCGGCCACCGTGACCCGCCACGAGTCCGGTTCGGGCCCCAGTTGTGCGCACAACACGGTGAACAACGGCCGGAACCGTTTACCGCCGGCCTGGAACAGGTGCTGGACGGCCTCGGCCATCAACGTGTCGGCTTTGCCCAGCTCCTCGGACATCAGCGTCTCGATGCGGGCGACGCCGTCACGAACATCCTGGGCGAACTGGGCATCCCCGAAGTCCACCCCCGCCACCACACTCGCCGGTGTCCTCACACTGCCAACATACTGTGAGTCATGACCTCATCGGCGGGCAGGAGCGGTGGGCCCAGGCCCGAAGGGCAGGCGACGGCCGGCCAAGCGACAACAGCCGATGTAGTCGTCGTCGGAGCCGGGCCCGCCGGATCGGCGGCCGCCGCCTGGGCGGCCAGGGCCGGACGTGACGTGCTCGTCGTCGACTCGGCCCGGTTTCCCCGCGACAAGGCCTGCGGCGACGGGCTGACCCCCCGCGCGGTCGCCGAACTGCGAAGGCTGGGGCTGGGCCCGTGGCTGGACGCCAAGATCGCCCACCGCGGGCTGCGAATGTCGGGGTTCGGCGCCGACGTCGAGGTCACCTGGCCGGGCCCGTCGTTTCCGGCGACCAGCAGCGCGGTGCCGCGCACCGAACTCGACGACCGCATCCGACAGGTTGCCGCCGGTGACGGGGCAAGGATGCGAATGGACGCCAAAGCAGTTGATGTCAAGCATGATTCATCGGGACGGGTGTCGGCGGTGGTGCTCGACGGCGGCGACGAGGTGCGCTGCACCGACCTGATCGTCGCCGACGGCGCCCGCTCGACACTGGGACGCGTATTGGGCCGGCAGTGGCACCGCGAAACCGTCTACGGCGTGGCGATCCGGGGCTACCTGGCCACCCCGCGCAGCGACGAACCGTGGATCACGTCACACCTGGAACTACGCTCGCCCGCCGGCGAGATCCTGCCCGGCTACGGCTGGATCTTCCCACTGGGCAATGGCGAGGTGAACATCGGCGTTGGTGCGCTCGCGTCCTCCAAGCGACCGGCCGACGCAGCACTGCGGCCACTGATGAGCTACTACGCCGGGCTGCATCGCGAGCAGTGGGACTTCGACGGTGAGCCCCGGGCCGGACTGTCGGCGCTGCTACCGATGGGTGGAGCGGTGTCCGGGGTCGCCGGGCCGAACTGGATGCTGGTCGGCGACGCCGCAGCCTGCGTGAACCCGTTGAACGGTGAGGGCATCGACTACGGCCTGGAGACCGGCCGGCTGGCCGCCGAACTGCTCGGATCGGACGATTATTCGCGGGCCTGGCCCGCAGTGCTCGACGCACATTACGCACGAGGGTTCTCTATCGCACGGCGGCTGGCGTTGCTGCTGACGTTTCCACGGTTCCTGCCCGCGACGGGCCCGCTGGCGATGCGGTCCGCGGCGCTGATGAAGCTCGCGGTGCGAGTGATGGGCAACCTCGTCACCGACGAGGACGAGGACCTGGTCGCCAGGATCTGGCGTGGGGCGGGCCGGCTGTCGAATCGCATCGACGCGCGCCGCCCTTTCACCTAACCCCTTTCACCTACCCCCCTGCGCGCGAGCGTGCGTGTCTGCAGCACGACACGCGACGAGAAACCCGACAATGCGCACGCTCACGGGCAGCGCACCCAAACCGCTCAGGGTTTGGTGGCGGCGTGCAGCGCGACGATGCCACCGGTCAGGTTGCGCCACCGCACATCCGCCCACCCTGCCGCCTCGATCCGCCCAGCCAGATCCGATTGATCCGGCCAGGCCCGAATCGACTCGGCCAAGTACACGTAGGCCTGCGGATTCGACGACACCGCGCGCGCCATAGCCGGCAGCGCCCGCATCAGATACTCCTTGTAGACCGTGGCGAACAGGCCGTTGGTCGGGGTCGAGAACTCACAGACCACCAACCGCCCGCCCGAGCGCGTCACCCGCGCCATCTCACGCAACCCGGCTTCGTGGTCGACCACGTTGCGCAGTCCGAAACTGATCGTCACCGCGTCAAAAACCCCGTCGGCGAACGGCAACCGGGTCGCATCACCAGCCACCTTGGGCACCGGCCGAGCCGCCCCCGCCGCGAGCATGCCGACCGAGAAGTCCGCTGCCACGCACCACGCCCCCGAACCGGCCAGCTCGACCGTCGACACCGCCGTCCCGGCAGCCAGGTCAAGCACCTGGTCCCCCGGCCCGATCCGTAGCGCCTCGCGCGTCGCGCGTCGCCAGAACCGATCCTGCCCCAGCGAGAGCACCGTATTGGTCAGGTCGTAGCGCCGCGCCACGCCATCGAACATCGACGCGACCTCACGGGGGTCCTTGTCCAGCGACGCGCGGTTCACGCAGCCGAACGTATCAGCAGCGCACCTGATAGTTCGCTGTGCACTTCGACCCGGACGGAATGACACCGCCCCCGCAGGGCATTAAACCGGACATGAGTGAAAAAGTCTGGTTCATCACCGGAACCTCCCGCGGCTTCGGGCGGGAATGGACGATCGCCGCCCTCGAACGCGGTGACCGCGTCGCCGCCACCGCCCGCGACACCGCAACCCTCGACGACCTGATAGCCAAGTACGGCGACGCGCTACTGCCGATCCAGCTCGACGTCACCGACCGCGCCGCCGACTTCGCAGCCGTCGAGGCGGCTCACGACCACTTCGGACGCCTCGACATCGTCGTCAACAACGCCGGCTACGGCCAGTTCGGGTTCATCGAGGAGCTCTCCGAGGATGAAGCCCGCGCCCAGATCGAGACCAACCTGTTCGGGGCGTTGTGGATCACCCAGGCCGCGCTGCCCTACCTGCGGGCCCAGCGCAGCGGGCATCTGATCCAGGTGTCCTCGATCGGCGGGATCACCGCGTTCCCCAACATCGGCATCTACCACGCGTCGAAGTGGGCGCTGGAAGGCTTATCCCAGGCGCTGGCCCAGGAGATCGCCGACTTCGGCGTGCACGTCACCCTCGTCGAACCGGGCGGGTTCGCCACCGACTGGGCCGGCCCGTCGGCCAAACACGCCACCCAGCTGCCCGACTACGCCGAGGCACATACGCGCTCGGACCGAGAGCGTGCCACACGCAGCGTGCGCCCCGGCGACCCAACAGCCTCGACCGCCGCGCTGCTGCAGATCGTCGACGCACCCGAACCGCCGCTGCGGGTGTTCTTCGGTGAACTTCCGCTGGAATTGGCCAGAACCGACTACGAGAGCCGGCTGGCGAACTGGGAGCAGTGGCAGCCGGTCGCGGTGCAGGCGCAGGGCTGAGGCGAGCGTGACCCGCGGCGAGCACCCGCAGCGCACCCCATTCTATGGAGCCTGCTTGCTTGCCGCGGCGTTCCTATCCTGCTGGTGGGCATCGAGCATCGACACCACCTGGCTCGCGGCACTCATCTACGCAGTGGCCGCCTTGGTCGCCGCGGTCGGCTTTGTGATGACGTTCCGGGACTACTCGTCGTAACGCGACATCGAAACACTCAGGCGGCCTTGACGCTTCGGGTGCCCAGCACCTCCAGGTAGTGTACGACCAGCTGATCGCACACCGCCGGCCAGGTGCGCCCGAGCACACTTCGCCGCGCCGCAACCGAATAGCGCGCCCGCTGCGAGAGCAAGTGATCCACCGCCGGGATCAGCGACGACTCGAAATCCGTTACAGGCAACAACATTCCGGTGTGCATCGGCGTGACCAGGTCGCGCGGCCCACCCGCATCAGGGGCGACCACCGGCAGACCCGAAGCCATCGCCTCCTGGACCGCCTGGCAGAAGGTTTCGTGCTCGCCGGGATGGACGAATACGTCCATACTCGCGTAGGCGGCCGCGAGTTCGGGACCGTAGAGCGCCCCGGTAAACACCGCAGCCGGCATGGACCGCGCGAGCTTGGCTCGGTCGACACCGTCGCCGACGATGACCACTCGCACATCGTCGCGATCAGCGAGCCCGGCCAGTCGCTCGACATGCTTTTCGGGTGCCAGCCGGCCGACGAACCCGACGATCGGCCTACCGTCGGGCGACCATTGTCGGCGTAGCTGCTCGTCCCGCGCCGACGGCGCGAATCCCGTCACATCCACCCCGCGGCCCCACTTGTGTATGCGCGGAATACCGTGGGCGGCCAGGTTTTCCATCGCGGAGGTGGACGGCGCCAACGTGCGGTCGGCTTTACTGTGCAGTCGCCGGGTCCACGCCCAGGAGGCCCGCGAAAGCACTCCGATGCCGTAGCTTTCGGCGAATCCGGCTACGTCGGTCTGGAACACCGCGACCGTCGGGATGCCCAGATAGCGCGCGGCGTGCACACCGCCCCAACCCAACAGCGCCGGCGACGCGAGATGCACGACATCCGGATCGAACCCCCGCAGCACACTGACCATACGCGGACGCGGGACACCCAACGGCAGCGAAGTGACCTTCGGAAACATCCGCGACGGAACCCGATGCACCCGCACACCCTCGTACACCTTGTCGGCGCCCGGTTGACCACGCGGCGTATCCGGCGCGATGACGAGCACCTCGTGGCCCGTGCGACGGAGATGCTCGATCACCCGAAGAACGGAGTTGGTGACACCGTTGACGTTCGGGAGGAACGATTCTGCGACGATCGCAACGCGCACACCCGAACGGTGACATCGTCACCTGTCGCCAAGGTTGCCGACAGGGGTATGTCGCACGAATTGCCGAAGACCCCCGAGATCCCCTGGCCGCAAGCCGTGCACCGGCACGGCAGCTACCCTCACGACATGCGCATATCGCAAGCAGCGCTGATCCTGGGGCTCGTCGGGCTCATTGTCACGGTCGCCGGCTGTTCCAACGAACTCACCGGGACCGCGCGGCCCGACCCTACGCCGACTCCGCTGGGCGTCACCGAGGACGGTATGGGGATCGTTGCCGGGTTCGAAGAGGCGCCGGCCCACATCGAGATCTTCACCGAGCCGCAATGCACCCACTGTCGCGACCTTCAGTTGGACTTCGGCGACCGGCTGGCTTACCACATCGCCGTGGGTGACCTCCAAGTCACCTACCGGCCCCTGACATTTCTCGACGAGGACGACGAAGGGTATTCGGCCACCGTCGCCAACTCGATGTTCCTGGCCGCAGCCCCGGTCGGGCCGTCCGGAGATACCGGCGGCTCGCTGGCCACCGGAACCCAGTTCCAGCGGTTCGTGCGGGAACTGTGGGCCAACCAGGACCCCGGCGGGCCCCCGTTCAGCGCCGACGAACTGCGCGACATGGCCGTCGCCGCCGGCTTACCCGACGCGGTTGCCACCGGTGTCGCGCGGGACCGGTCGGCGATCGACATCGCCGAGATGAACGACACAAACTTCATCTATCTGGTTGACATCGACCCGGTGTTGACCGGGACACCGACTGTCTATGACCTCGAAAGCGAAAGGAAAGTCGACATCTACGACGACGACTGGCTCGACGAGTTGGTGCACTCCTGAGCCAGGCCCTCACTCAGGCCTGCGCCTCGCTGCGGTCGATCCGGCGTTCGACCAACGTGGTCACCCCCAGCGCGGCCCCGGCGATCAGCCATCCGACCACCGCGATCGACCCCGCGGGGATGATCGCCAGCGCGGCGTTGCGGTCGCGGACCCGGACCAGATCCGGGTTGTTGGTGTCGTATTCGACGTAGATCCGCATGCCGTCGTCGAGCTTCGACGGATACAGCACCCCGAGCTCGGGTCGGTAGGTAACCCGATCAGGGGTGACGAACTCGATGGTCGAACGGCGGTCGCCGGCATCGAGGACGGTGGCCTCGGCCACCCCGAGATGGCGTTCGATTTGGCGGTCGTTGCGCCAAGCTCCGAGCACCAGCAGCACCGACTGCAGCGTCACCAAACAGGCGACGACGACGATCCCGATACGGATACGCCGCAGGATTCGCCCACTGCGGGTCTCCCCGGGCTCACCGTAGAGGTGCGGCATGACCGCGTGCCACACCGGTTTGAGCCGACCGAGTTGCTCTCTCACAAGCTGGCCTTGATCGCGGCGTGCAGCGCCCGCAGCGAGGATCTGTCGGCTTTGACTTCGAGCACCCGCATACCGTCGTAGGGCTGGTCGAGCGCGTCGACCAGTTCATCGACCTCGATTTGGCGGTTGTCGACGTGGTATGCCCGACACAGCGCGCCGACGTCGACGTCATGCGGGGTGCCGAAGATGCGCGACGAGACATCGGAGAACCGCGGGTCGCCCTGTTCGAGCAGCTCGAAGATGCCGCCACCGTTGTCGTTGGACACCACGATCGTCAATCGCCGAGGCCTCGGTTCGGTGGGCCCGATCAGCAGACCCGAACTGTCGTGCACGAACGTCAGGTCACCGATCAGTGCGATCGTGCGCCCGGGACCGTCCGGGCCGGGATCGTGGTCCTGTTGGGCTTGTCGAGCTTCGTAGGCCAGTGCGGCACCGATCGCCGTCGACACCGTGCCATCGATTCCGGCCACCCCCCGATTGGAGCGCACCTGAACCCCGGGGGTGGACATCCCGACCAGCGCGAGGTCACGCACCGGGTTCGACGCCCCCAGCACCAGCTGGTCGCCTGTTCGCAAGGCGTCGGCCACCGCGGCCGCGACGTGCAGGCCCGTCGTCAACGGATGGGCGGACAGCTGTCCACGCACCGCGTCCAGCGCATGCCGGTTGGCCTGCGCGCAGCGGTGCAGCCACTCCGGCGATGGTGCCCCCGACGCGACCGCACGCGTGCCGGTGGCCTGCGAATTACCCGAGACATCGGGCCAACGCGGGCCCGTGGTCAGCGCGAACACCGGAACCGAAGGGTCGGCCAGCAGCGCTGAAACCGGGCGATGCAGGGTCGGTCGGCCAAGCATGACCACCTGGGTCGGCCGCAGCAGCGGCAGCGCAAGCGGGTGCAGCGGGTTTTCCGGCTGCGGGGCGGTGGGCTCGGCCACCGTCGGCAGATGTGCCAGATTCGGCTGGGCCGCCGCACCGTGGCCGGCGATGACGACGGTGTCGGGCGTCAGGTCGATGTCGAGGGGCTGGTCGAAGCTCACCGGCGGGGTGTAGGTCCATGGCCGGCCGTCGGGACGCCCTTCCGGGGCGTAATGCCCGTCATGGCTGGCGTCGGGAACCAGCGGTTCACGCAGCGGGATGTCGAACTGCACCGGGCCGGCGTTGGCACTGCGAGATCCGATGGCCGCCACCAGTACTCGGCAGGTCGCCGAACGCCATTGGGCGTTGAGCGCGGTCAGGTCGACCGGGCAGGACTGCACCTCGGGCGCCAACCCCAGGCTGATGGTGGCCCGCACCTGGGTGCCGAAATAGCCAAGCTGCTCGAAGGTCTGGTTGGCGCCGGTGCCCAGAAGTTCGTAGGGCCGGTTGGCGCTGAGCACGATCAGCGGTACCCGCGCGTAGTTGGCCTCCACCACAGCCGGGCCCAGGTTTGCCACCGCGGTACCTGAGGTCATCGCCACGCACACCGGCGCTCGTCCGGCCCCACTGCCCTGGGCCAAGCCGATCGCGAGGAAGCCGGCGGTGCGTTCGTCGATGCGTACGTGCAACCGCAGGCGGCCGGCGCGGTCGGCGTCATGCAGCGCGAATGCCAGTGGCGCATTGCGCGATCCCGGGCATAGCACGACGTCGCGGACGCCGCCACGGATCAGTTCGTCGACGACCACCCGGGCCTGCGCCGTCGAGGGGTTCACCACTACAGCCTATTCGGCGAAGAAGTCCAGCATCGCAGCGTTGACGACCTGCGGTTTCTCGATGAATCCGAGGTGACCGGTACCGGGGATCTCCAGGAAGCGCCCGTTGGGCAAGGCGTTGGCGACTTCACGGCCCAGATAGGACGGCAACACCACGTCATCGGCGAATCCGATGACCAGGGCCGGGACGGTAATGTTCTGGTAGGCGGCCAACCGGTTGCTGTGTGGGGCGATCGACAGCTGGGTACGAATCCCCGGTGTCGACTTCTGCGGCCACATCGTGAACATGTCGATCCAGTCGCGCACCGCGTTGTCGTCGTTCAGAGTCTTGGGCGAAAAACTCTCCAGCAGCCGCATTTTGGCCTCGAACTCGACGGGGAGCTGAACCCCGGCGCGGGCCAGTGCCAGCTCCCCGGCAGCGAAAGCCTCGCGGGCCCGGTCGTGGCGGCCGCGGGTGGCCATCAGAGCCGCGGAGCGAACCAGGTCCGGGCGGGCAAGCATCAGCTCCTGGGCGATGAACGAACCCATGGACACCCCGACGATGCGCACCGGCGCCAAACCGAGGTGCTCGATGAGCGCGGCGGTATCGGCAACCATCGTCTCGGTGGTGAACCCGTCGGCGTTCTCGGTGGCGCCGATACCGCGGTTGTCGAAGGTCACGCACCGATAGCGGGCCCGGGTGAATTCCGGGACCTGGTGTAAATGCCAGGTCCGCCCCGCGCCGCCGCGACCAGCGATGAACAGGACCGGCTCCCCTGAGCCGCGATCGTCATAAGACAAATTCACGCCGCCGACGCTACTGGACGTGTATTCGGCGCGGTTGTCGACGGTGAGCGTCGCTTTGCGCGCCGAATTCACGCAGTCAGGGGCAGGAGCGGCCAGCAGGCCCGGATGCGTTCGATCCACCACTGGGTGCGCTCGGGCGGCGCCGCGAGTGCGGCCAGACGTGCAGGCTCGGGGGTGACGGTCGCGGCGGGTAAATAGCCGTCGACGGGCATGCGCGGCCCGGCGACGTCTTCGACGAACAATCCCCCGGTACCGAGTCCGCAGGCATGCTGCAACGAGGGCAGACAACCCGCCGCGACCAGCCCGTCCCCGACACCGACCGCCGAATCCAGGGCGCTGGACACCACGACCGGGATGTCGATCTGTTCGGCGATCGCGAGCATGGCGCGCACACCGCCCAGCGGTGACACCTTGAGCACCGCGATGTCGGCGGCTCCGCTGCGCACGACGTGCAAGGGGTCCTCGGCCTTGCGGATGCTCTCGTCGGCGGCGACGGGCACATCGACGCGGCGGCGCAACTCGGCCAATTCGGCGACGGTGGCGCACGGCTGCTCGAGGTATTCGAGCGGCCCGTCGGCGGCCAGCGCCCGTGCGGCGGTGACGGCGTCCTCGACGCTCCATCCGCCGTTGGCGTCGACCCGTACTGTGGGCACGACGGCGCGCACCGCGTTGACCCGTGCGATGTCGTCGGCCAGCGACTGGCCGGGCTCGGCGACTTTGACCTTGGCGGTACGTGCCCCCGGGAAACGGGCGAGTACGTCGCTGACCTCGGCGGCGGGCACCGCCGGCACGGTGGCGTTGATGGGAATGCGCTCACGACGGGCCGGGGGCAGCCCGTCGTAGGCTGCGGCGATACCGGATGCCAGCCAGTGCGCGGCCTCGGCAGGTCCGTATTCGACGAACGCCCCGAACTCGCCCCAACCCGCCGGGCCGTCGATCAGCGCCACCTCGCGGGTGGTGATGCCGCGGAAGCGCACCCTCATCGGCAACGCCACGACAGATAGGCGATCCACGACGTCCGAGAGCTCGGGGCGGGTCCGGCCGTCAACAGTCATTGCAGCTCATGGTTTCTCGTCGGCTCCACTTTCGCAGGTGCTCACCGTGGGACATCGCGCCCATCCGGTGAGGTGGGCATCGACCAATCTATGTCGGGATCGGCGCCGAATTACAGGTGCGTCCGCGCGCCGGCGTGGACGCGAGGCGTCCCGAGGAGGACCTGTGTTCGACACCGTCACCACAGTCGCCAACCAGATCGGCGAATCGGCCCTGTCGATCGTAGGTGTGCGCAGGCTGGAGGAACCCCACTATGTCCGGCGGGACCTGACCCGCGGGGTTCAGATTCGCCGGTACGGTCCGCGCATCGCAGCCGAGACCACCGTCGGGGGAGACAACCAACGCGCGCTGCGGACGGGATTTCGCCGACTGGCCGGCTACATCTTCGGTGGCAACCACCGCGAGGTCTTCGCCGGTAGCTACCGCGAAAACCCGATCACAACAGGCGCACCGGTCAACCAGCGGTCAGCCTTGGGCGACAGGATCGCGATGACGGCCCCGGTCGCACAGAACGGCAGCGCCGCCGAGGGCTGGACGGTGCGGTTTTTCATGCCGTCAACATGGTCGATGGAGGAACTGCCGGCTCCCGATGATGACGACGTGTGGTTGGTGGCGGTGCCCGCGGAGACGGTCGCCGTCCTGAGGTTCACCGGTGATCGCGGCCCCGAAGCCATCGCCGAGCGCACGGCTGAACTGCTGGATTCGCTGCGGGGCAACGGCATCTGCCCCGCCGGGGAGCCAAGCGCCTGGTTTTACGATCCGCCGTGGACGTTGCCGTTCGTCCGCCGAAACGAGGTCGCCGTCAGGATTTGAGGGTCATGCGGTGGTGCGGTTATGGCCTTCCCAGTGCGGTTTACGCAGTTCCTTTTTGAGGACTTTTCCGGTGGGGTTTCGCGGCAACTCTTCGGTGATCTCAACGGACTTGGGGCACTTGTAGTGGGCCAGCCGCTCGCGGGCGAACGCGATCAGCTCGGCTTCGGAGGTGTCGCCCTCGACGACCACTACGGCCTTGACCACCTCACCCCACTTCTCGTCCGGGACGCCGATGACGGCGACCTCGACGACGGCGTCGTGCTCGGCCAGCGCCCGCTCCACCTCCAGTGAGTAGATGTTCTCTCCGCCGGAGATGATCATGTCCTTGAGCCGGTCCTCGACGAAGATGTAGCCACCGTCGTCGACGCGGCCGATGTCGCCGCTGCGGAACCATCCGTCGGGCGTGATCGCCTCCGCGGTGGCCTCGGGTCTGTTGTGGTAACCCTTCATCAACTGCGGTGAACGGAACCACAGTTCGCCCTGTTCGCCGGGCGCGACGTCCTCCAGCGTGTCAGGGTCGACGACGCGCACCTCGGCGTTGGGGACCAGGGTGCCCGCACTGGTCAGCCGCTCGGGATGGTCATCGGCGCGGTGGGCGTCGGGCAGCAGCTGGCTGATCACCCCGCACACTTCGGTCAGCCCGTAAGCCTGGACGAAATCGGTCTTTGGCCAGGATTTCAGCGCTTCGCGCAGCACTGGCAGCGGCATCGGTGAGGCGCCGTAGCCGTAGGTTTTGAGCGCCCCGAACAACTTCACCGCGTCTGCTCCGGACTCGAGAACCTTGGCCAGCACCGCAGGGACCAGGAAGGTCCGGTTGGCGCCTTTTAGGATCGCCCCGGCCAACGCGGCACCGTCGGCGTCACGGGTCATGACGGTGGGAATGCCCTCGTGGATGCCGAATTGCACATAGGAAGTCCCGCCGACGTGGAACAGTGGCATCGACACCATGTTCTTGTCCTCCGGCTCGAACTCGAAGCCGTGGTGGGCGTTGACCGTGTGGGCGATCATGTTGGCCTGGGTCAGCTCAACCCCTTTGGGGTGGCCCGTGGTTCCCGACGAATACATGATGGCGCAGACGTCGTCGGGTTCGACACCGCTGTTGGGTTCGACACCGCTGTTAGGTTCAACACCGTCGCCACGTTCGACCGGCGCCGACGCCGCCAGAAGCGCCTCATATTCGTCGCCGTCACCTCCTTCGGGGGTCACCGTGACGATGTGTTCGATATTGGTGAGCCGGGCGCGAATCTTGTCTATCATCGGCGCAAACTCGGCTCCTACGATCAGTAGTTTGGCGTCGGAGTCGTTGAGCACGAACTCAAGTTCGTCGGGTGCCAGCCGAAAGTTGACGATCGCGTTGGCAGCGCCCAACGACGCTGCTGCGTAGGTCAGCTCGACACCTGCCGGATGGTTCTTGTCGAGGAAGGCCACGACGTCACCCCGCTCGATGCCCCGTTCCCGCAGAACTGTGGCCAGCCGGCGGATCCGGTCGTTCCATTGCGCCCATGTCCAGGATCGGTCGAGATAGTCCATCGCTTCGTCGTCAGGTTTGGTTCTCGCCCAATGAGCAACGCGTTCATCGAGAAAACGGGGTTCGGGCAGATCCATGCCAGAAGCGTCCCACGTGTTCGAGCGCCGCCGAGCCGCTTCTTCCAAACCGAATCATGCGATCCACGGTTCTTTTGTGTCCGGTTCTTTTGTGTCCTTAGCCTCGATCCACCGATGAGTTGGCTGGTCATGGGGTGTCGGAATGAGGAAAGTGCCCTTTGAGCTGGGATGATTGGTGTTCTCTAGGCACCAATCAAAGCAGTTCAGAAAGGCACTTCCAGTGCAGGTGTCCCACAGGTTCGCCGTGTCGGCGGCAGTCTTCGACGACGAGCATCTCGTGTCCTGTGCCGGATTGGTCCCGGTCATGGCAGGCATTGACCGCCCAGACTGCTTTGCCGCGGCTATTAACCGACACGGTGTTCATCGCCGAACCGAGGATCAAATCCGGGTCGGCCAACCCAGCACCGAAGCTGAGCACGCTGATCGCCGGTGGCGCCCACGCGGTAGCCCGCGGCGCCACCCTACGCCGCAAGATCATCACCGTCCCCGCCAGGCTGGCCCGACCACAACGCCGACCTATCCTGCACCTACCAGCCCACCGGCTCTGGGCCGATCATTGGCTCCAATTGTGGCGCAACACCATCGGCTACAGCCCACCCAACGCTGCGCACACTGACCGCCGGCCCGCAGGCCTTGACCGAACAACACAGGAAAAGCGGGCAGACCAGCGGCTACCTATTGCCCCAATCCGCAGAACACCAACAGTCACCCCGCCACAACTTCACCGACGATCAATCCACGGATTGAGGCTAAGTCCTTTTGCATCCTAAGTTCTTTAGTGCCCTAACTTTTCCAACGCCTCAATCGGGGGATTCCGCGTGCAGACGTGGCAGCGAGATCGTCATGCTTTTCGCAGAGGCTGGGTCGTCTGCCGCGGCGCGACGCCCCCGCATCGCCCCGCCGCATTCACGTCGTGCACGCCGACCGCGTCGATGTGGGCCTTACGTCGATCACATCGGTCGCGGCTACGGCGAACGACCAGAAATCCTGCGCGTCGGCGGGGCCCCGGTCGATCACATCGCTGACCTTAGGTCTGCCGGCGCCGCAGCCGATCCGCGAAGCCACCTCGAACCGGTGGTGAATCCCGGCTGCGGTCGGGATAGTTCGGCGATCGACGTGCCAGCGTTACCTCGGTGGGTCGCACCCCGAGACCAGTACGGCCGCCTGTCGAAATATCATGGTGCACCGCCGAACTCCGAGCGCAAGACCGGTGCCAGCGCGTCGAGCGGAACATGAACCTGCACCGTTCCGCCGTCCATCGACCACTGCATCACGCCGGGGGTGAAGTCGATGGGGCTATCGCGTGCGACGGGATAGTCGGGCATGTAGATGATCAGTTCGTCAGAGGTCAGTGCCCATGCTCTGTAGCCGCCGGAATAAACCATATCCGGTGTCCAGCGATTGGCGACGAATGGATAGCTTGACGACGGGTGCGGCGGCTGGGCCGCATCCAATGCGGCCACGACGTACGGGTGGGCCAGCGGCGGAATCGCCGCCAGCGGGTCAACTCCCGGCCTCGTCAGGTCCGCCAGCTGAAGCCTTGCACCGCTGGACGTGTCGAACGTGAAGGTCCGGTAGGCGTTGTTGAAGTCCGGCCCGTCGGCGTGGTAGGTCTCGCGGTACACCAGCGACAGGACCCCCGGGTGACGAAGGATCTGGTAGGTCGCCTCGCCGAAGCTGTCGGCGGCCATGCGTTTTCCCGCAGCCCGCCAGTTTTCGACCAGCGTACCGAGGTAGTCACGCACTGTGGGCCCCATCGCGGGATCGTCAATCACCTCGTTAGGTATGGCGATCTTGATGTCGCGCAACGCGTTTCGGTCAGATCGCACCGAGGTGTGACAATACCGTCCATTCCAGGAACCCCCGATGCCCTCGCACCACGACGACGCCGACGCTGCGGCTCCAGGCACCCCAGTTCCAGCCAATCCGGCCAGCGCCACCACTCCAACGGTGAGAAACGACACCAACGCGCGGCGGCCCAGGACGCCTCGTCCGTTCATCAGGGCAGTTCAACCTTGCTCGTCCGCCAACGACCGTCAACGTAATCCATCGTCATCTTGATTCGGCTGCGATCGATGCGAGGGTCAGGCACGCTGGCGTTCTGCACCGACTGGTCGACGAACAAAAGAACGACCACCTGCTCCCTCGTCGCTGACTGCACCGCGGATTCCAACACGACCCCACGAGCGGATGCTTCGTTGTCGATGAGCAATTGCCGTAGCTGCGTACTGGACTGGGTGTACATGTCCTTGAATTCTCCGGTGGATCCATCGAGCACCTCGTCGAAGTCCTCATCGACGTCGTTGGAGTCGATGCTGGTCAACACCTGCGCGAAAGTGACGGCCGCCGTCTGTGCTTGTGTCGCAGCTTTGGCGACCTGGCTGTGCTGCCACAGTCGCCAGCCGAGGTAGCCCGAGGTGGCGAAGCCCGCGACGATCAACACGCCTGCCCCGGCCACCAGTACGCGTCGGCGCCAGGACCGCGTCAGCGGATCGGCACGGGAATCGGACTCGCTGCTGGCGCCGGCGTCGCGCCCCTCGTCCTCCAGGGCGCCCTCGTCATCCCTGGCGGCTCGTTTCTCCACCGAAGCGGGAGAGCCGCCGCAGGTCGGATCATCACCCTGTTCGTCGAGTTCGTCGTCGGTTTTCGAGTCCATGGCATCTCCTAGCTGATGGCGCCGCGGGCGCTAGCGGGGCGGCTCAATCGGTAACGTCGGACCGCCATAGGGCGTCGGTATGGTGTAGCGCCCGCGCGGTGTCGGATCGGTTGTCCTGCCCAGGTCCGCGCCGGGCGGCGGTCCGGCCGTGTCGTCGCCGGCGGGCCTCGGAGCGTTCTTCGCGCCGCGTACCAGGACACCGGGGTGGTCGTCGCGGCAATAGGTGTACATGAACGGTTCGGGATAATCGGCCGAGGATGGTGGCCGCCGCGGGGTGCCGTACTCGCAGGTGTAACGCGGATAGAAGTCAGCTGTGGCCCAGAATCCGTTGTCGTGCATGGTGCTTCCCACCGCATCCAGCACCGATGTGCGATAGTCGGGGAACAACGCGGTGAGCGCGGGCACCCGCAGGTAGAGCAACTGCGAGGTCGTGGCCAGGCTGCCCAGCAGCTGCACCATCGTCTCGGAGTTGTCGACGAATAGGTTGTCGACCGAGTTCAGGGCCGCCGGAGCCCGATCCGTGAGTCGGCGGTAACCATCCCGCATCGAGGAAATCCCGCCCAGGCTTTGCGCAAGATTGTCTGCGGCTACCTCGATTCCGGGGTTCTTATCGGCGGCCAGTTCCAGCGTGACCCGACTGGTCCGAAGCAATCTGGAAGTCTCGGGGAGCGCGGCGTCCAGGGCGGAAAGCAGGAATGTGCCGCCGTCGATGATGTCGGCCAGCTTCTGCGGGCCCGCCTGGCTGAGACTCAACTCACGCCTGATCAGCTCGAGCTTGCCGACATCGGCCTGAGCCAGCGCACCGTCGGCGTGGGCGAGCAACGTCGGCAACGGAACGGGGACCGTCGCGTGGCGCTCCCCGATCACGCTTCCGTCGCCGAGATAGGGACCGGCGCCCGAGCTGGCAATGAAGTCGATGTACTGCTCGCCGGCCGGCGACAGCCCCGAGACTCGAACATTGCTCGAAACCGGAATCCTGACCCTGGATTTAATGCTGATGTGGGCGTCTACACCCGCGGGGGTGATGTCGAGTCTTTCCACACTGCCGATCGGCACCCCACGCAGCGTGACGTCCTGATTCGGTAACAGGCCACCGGATTCGGTTAACTGCACGGTCACCCGGTAACTGCTGGCGAACGGGTCGACGCGCAACGCTCCCATCAACAGGTAGGCGGTCGCAACGACGAATGTCAGCAACAAGGCGCCCGCCGACAGCCACGCGCGGCGACGATGCCCCCACCGGACCGCACCGACCAGTGTGTTGACCGCGGTGCCGATCATCGCGGCGGCTCCAGCGGCACGGTCACGATCCCGCCCGGCTGAGTCGGGCTCGGCATCACCGGCACCTGGGGTACCTGTGGGCCCTTGCCCACGACTCGCTCCTGCAGCCGCAACAGCGTGTACTTCAGCGAGCCGACCATCTGATGCCAGTTATACCGCTTGGGTCCGTGCAGTCCGTCGTCGCCGGTGAAGCCGATGTCCGGGATCGAACCCAGAATCAACCTGTCGATGCTCACCCGGGTCGAAACTGAGTTACTCGACATCGATTTAACGAACGGCGGCATCAGCCTGTTGAGCGAATACAGCGTGGCGTCCGGGGCCTGCACCACGTCGTTCCACGCCGCCGCAATGGTATTGGCGTCACCGAGTGCGCTCCGTCCGCTGCGGTCCTCCCCTGCGATGGACGGGAACTTTTCGAGCTGGACACCGACGTCGCCAACCTGCTGCACCAGATCAGCGATCTGGGTGGTGTGGGCGGCGAGTGTTTCGGTGGCGGGACCGGCCCCGGCCATCAATTCACCGAGCGTGTCGTTCTTGGCCTCGATTTGCGCCACGAGACGGGTGGTCTCGGTCAACGCCGTCGAGATCTGGCCCGAACGCGTGTTGAGCGTGCCCAGAGTGTGGTTGGTCTTTCGGACCAATTCGCCGAACGCCTGCCCCTGATCCCCGGTGGCCTTGCCTAAACCGTTGACGATGTTGGTCAGATTGCGCACCGCGCCACCGTTGATCAAGATCGCCGCCGAGCTCAGGACCGACTCCACGGTCGCGGCGGCAGAGGTGGACTTCAGCGGTATCAGATCGCCGTCTCCGAGCAACCGGGCACCCGGGTCGACCGGAGTGGGCGGGTTGAGCGAGACGAAGACATCACCCAGCGGGGTTGCCGATCGCAACTGCGCGGTGCTGCCCTCGGGAAGCCGCACGCCGTCCATGATCCGCAGCGTGGTCACCGCGGTGTAGTTACGCGGCTCGATGGACTCGAGCTGCCCGACATCCGCACCGGCCAGCTTCACCTTGGCCCGCGCGGGCAGATTCAGCGCATTAGAGAACACGGCCGTAAGCGTGTAGCCGCCGGTATCCACCCCGGGTGCCGGCAGCGGCAGGCTCGCCAACCCGTCAGTGGCACAACCGGAGACGGTCGCCGTTACCGCGACCGCCAGCGCGAACAGCCGCAACCGGGGCGCGCGACTCATTTCTGCCCCATCGCTGCCATGCCGTCCAGGACATAGGACAAACCGAAATCCGGACCGAAATCCTGCAGTGTGCCCGTGCTGCAGCCCAACTGCCGCAGGCCCATCATGTTGCACATTTCCTTGACCGTCTGGGTGTCGAAGAGCACCTTGTCGGTCAACACGTGCACCCTCGCCGCACCGTTGCGCTTGTCGACGACGTTGTAGATGTTGTCTAGAGTCAGCGGGGCGAGGTCGAGGAATTCCATCAGGTCGCGCTGATGCTCGACCGACGTGCTCAGCGTGATGTCGCCATTGGCAACGATCTGTTTGATCTCTTCGCGGCGCGTCTCGAGCAACTCCCCAACCTGGTTGATGACATCCTCAAGCTTGCGGCCCGTGGCGCCGGTTCCGAAATCCTCGCCGGCGAGGATTTCGCTGAGTTGGCCGACGGCACTGCCGAACTCACGCAGAGCTTCGTCGTTTGCGGCGGCCGCCTCGAACAATGAACTGACGTTACCGATGATGATGGTCAGCTGGTCGCGGGTGACATCGCCGCGGTCGGCACCCAACCGCAGCGCTTCGGAGAGCTGACCGAGCGCATCTTTCATCTGCTGCCCGTTGCCGTCGACGACGGCGGCGCTGGCATTGAGCACCTCCGCGATCGGGCCGTTGCCGTGTCCGTCACCCTCCAGCGACATCGACAGTTTGTCCAATACATCAAGAACTCGGCCGAATTCCACCGGGGTCGCCGTACGGTTGGTCCCGATCGTGGCGTGATCCTGCAGCGTCGGCCCCTCCCGATACGGCGGCGTGAGCTCGATCTGACGGTCGGTCAGGATCGAGTTCGAAATGGTGACGGCCTGTACGTCGGCGGGGAGCTTGACGTCACGGTCGACGCTGAAGTCCACCTCGACGTAGCCGCCCATCGCTCGGATCTCAGTGACCTTGCCAACGGGCATTCCCAGCACCGCAACGGTGTTGTCGACGTAAAGCCCTGACGCACTGTCGAATTGTGCGGTGACGGTGATCGTGTCCGGTCGTTCGGAGACCGACGACCACACTATGGCTGCTCCGACAATCGCCGCGAGCACCGCACCGGTCAGGACGAAGAACCTGTTCCTGGTGATGTTCACTTGCAGTCCTGGAAGTACTCGATCATCTCGAATTGTTTGGCGCGACCGCTGATCGCGCACATCCATGAGTCCACCAGCAGACCGTTGGTGGCGTTCAGGTCGACCGCATTGCCGTTGCCGGTGGCGTTCGCCAGTCCCCGCAGGGCGGGGCCGCCGGCCTGCAGGGTGCTGCGTAGCAGATCGTCGTGCTGACCTAGCATGTCGGTGAGCTCGCGCAGATCCACCAGGAGCTGCTCCAGTTGGCCACGGTTATCGATAGCGACGCCACTCAACGTCTGTACCAGGCTGGTCAGGGCGCTCATCATCGCGTGGAAACTCGCCCGCCGCGCCACAAACTCGCCCAACAAGACGTTGCCCTGGTAGACCAGGCTGCCGATCGCCGACTGCTGCCGACGCAGCGTCGTGCTGACCAGCTCGGTGGTTTCGAGCAGCTCGCCGAGCTGATCACGCCGCTCGGCAATGATCGTGGACAGGATGCGGGTGTTCTCCAAAGCCTGGGGCACCACGGGAGGCAGCGTCTGCATCTGCTCGCCCAGGATCGCCAGAGACTCCGCGAAGCCGTCGGTGCTGACCTGTTCGTAGGTCCTGGTCACGTCGGCGAGCGCATCCTGCAGGTCGTAGGGCACCTCGGTGTGGCGCAAATCGAAGGTGTTATTCGGCAACGAGCCCGCACCGCCGGGCTCGAGTGACAGGTACCTCGAACCGAGGATGGTGGCGATCTTGATGACGGCGCGCGCGTCTTCGCCGAGTACGACGTCGTCGCGCACCTTCAGCCCCGCCACGACATGATCGCCGGCAAGTTCCATGCTGGTGACCTCGCCGACCGGGATGCCGGCGACCGCGATCGGGTTACCGACCTGCAACGCTGCGGCTTGCCGGAACTGCGCTGTGTAGTGCCGGTATCCGACGCCGGCGAAACGGTACGTCAGCATCCCGCCGATCAGAACCACCACGACCGCGACCGCCCCGATCCCGAGCAGGGCCGTGTTGCGGTCCTCTAGCGATGTGCGGCTGCGCCGCTTCGGCGTATCAACCATCTGCCAGGTTCCTGCAGCGCGGCGTGTATGCGGCCTGATTTCCTGGGGTGGCCGCGTCCACGACGATCGGGACCGCGTCGTTGAGGCCGGGGAAAAAACCGCTCGCGTTCAGATCGCAGGCATATGCGTTGGCGTAGGCGCCTTCGTTGGTGATGCGGGCGAATCCTTTCAACAGCAGCGGAAGGTTGGCTCCGGTGAACGCGATCTGCGGTTCGATGCTGACCATGTGCTGCGCGAAACCCGGTTTTCGGGTGATCATTTCGTCGACGTCAGGCCGCACCTCGGCGCTGATCTGCGACAGCTGTCGAACTACCCGGTTGATGGTGCCCATCGAGTCCACCAACTCGGGTCGGCGCGCTTCGAACGTCGAAACCACATCACGGCTTGTGGTGATTACCTGATCGAGATCGTCGTTGTGCCGCGCCAGATTCCCCACCACCGCGTTGAGGTTTGTGATGATCTCTCCGAGCTCTTCGTCGCGCCCGGCGAAGGTGTCGGTCAGCTGCGAGGTTTGGGCCACCAGCGTGGCGATCGACGCGTCATCGCCCTGCAACGATCGGATCACTCCTTGGGTCAGATTGTCGGCCTGGCGGGGGTCGAGGACGCTGAACAGCGGCTCGTAGCCGTTGAGTAGGGCACCGACATCGAACGAGGGCTCCGTGCGTTCGACGGGAATGACGCTTCCCGCGGGCAACGGGGCCTGGGCACCGATGCTTCCCAGGGACAGACCGAGATAGCGTTGGCCGACAATGTTCTGGTAAGTCACCGAGGCGACGGTGGTTCCCAACACCTGCTGGTCACTGTGCACAACGAAATCGACCCTGGCATGTTTCCCGTCCAGCTCGATGCCCTCCACGCGCCCCACTCGCACCCCGGCCATGCGCACGTCGTCGCCTTCACGCAGGCCGAACACGTCGGTGAACATCGCGACATAGGGCACCGTTTCACCAGCCACGTCGCGGCGCAGCGTCACGTACACCATCCACGTCAATGTCACCGCCACGGCCATGAACAACGACAGGCCGATCGATGCGGCACGGATCGTCACGGGGTCTCCCTTGTCGCGGCGGGTTCAGCCAGTGAAACTGTGGTGCCTCGAGCCATCGGTCCCAGCAGCAGCTGGGTAGCCGTGCTCGCCGGCTGGCCTGTGATCACCCCGATTTGCCTGCGTTCCTGTTGGCTTCCAACGGGTCCCACGTTTCCTCCATAGGACACCGGCACGTCCTCGCTGGTGAGCGGCGCGGAGGCAGGGGCGAGGTCGCCCGGCCTGGGGGCTACCGGGGCCACGGGCGAGAGCGGCGCGGGCGGCTGCGGTGCGGGCTCCAGCGCGGGGTTGGCCGTGCCCGGCACTGGCGGCGAGGGCGTCATCCATTGCGGCAGAGGTGGGTTCGGATCGTTCACAGTCGGGTTCGGGTTGATCAGCGGCGGCCCGACCGCGATCAGGTTGCCGCTCTCGCCGACCGCGGTGCCGGGCGGCGGGAAGAGATCCGGTGGGGGCTGGAAATTCTGCGGCACCATCACATCGGGCAGTTCGGGGCGCGTGGGCACCAACGGCGCGGTGAAACAGCTCGGCCCCTGCAGTCCTGCGTACTGCGGGCAGTCGGCGCGGGTGTAGTTGTAGGTCGGTGTGAAAGACAGGTTCGCACGGAAGTTGAATGCATCGAGTTCGGGAAGCCACACCTCGTTGAAGAACTTCTCGGACAGTTGATTCAGCTTGACAAACGCGGGATTCCAGTGATGGGAGGTATCTGCCAAAGAACCCAGGACCGGGGTCAACTCAGAACTGATCTTGACCATGCGATCGGCGTGGTTGTTCAATGCGGTGTCGGTGGTGGCCATCGTGTGCAGACCACCGGCGATCAGCGAATCCAGCTGGGAGCGCTGCTCTACCAGCGTCCGCATCGGTTCGACCGCGACGTGCAGTGCATCGATCAGCTCGGGGGCGCTGCGCTGAAGTCCCTGTGTCGCTTCGACGAGAGCCGAGACTGTCGTCGACTCCGGATCGGTCGACACGATGGAGTCGACCTCGTCGATGAGCCGGTTGAGTTGGGCGCCGCTAGTCAGTAACTCGCTGCGTCGATCTTCGGTGGCGGCGTTGATCGCCGCCAGGATCCCGATGGTCTTGTCCTCACGGCCGCGACCGGTGGCGGCCAGGATGTCTCGCAACTTACTGATCGTGGTCTGAAACAGGACCGTCGGGAGCTCGGTGTCCTCGGGAATGTGAGCGCCCGCACCGATCGGCGGGGCGAAGATCGACGAACCCTCGTCCGGATCGACCAGCTGCACCGACGACACCGCGAACACATTGCTGGGCACGACCCGCGCGGTCACCGTCGCCGGGATTGATGTCGCATACTCGGGGTCCAGGTCGATGTGGACGAAGTTCGGGTCGCCGTGTGCCGCCGGGGTGACACTCTGCACCACTCCGACCAGAACACCGTGGTACTTCACATCGGAACGCTGCGGTAATCCGTCACCGACGTTCACCAGATCGGCGACCACCTCGACGTGGCGGTCGAGCCGACCGGTCGCCTTCACGAGCAGCATGGCGGTGATCAGGGCGACCACCGCCAGCACTGCGACACCCGTGCCGAAGAGCTGGTTGCCGGAGGGTCCCCGGGCATCGAACTCGTAAGGATTCGCCACTTAGCCCCCGAACCGCGCTCCGGAATCGACCGACCACAACGCCATCGTCAACAGCATGTTGACCATGATCACCACGGTGATGCTGGCGCGCATCGCGCGTCCGGCGGCCACCCCGACCCCGACTGGGCCTCCGCTGGCGTAGAACCCGTAGTAGCACTGGATCGTTGACGCGATCCAGACGAAGATGACGGTTTTGATCACCGAGTACACGATGTCCCGCCCGGTCAGCATCAGCGTGAAGTAGTGCATGTAGGACCCCGTCGAAGCACCCGAGATGATGGCGACGACGGCCTGGGTGGTCAGATAACTGACTGCCAGGCAGGCTACGTAGAGGGGCACCGCAGCGACAACCGTGGCGATCAGCCGTGTTGTGACCAAATACGGGATGGGCCTGATGCCAAGCGATTCGAGGGCGTCGACCTCCTCGGCGATCCGCATCGACCCCAGCTGAGCGGTGAAACGGCAGCCAGCCTGGGTGGCGAACGCCAGCGACGCGGCGATCGGAGCGAGTTCGCGGGTGTTCACCAGCGACGAGATGATTCCCGTTGCCGGCCCCAGCCCAAGCAAGTCGAGGAAGTTGTAGCCTTCGATACCCACCAGCGCACCGACGGTGACGCCGAGGACGATGGCCACGCCCGCGGTTCCGCCACCGACCACCAACGATCCGTTACCCCAGGAGATGTCGGACAGTAGCCGGACAAACTCTTTGCGGTAGTGGCGGAATGCCAACGGAATTCCGAGGATTGCCCGGACGAAGAAGACAAACATGTGGCCGAACCGCATGATCGGTCCCGTTGCGCGACGGTAAACCCGCTGCGCGGGGACTAGCAGGGCCCCGGAGAACTGCAACGCCGCCATCCCGCTAGAGCCCCACTCGCGGGAACATCATGATGTAGAGCTGGCTGATCGCGACGTTGACCACCATCAGCACCAGAATGGATTCGACGACCGCGGCGTTGACGGAGTTGGCAACCCCGGTCGGTCCGCCCCGCGTCGACAAACCCTTCTGGCAGGAAACCACCGCGACGATGGCGCCGAAGACGACCGACTTGAGCAGCGCGATGATCATGTCGCCGGTCGTAGCGAACGCAGCGAAGGTGGCGACGAAGCTGCCCGGCGCACCGCTCTGGAAGTACACGTTGAACAGGTAGCTCGCCAGGAAGCCCACGAAGCACACGACACCGGTCAGCGCGACACCGATCATGGTCGCAGCGGCGAACCGCGGCACCACCAGGCGCCGGACCACCGAAACACCCAGCACTTCCATGGCGTCGGTCTCCTCGCGCATCTTGCGTGAGCCCAGATCGGCGGTGATGGCCGACCCGACAGCCGCCGCCATCAGGATCGCCGCTGTCAGTGAGGCCGCCTGCCGGATGACCGCGAGCCCACTCGCCGCACCGGCCAACGAGGTGGCACCCACCTGGCCGGCCAACAACGCGAACTGGATCGAGAGTGTGACGCCGACCGGCAGGGCCACCAGCACTGTGGGCACCACTGCGGTGCCCGCCATGAAAGCACCTTGCCGGACGAACTCCTGCCACTGAAAGCGCCCGGTCACCAGGTCGAAGACAAGGTATTGCACCGTCCGCACACCGAGGACGAACTGATCGCCGACGGTTGCCAGCGAGGCGAGCGGATGGCGGGCAATGTATCCGCTCGCCCAGTCGGCGATCTGCTGGGCGCCGCCACCGGACGTCTCGTGCCCAAACGCCGGCCGAAAGGTGCGCCTCCCTGGTGGAACAGTCATTTACTTAGTGTTTGTCAATCCGTTGTCATAGGCGATCCCTGCGCCCCTGCCCATGCAGGACAGAGTCCTTCAACCTGCTGGAAATTACGCTGGGGACAATACAATCGCGCGTCCACAAAGGAAACACCTACCCTGCGCGACAGACGTATGCAGATTAACTTTTTGGGTAGACGACACGGTTGCCCCATGTCAGCCCAACCGCGCAGATTTCCGTTCGCACCATTCGGCACGAACCAGCAGCACCCGGCCTGCCGAGGCTCACCGGGCGTCTTCCCAGGAGTGTAGGTAAAACCCCACGACTTGCGGTCGCCCCCTCACCTCAGCGTGGGCATCGTCACTATTGTCCGGTTTCCACGTCTACGCCATACCCAAATTGGAACACGTTCTAGTGTGGGGCTATGAGTGACCCGCTGCGCCATCCACTGCACTCTGGCCACCTGACCGCCGGCGCACTCAAGCGCCACCACCACAAACCCGTGCTGTTCCTCGGAGACACCACGATGACCGGCGGTGAACTCGCCGACCGGATCAGCCAGTACATCCAGGCGCTCGAATCGCTGGGATGCGGAGCCGGCACCACGACCGGGCTGCTCTCGCTCAATCGGCCCGAGGTGCTGATGATCATCGGCGCCGGACAGACCCAGGGATACCGGCGCACGGCACTGCATCCACTGGGCTCACTCGACGATCACACCTACGTGCTCACCGATGCCAAGGCGACGTCGCTGATCATCGACCCCAATCCGATGTTCGTCCAGCGGGCACTGGACCTGCTGGACGCGGTGCCCTCACTCCAGCAGATCCTGACCATCGGACCGGTTCCCGACGAACTCGCCGACCGTGATGTCACCGCCGTCGATCTAACCGCCGAGGCGGAAAAGCACCCAGCCAAACCGCTGAAGGCTGCCGACCTGCCCCCAGAACACATCGGGGGCCTCACCTACACGGGCGGCACCACCGGCAAACCCAAGGGCGTTATCGGCACCATCCAGTCGATCACGACGATGACCACGGTGCAGCTCGCCGAGTGGGAATGGCCGGAAGCGCCCCGCTTCCTGATGTGCACTCCGCTCTCACACGCCGGCGCGGCGTTCTTCACCCCGGTCCTCGTCAAAGGCGGCGAACTACGGGTGATGACGAAGTTCGATCCCGCCGAGGCGCTCAGGGTCATCGAGGAGCAGAAGATCACCGCCACGATGCTGGTTCCCTCGATGATCTACGCCTTGCTCGACCATCCCGACTCGCACACCCGCGACCTGTCATCTCTGCAGACGGTTTACTACGGCGCCTCGGCGATGAATCCGGTGCGGCTTGCCGAGGCGATTCGGCGCTTCGGACCCGTCTTTGCGCAGTACTACGGCCAGTCCGAGGCGCCCATGGTGATCACCTACCTGGCTAAGAAGGACCATGACGAGAAGCGACTGACATCGTGCGGGCGCCCTACCCTGTTCGCCCGGGTGGCCTTGCTCGGCGAGGACGGCCGGCCGGTTCCGCCTGGGGAGGTCGGCGAAATCTGTGTGTCCGGCCCGCTGGTCGCGGGCGGATACTGGAATCTTCCGGACGCCACCGCGCATACCTTTCACGACGGGTGGATGCACACCGGGGATCTGGCCCGCGAGGACGACGACGGCTTCTACCACATCGTCGACCGCACCAAGGACATGATCGTCACCGGCGGATTCAATGTTTTCCCCCGCGAGGTCGAAGACGTGGTGGCCGAACATCCCTCGATCGCTCAGGTATGTGTCATCGGCACCCCCGACGACAAATGGGGGGAGGCGGTCACCGCCGTTGTCGTACTGCGTCCAGAGGCGCCCGCCGACGAGTTGGCGGTCGCGACGATGTCGGCAGAAATCAGGGCCGCAGTCAAAGAGCGCAAGGGCCCAGTCCACTCCCCCAAGCAGATCGTCGTCGTCGACTCTGTGCCCATCACCGCATTGGGCAAACCGGACAAAAAGGCGGTGCGGGCCCGATTCTGGGAGCACGCGAGCCGCTCGGTCGGCTGAGCCGACAAGACAAACCCGGTCGGCTGAGCCGACAAGACAAACCCGGTCGGCTGAGCCGACAAGACAGGCTCGGTCGGCTGATGCTACCCACGGCTGACAGCCGGGTCAGGCCCCGGGTATCGCGGTGCGTGCGGCCACCGATGTGGCTGCGCCACAATCGAACACATCGATGACCACGTCGGGGTCGTGGTACCCGCCCAGATGATGCAGCCCGGCGGTCGCACCGATGATGTCGTGGGCGCGGTCACCGGTCATCAGATACTCCTCGACCGGATGGCGCCAGTGCGCCGCCACGACCGTCGCCGCCGATGTCAGGCGCGGCACCTCGCGGTCGAGGACCTCGCGTAGCACGCCAGGGTGCAGGTAGTAGCACACCTCCGAAAGCACCACCAGATCGAATGGCCCTGGCGGCCAGGGCTGATCAAGTGAACCGCGCATCAACGTGACCCGCTCCTGCAAGCCGCTGGACATCACGCGAGCGTTCGTGGCGTCTAGGGCCGGCACACTGACGTCGGTGCTGGTGACGTGATCGCACCGGGCGGCCAGCTGCTCGGTGAGCACACCGACCGAGCAGCCCGGTTCGAACGCGTGTCGATACCGCGCATAGGGCAGCACCGCGGTCGTGATGGCGTGCTTACGGCGTTCGTACCACCGATTCTGCAGCTGCCAAGGATCCACGGCCTGTGCATACATGCGGTCGAAGTAGTCGTCGGGGAGTCGGAGATTCATCGGATACTCAGCGCACGATCACCTCACCGACTGCGAGCAGCCGATGGAGCACGGCCGGCGGCAACACCGGAGGGTCGAAGGGGGTGGGCGGCAAGAATTGGCTGCGGAAACTCTGCGCCGCCAACCTTTTCCGCTCGATCGCCGTCGCGTCGAGCGGCACCGCGGACATACGCCGCCATGGCACCGCACCATCTCCCGGCACCGCCCAATGCCACATCCAGACCGGATACTCCACCAGCACCGCGCCGGTGCGCTCGACCGCGGTCGCCGCTGCCCGGCCGACCGCCTCGTGATCGGGGTGCCCGTCCCCGCGCCACGTCGCCGCGCACCATGCGCCCGGCCGTTTGACGGCCAACACCTCTGTGAGCAGATCAGCCAGGCGAGACTCATGCTCGCCGATCCGGCCATCGGGCAGCCCCAGGCAGATCGGCTGATCGACGCCGAGCACCCGTGCCGCGCGGTGTAACTCCGCGCGACGCGTCCGCTCTAGCCGATAACGCTGCAACACAGAGATATTCGGGTATCCCGCCCCTCCGTCGCTAGCCGACACGATCTGCACCCGCACACCGGCCCGCGACAACATCGAGGCTGTCGCCCCGAATCCGAGCGTCTCGTCGTCGGGGTGCGCACCGACCACCACCAGCTCAGGGCACCCACCCAGATCCGCTCTCGGCACGTCCAGCCCGGCGGTCAACCATGTGTGCGTCGGCGTTCCTGCGCAGGTCAGCGGACGGGTCGCAAAGCGCGTCGCGTTGCTCACCGCCGGACCACTTGTGTGCGTGGCAGTCACGAGCCCTCCCCCGCCAATACCCCGAGCCGCTCGAGATCACGCTCGGCATGGCTCTGCCTGACATAAATGCTCAGGTCAGCGACCCTGGCGGCGTGAACGGCGTCCATCGACAGCGGCTCGGGCCCCAACGCCCGTGCCGTCCGGGCGATCGCTTCGTCGACTGCACTCTCCACGACCGAGCGGGCGCGACGAGCCAGCAACTCGGCGCGGCCCTTACGATTTAGCGGGTCCGCATCAATGTCTGCAGCCACTGACATCAGCACGGCTTCCGCCCCGGCCAGTGCGGCGTCGACTGCACCGAGATGGGCCAGCGCATGAGCATCGGTGCGCACCGCACGCCGATACAATGGTGCGGCCACCGCGCGGGCGCCGCCAAGCCAACACGATGCGATCCCAGCAGCCCCATGCCAGAAGCCGGCGCGGGCCAGGTAGTCGCCCGGACGGCCCACCCGTCGGGCTGGGGTGGACGTGAACTGCACTGCACGGGTATCGGATTCGGCCATGCCAGCGTTGCGCCAATTGCTGGGAAGAGCACGGACACCGCGCTCGCTGAGGTCGACGGCGAACAGCGCACGCTCACCCGAGGGCAGCCGCGCCGTCGTCAGCGCATGCGAGCACAAGCCGGCCCCCGAACACCACGTCTTCGTGCCGTCGAGCACTACCAGCCCGTCCTCGTCGCTCGCCGAAAGCACCGCATCACGGGACTCGGCGGCCCACACTCCCCACCACTGGTCAGACCTGACTGGGGGACCGTCGAGTTCGGCGAGGATGGCCACCGCGTCGGCGTGCGCTTCAGCGAGCCGGCCTGCAGTCACATCCGACTCCGCCAAGGCGGCAAGCCGCTGCCAGCGCTCAGCGGTCGCACCGGAACCAGGCAGGGGAAGGTCCAGCGCGCCCGACCGCAACCAGCTCCTGACCAGTCCGACACTCACGACGCCGCCCCCGGCACCTTGCGATCGCCGCTCACCCGGCCAGAAAGTGATCGCAAGTAGTGCGCGAAACCGCCCGGGGCGCGGCCCTGCCGGCGGTCCGACGTCACCACCGAGAGCTCGGGGTCGCGGTGGATGAGCAGCCCAGCGGCCTCGAACCGTTGCACCAGCTCCACGTCCTCGCCGGTCGCCAGCGCACGGAAACCACCCACCCGCCAGTACGCGTCGGCCTGGAAACCCATGTTGGCCCCGTGCACATGATCATGTCCTTGACCGCCGTGACGGTAGGTACGCAGGTACCGGCGCACCACAGCGTCCGGGAAGTGTCGCCACACCGGCACGCGGACGACCCCGAGCACCGCGTCGGCGTCACCGCGCCGCTGCGGGTCGACCATCCGCAACAGCCAGTCCGGGTCGACCACACTGTCGGCGTCGGTGGTGGCGTACCAGGTCGACTCCAGCGCCTCGCCGCCACCTCCACACTCCTGCACACCCAGTGACCGCGCATACTCGAACCCCGCGGCACGCGCGGCCCCGACATTGCCCGCCTCGACGGAGACGAAGTGCACGTCGGGCCCGAACCGGGCAGCCAGTCGGTCACTGCCGTCGTCGCAGGAATCCAGGACCACGACGACTGCCGACGGCATCGGCAGGCACAGCGCGGCCGTGGTCAGTGCGCGCAAGCATCGCGGCAGATATGCACTCTCGTTGTGCGCGGGCACCACTACGACCGTCTGTCGCGGAGCTGGGTCGAGCGCTGTCATGTGGGTTATGTAGCCGCTCGGCGGGACTTTCACACCTGGCACGATGGGACCGTGAACGACAGCGGCACGCCCATCGAAGCCGTCCTGTTCGATTTCTCCGGCACCCTGTTCCGACTCGAAGAGGACGAGAGCTGGTTCGCCGGGATGGAACTCGACAGCCTGCCCGAACAGAACCGCGAGGTCGACGGGCACGTGCAAGCCGAGTTGATGCGTCGGCTCACCGCGCCGACCGGCCGGTCGGTGTCGATGACGCCGGAGGCGCTCGAGGCGTGGCTGAACCGCGACCTCGCACCGCACCTGCACCGCGAGGCTTACCTGCACGTGCTACGCGAGTCCGGGTTGGCCCACCATCACGCGGAATCGTTGTACGGCCGGGTGATCGATCCGGCCAGTTGGACGGCCTACCCGGACACTGCGTCGGTGCTCGCCGGCCTGCACCGCCGTGGCATCAGGACCGCGGTGGTCTCCAACATCGCGTTCGACCTGCGGCCGGCGTTCGAGGCGATCGGCGTCTGCGGCGCTGTCGACGAGTTCGTCCTGTCCTTCGAGGTCGGCGCCGTCAAACCCGGTCCGGTCATCTTCCAGACCGCGCTGGATCGCCTCGGGGTCGCGGCGGAACATGCGCTGATGGTCGGTGACAGCGACGAGGCTGACGGTGGCGCCCGCGCACTCGGCTGCGATTTCGCACTCGTCGATCCGTTGCCCACGCGTGAGCGCCACGATGGGCTCGTCGCCGCGTTACGAGCCCACGGCGTCCCCGGGTGATCGGCGGGGCCCGGACCTGCCGGCAGCGGTCACCCAATGTCGCCGTTCCTATGTCCGGGCGCTGCCCGATGCGGCGCTTCGCTAACGTCTAATCCTGTGACCCAGCCCGTGAGCAACCCGTTCGACGCCAGCAGGTGGGAGCCGGTCTCCGGCTTCGAGGACCTGACCGACATCACCTACCACCGCCATGTCGCTGACGGCGCGCGGCAGCCGACGGTGCGGGTCGCCTTCGACCGCCCGGAGGTGCGCAACGCGTTCCGCCCGCACACCGTTGACGAGCTCTACCGTGTCCTCGACCACGCCAGGATGTCCTCCGACGTCGGTGTCGTGCTGCTGACCGGCAACGGTCCCTCGCCCAAGGACGGCGGATGGGCATTCTGTTCCGGCGGCGACCAGCGCATCCGCGGTCGATCCGGCTATCAGTACGCCGCGGGGGAAACGGCCGAGACCGTCGACCCGGCCCGCGCCGGACGGCTGCACATCCTCGAGGTGCAACGGTTGATCCGGTTCATGCCCAAGCCGGTGATCTGTCTGGTCAACGGGTGGGCCGCGGGAGGCGGGCATTCGCTGCATGTCGTGTGCGACTTGACGCTGGCGTCGCGCGAGCACGCTCGGTTCAAGCAGACCGACGCCGATGTCGGCAGCTTCGACGGTGGTTTCGGCAGCGCCTATCTGGCGCGCCAGTCGGGCCAGAAGTTCGCCCGCGAGATCTTCTTCCTGGGCCGGCCCTACACCGCCGAACAGATGCACGCGATGGGCGCGGTCAACGAAGTGGTCGACCACGCCGAGCTGGAAAGCGTTGCACTGCAGTGGGCTTCGGAAATCAACGGAAAGTCCCCGCAGGCCATCCGGATGCTCAAGTACGCATTTAACCTGCTCGATGACGGCTTGGTGGGCCAGCAGCTGTTCGCGGGAGAGGCCACCCGGCTTGCGTACATGACCGACGAAGCCGTCGAGGGCCGCGACGCGTTCCTGCAGAAGCGTGACCCGGACTGGACCCCCTTCCCCCGGTATTTCTGAGGAAGGATTCGGACACGCATTGCGACAGTGGGGGTCGCATCGCGCGCCGGATTCACGAGAGGACGGAGCCGTGACGAGCAGAAACCCGCTGAGACGGCTGGCCGAGCAGGCCTTTCTGGCCGGCATGCGTCCTCCACTGCTGCCGACGCTGCTGCACCGCCCCCGCAGCGCCATCGACCTGGCCGGCAAGCGGGTGCTGATCACCGGGGCGTCGTCGGGCATCGGCGCGGCCGCCGCCGGAGAACTGGCCGGCCGTGGCGCGACCGTGGCGTGTGTAGCGCGCCGCCAAGACCTACTCGAGCGCGTCGTCGGAGACATCCTCGCAGCCGGCGGACACGCCATCGCGAAGGTGTGCGACCTTACCGACGTGACCGCGATCGACAACCTCGTCACCGCGGTCGAGGCCGAGCTCGGGGGAATCGACATCCTCGTCAACAACGCCGGACACTCCATCCGGCGGCCGCTGGAGGAGTCTCTGCAACGCTGGCACGACGTCGAGCGGACCATGGCACTGAACTACTTCGCCCCGCTGCGGCTCATCCGCGGCCTGGCCCCGGGAATGAGACAGCGCGGCGACGGCCACATCATCAACGTCGCGACCTGGGGCGTCAAGACTGAGTCACCACCACTGTTCGGGGCATACAACGCGTCCAAGGCGGCTCTGTCGTCGGTCAGCAGGATTATCGAAACCGAATGGGGCGACGACGGCGTGCACTCGACCACGCTGTACTACCCGCTGGTGAAAACCCCGATGATCGCGCCGACCCGCGAATACCAAGGCCTGCCCGCGCTGTCAGCCGGTGAGGCGGCCGGCTGGATCGTCACCGCCGCCCGGCACCGCCCGGTCAGCATCGCCCCACGGGTGGCGATGACCGCGGCCGCGGTCAACAGCGTCGCACCTGCCGTGGTGGATGCGCTGATGAGGCGCCAGCGGATGCAACCCAGAGACTGACATCGCGACCCTCGCATCCAGTCAGCGACCGGGGTCTGCCGACAAACACAACGACCCGACGTGATAGGAACTAAAGCCATGGAGATTCTGGCCAGCCGGGTACTGATCCGGCCGGTCGACTACCAGAAGTCGCTGGCCTTCTACCGCGACGGCCTCGGGTTGGCCATTGCACGCGAGTACCCGGGCGGGACGGTGTTCTACGCCGGGCAGTCTCTTATCGAACTCGCCGGTCACGGCGCACCGCCGGCGGGCTCGCCGCCGTTTCCGGGCGCACTGTGGTTACAGGTGCGCGACCTCGCCGCCACCCAAGACGCGTTGCGCAAGCGTGGCGTGCCCATTGCCCGCGAAGCCCGCTGCGAACCGTGGGGATTGCACGAGATGCACATTGTCGACCCCGACGGTGTAGCCATGATCGTGGTGCAGATTCCCGACGACCATCCGCTGCGCCGCGACACCCGCGACTGAGCCTCAGCGCGCCGGTGTCGCCACCGGCCAACCCACCGAGGCAAGCCGGGCCGCGACCCGCTTGGTCTCGGCCGGTGTCGGCTCCGTCTCGGTGACCACATGGATCGCCGCACGGATCTCGGGGTCCGTCGCGCTCGCGGAGTCGTCGCCCCGCAACACCACCTGCGCGATCGCGAAGACCTCGTCCTCAGACAACGAACGGGTGAGCAACGCCAGTAACGGGAAGTAATCCTGCTGCGGGATACCTTGTGGATAACCGCGATCCAGCAAGGCAAGAACTTTGCCGATGACCTTCGAAGACATTGTTCACCCATTCTGCAGGGCGACAGCGCATTTGGCCAGCCGTCCCCACCCCGCAATGTGCCGATAATTCGAGGCCACTAGCCACTTCCCGGAGCGCCGGTAAGGAGTTCATCGGCCATTTACCTGCCGTCTCGGCGCCATTGACACGAAGTCCGCCCACCCCGCTGGGCTAGTATCGAGCCGCTGTGAAGTCCACCACTCGGCCACCAGAGGGCCCCTACGAGTCAGGGGTCCCGACATAGCCATCCTGCGCCCCGTCGAAATCCGGTCCGGCCTCGCCGCCATCGCGGCGATGGCGATCGTCGACGAGATCCTAGCCGGCGGGCCCGCCGTGTTACCGGTGCCGGCCGGGGATCCCACCCAAACCGCCTTGCTGACAACGGCATTGCGGGCCGGCGAGGAGATCGCCGACACGATCGCCGCCGTCTTGTCAACCTCGGGAACCACCGGCATCCCCAAAGGCGCACAGCTCACCGTCGACGCACTGCGCGCCAGCGCAACGGCGACCCACACACGGCTCGGCGGGCCGGGCCGGTGGCTGCTCGCGCTGCCCGCCTACCACGTAGCGGGGTTCCAGGTTCTGGTCCGCAGCGTCGTCGGCGGCACCGAACCAGTCGCCGTGGATCCGGCCTTCGACCCCGCCGACCTAGCCGACGCCGTCGGGGCGCTCGGCTCCGGCCGGCGGTACGCCTCGCTGGTGGCCGCACAGCTGGACAAGGCACTGCGCGACCCACACGCCGCCGCCGCGCTGGCCGACCTCGACGCGGTGCTGATCGGTGGCGGCCCCATGCCGGCGTCAATCGCCGAGCGGGCGGCCGACGCCGGGGTCACGGTGATCAAGACCTACGGGATGAGCGAGACCTCGGGCGGCTGCGTCTACGACGGCTCGGCCCTTCCCGGGGTCGAGGTGCGGGTGGACTCCCAGGCCCGAATCTGGCTCGGCGGGCCGACGGTGGCCGCGGGGTACCGCAACCCGGTGACGCCGGATCCCTTCGTCGAGCCGGGCTGGTTCCGCACCGACGACGTCGGCGCCGTCGACGACCGCGGTGTGCTCACCGTCTCCGGTCGCGCCGACGACGCAATCAGCACTGGCGGGTTGACCGTGTTGCCCGGCATCGTCGAGGCAGTCTTGGCCGGCCATCCGGCGGTGGCCGAGTGCGCGGTGTTCGGGGTGCCCGACGACCGGCTCGGGCAGCGCGTCGTTGCCGCGGTGGTCGTCGAACCCGGGCGTTCACTGACCCTGAAGGAGCTGCGTGCGCACGCCGCACTGACGCTGCCCCGCACCGCCGCACCCCGGGAGCTGCACGTGCTCGATGCACTGCCGCGCCGTGGAATCGGCAAGGTGGACCGCCGTGCGCTGCGCCAGTTGTCCGCCGACGCAGGAGAGGCCACCGAAACGACTCGTCCGGGCGGATAATTTCACCGATGAGCACCGAGGTGACTTCCGTCGACGCGCTGCGCGCCATCGTCGGCTATCCGAACGAGGCGGTGGCAAACAAGGTGGCCAACCGGCTGTCGGCCGTACATCGGCTCTGGCTGGCGCATTCCCCCTTGGGCTTCCTCGCAACGACCGATGAACAGGGTCGTGTCGACGTCTCGCCGAAGGGCGACCCGCCCGGCTTCGTCCACGTCATCGACGAGGCGACCATCTCGATTCCCGAACGCCCCGGCAACAAGAGGGTCGACGGATACCTCAACGTGCTGTCCAGCCCACACGTCGGGACGCTCTTCCTGATTCCGGGACGTGGCGACACGCTGCGGATCAACGGCCGCGCCCGCATCCTGTCCGACGCCGATTATTTCGATGCGATGGCGGTGCAGGGAAAACGCCCGATCCTGGCGCTCGAGATCGCGGTCGAGGAGGTGTTCTTCCACTGCGCCAAGGCATTTCTGCGTTCGGACGCCTGGGTGCCGGAGAGCTGGAATCCGGCCGCGGTGCCCAGCGTCGCGCAGATGGCTAAGGCGGTCCGCCAGGACATGAGCATTGAGGAACTCGAGCGGTACTTCAGCGAGGAGAACATTCGCTCGATGCTCTACTGAGAGCCACGCCGATCTGATTACCGGTGCCTTACCGTCTGGCGGCGCGACCTGCGTACGGTCTTCTCTGATCTAGTCTGGCTAGGTGCGAATCGGTCGCAGAGAAGCTTTGGCCGTCAGCGCCGCCGCGGTACTCGTCGTCGCGGCCTTCGTGGTGCCGCATCTCAACCTCGGAATCGTCACCCCGCTGATCAACGCCTCCCCGCAACGGTTCCGCAGCTTCGCCGACACCGCCCCTATCTTCGGCTGGTGGAACACCCACCTCGGCCCCGGCAGCATCGCAGCCGTCGCGATAGGCGCCGCGGCCGTGCTGTGGGGACCGGCGCTGGCCAGGCACGTGCCGTGGCGCGTGTTGCCCTGGCTCGCCTGGGCGACGTCGTGCGCGTGGGCGTTCAGCCTGGCCATGATCGACGGCTGGCAACGCGGGTTCGCCGGTCGCCTCGAAGCCCGGCACGAATACCTGCGCCAGGTGCCGTCGGTGACCGATATCGGCGAAGCCCTGCGCACCTTTTCCGACCGGATTCTGGACTACCAGCCGGATTCCTGGATCACCCATGTCTCCGGACATCCGCCGGGTGCACTTCTGACGTTTGTGTGGCTCGACCGCATCGGGCTGGCCGGCGGGGCATGGGCGGGCCTGCTGTGTCTGCTGGTGGGATCCAGCGCCGCCGCGGCTGTCGTCGTGGCGGTGCGCGCGCTGGCCGACGAGGATGCTGCGCGCACCGCGGCCC
>CAZLTV010000011.1:0-50289 GCA_964562545.1 uncultured Mycobacterium sp. | reverse complement strand
GGCCGGGCGCACACCCTGGTTGAACAGGTCGCTCTCCAGGAAGCACTGACCGTCGGTGATCGAGATGACGTTGGTCGGAATGAACGCCGAGATGTCGTTGGCCTTGGTCTCGATGATCGGCAGGCCCGTCATCGAGCCGCCGCCGAGCTCGTCGGACAGCTTGGCGCAACGCTCGAGGAGGCGCGAGTGCAGGTAGAACACGTCGCCGGGGAACGCTTCGCGGCCCGGCGGGCGGCGCAGCAGCAGCGAGATCGCGCGGTAGGCGTCGGCCTGCTTGGTCAGGTCGTCGAACACGATCAGCACGTGCTTGCCTTCGTACATCCAGTGCTGACCGATGGCCGAGCCGGTGTAGGGCGCGAGCCACTTGAACCCGGCCGAGTCCGAGGCGGGCGCGGCGACGATGGTGGTGTACTCCATCGCGCCGCCCTCTTCGAGAGCCCGCTTCACCGACGCGATCGTGGTGCCTTTCTGGCCCACGGCAACGTACACACAGCGCACCTGCTGCTTGGGGTCACCGGTCTCCCAGGCCTTGCGCTGGTTGAGGATCGTGTCGACACAGACCGCGGTCTTACCGGTCTTGCGGTCGCCGATGATCAGCTGACGCTGACCACGCCCGATCGGGGTCATCGAGTCGATGGCCTTGATACCGGTCTGCAGCGGCTCGCTGACGCTCTGACGCTGCACCACCGACGGCGCCTGCAGCTCCAGAGCGCGGCGCTGGTCGGACGCGATGTCACCCTGGCCGTCGATCGGCTGACCGAGCGGGTTGACGACGCGACCCATGAACCCGTCGCCGACGGGAACCGAGAGCACGTCGCCGGTGCGCTTGACCTGCTGGCCTTCTTCGATGTTCTCGAAGTCACCGAGGATCACCGCGCCGACACTGTGCTCGTCGAGGTTCAGCGCAACACCGAGGACGCCGCCGGGGAACTCGAGAAGCTCCTGGGTCATGACCGAGGGCAGACCCTCGACGTGGGCGATGCCGTCACCGGCGTCAATGACGGTGCCGACCTCTTCACGGTCGGAACCGGTGGCGAAGGAGGATACGTAGTCCTCGATCGCGCCCTGAATGTCAGCAGCCGAGATGGTCAACTCTGCCATGGCTTTTCGCTTCCTGCCTTTTGGTGTTCTGAAGGATCTGTGGGTTCGGTCAGTCGGGCAGCCGGGTCTCGGCCGACGCCAGCCGTGACGACAGCGAGCCGTCAATGACCTCGTCGCCGACAGTGACCGTGAGGCCACCCAGCAAGGAGGGGTCGACGTGCAGCTGCACCGACACCGGATGGCTGTAGGTGCGGGTGAGTAACTCGGTCAGGCGGGCCCGCTGGCTTTCGCTGAGCGGGGCGGCGGCGCTGACGTTGGCAACAACCTCACCGCGGCGGGAGACCGCCAGCTCGGCGAGATCACGCACCGCCTCGTCTGCCCGCTCCCCGTGCAACAACTCGATGGTCTGCGCCAGCAGCGCCTTGGTGGAGTCGTTGACCTGGTTTGCCAGCAGCTTGTCGAGCAGCGCGATCCGGCCCTGGACCGGGGTGCTGTAGTCACTCAACAACGCACTGAGCTGAGATTCACCGTCAAGGATTCGGCTGAAGCGGAAAAGCTGGTCTTCGACCTCAGCACCCTCGCCCTTACGTTCTGCGCGCAGCAGCAGGGCGAGCCGCGCCGCATAACGGATCGCGTAGAGCAGGTCGTCCTCGCTCGACCAGCGCTGTGCGACCGCGGATTTCACCAATTCCAGGGCGGTGTCGGACACCTTCCCGGACAGGATCGCTTCGACGAGGTTGGCTTTGGCGCCTGCGTTGTCGGTCGGTTCGCCGAGGTGTTTGCTCAACAGTGGCTCGGACCGAAGCAGCTGAACCACCGAGGCCAGGTCCCCGGCGAGCGTGGACAGCCCGTCTGCGGGGACGCCCGCGATCAGTTCGTTGAACCGAGAGATCACCGCCTGCAGAGCCTCGCGGCTGGTAGCGCGCATGTCGGCGCCGACGGGGTTGCTGACATCGGCCAGCGACGGTGCCATCGCGTCGAGTTCGTCAAGGAACCGGTCCACAGTCGCGGAGCGGTTGCCTTCATCGGAGACGTGCTCGCGCACCAGCTCTCGGGCCCGAACCACCGACTCGGTGCCCAGTTGCTGGCGCAGTTCACGAATGAGCTGCTGGCGCAGCAGTTCGGCCTGCGCCGCACCCTGCACCTTGATCCGCTCGACGTCGGCGTCAGCCTGCTCGCGCAGCTGCACCGAGATCTTCTCCGCATCGGCTCGGGCCTCTTCGACCACCCGGGCCGCCTCGGCCTTGGCCCCGGCGACCGCCGAGGCGTGCTGCTCGTCGGCCCTGGCAACCTTTTCGGCTGCCGTGGCGCTGTCGTCGAGCTGCTGGCGCACCGTCTCCTGCTGGTTGCTCATCATGGTCCGCACGGGCGGAACCACATAGCGCACCACCAGGAACACGATGACCAAGAACCCGATGAACTGCCCGATGAATGTCGACATGCCTACCGTCCCTGGCTCGTTGTCGCGCTCGCGACGTCGACCCCGATCACCCGGCTGGCCAATGTCTCCGAAAGCGTCTCGATCGATGACCGCAACTCATCGGCGGTCGCCCTGCCCTGTTGCGCCAGGTCCTCGTTGGTCCGCGCCACCGTCGCCGCGACTTCGTCGTTGGCGCGCGACCTCATGTCCTCGAGAATCTGCCGGCCTTCACCGCGGGCCTCATCCCGGATGGCCGAGGCCTCCCGACGTGCCTCGGCCATGACCGTTGCGGAGTCACCCTGAGCGGCGGCGAGCAGCTCGGCGGACTTCCGGTTGTCCTGGTCCGTCTTGGCGACCATCGCTTCACGTTCGTTTAGCACCGCGCTGATCGGGGGCACCACGAACTTGGCGATGACACCCAGCACGATCAGGAAGATCAACAGCACAAAGATGAACGTGCCGTTGGGCAGCAAGAAGTTGTTCTGCCCGCCTTCCTCGGCCGCGAGGACAGTGATGCTCAGGTCACCCATGACTTATCCAGTCCGACTATGCAACCGGCGTGGCGAAGACGAACAGCGCCATGAATGCCAGGTTGATGAAGTACATGGCCTCCACCAGACCGACGGTGATGAAGAACGGCACGAACAGCCGGCCCTGGGCCTCGGGCTGACGGGCGACGCCTTCGACCAGCGCGCTACCGACGACACCGTCACCGATAGCTGCGCCAATGGCGCCACCGCCCAGCAGAATTCCACCGCCAATGAGCGCGCCGGCAGCGATCGTGGGATCCATTTCTTTCCTCCTTGCTAACTGGCAGGGCGTCCTGCCAGGTCTGGGTTGAGTCGATCAGTTGGTTGAAACGTCAGTGGTGTTCGTCTTCGAGCTCCATCGCCTGCCCGAAATACAGGATTGTCAACAGCGCGAAGATGAAGGCCTGGATCGCGCCGATGAACAACTCGAAGGACTTCCACAGCGCGTTAGGGGCCCACATGATGTAGGCGGGGAACAACGCGATGATCGTGACCATGATGCCGCCGGCGAACACGTTGCCGAAAAGTCGGAGAGACAGCGAGATCGGCTTGGCGAGCTCTTCGACGATGTTGATCGGCGCCAGGAATGCGACGTGTCCCTTGACCAGTTTGAGCGGGTGTCCGACGACACCGCGGCGCCAGAAGCCGGCAGCGTGGTAGCAGAGGAAGACGAACAGCCCGAGCGCGAGGACAAAGTTGATGTCGGCGGCTGCAGGCTTGAGGAACTCGTGGATGCCGCTCTCATTGGAGTACTGCCACGGGAACACCGACAGCCAGTTGGCCACCAGGATGAACACGAACAGCGTCACTGCGAGCGGGAGCACGAACGGCGCGATCTTCATCCCGATCGCGCTTTCGATCTGGTTGCGGGTCTGCACCGTGATGGCTTCCCAGAACAGTTGCACCCCGGTGGGCACACCGGTCGAGGTGACCTTCGACTTCAAGAAGAAGGCGAGCGCCAAAACGATGACCGCGGCGATCGACGTCGAGAGCAGGGTGTCGGTGTTGACCGTGAGCCCGAACCAGTTGGCCTCGGTGTGGACGCCGACGTGGATGCCCGACTCGGAGGCCAGGATCGTCACCGGATCCGCTGTGACTTGATTTCCCGTCATTGCTAGCTCGCATCTCCTTCAGAGCTTTGGGCGGCACCGGCCCGCAGTTTGCGCGCGACGGGCAGGGTGGTCGAGAACACCAACAACATCTGGAACAGCGCCATCCCGAAGACCACGCCGAGCCCCTGGGGGCGGAAGATGTACGCGATAGCCAGCCCGATCACCGAAAGCACCATCAACCGGGCTGCGGAGTTCAGTGCCATCGCGCTCTTGAGCGGGTGTTCCTTGGCGGTGATTTTGGTGACCGAGCGGCGCACCAACACCGCGTTGATCAATCCGAGCCCTAATCCCACACCGAAGAACACGCCGACCATGACATGGCCGAGCAGACCCGCGGCCAGTGTGCCCAGGCCGGCCAATACGACGCAGATCGCGAAGAGGCGTAGCGGCCTGAAAGCTATGGATGGCAACACCAACGGCGCGTCTTGCGCTGGCGTCGTCACTGACTCACCTCAATCCCGCGGTTGGTCGTCATGTTGTTACGGAAGTCTTCCTGGATAGAACCTGTGCGTGGCGCCCGTAGCGTAGCGGAGGGCGTCGAACGCGCTGGAATCACCCAAGGGGTAGCTCCTGTGATCGGTCAAACTGTCGGTCGTTAGTCCATTCCGTCCGGCGCCGAATCGATGCTTGAATCGATCGCGCCGAGCAGGCCGGGGGCCGGCAACCCGCGAGGTTCTTCGGGTTCTGAGAGAACCCTAACATATGGTGGAGGCCACAAAAGAGGGCCTACTACTAGCTGTCGTATACCCCGTGTCGAGCGGGTTTTTATCTGCGTAGCAGCGGGATCAAAGTGACCACAACAGCGACCACAATCGCCCCGCCCATAACCGCCGCGGTGTCCCGCGGATCGAAGAAGATCGTGCTGGCCGCCCCGAGCGCGACGATGCTCACCCACAGGTAGATGAGCAGCACCACTCGTCGGTGCGAATGACCTATCTCGAGCAGCCGGTGGTGCAGGTGCATCTTGTCCGGGCTGAACGGGCTCAGGCCTGCCCTGGTGCGCCGGATAATGGCCAGCAGCATGTCCAGCGCCGGTACGAACATGACCGCAACCACCAGCAGAAACGGCGATAGCAGCGCGAACACGTCGCGCACCCCGTAGGCGGTCTGCGAGATCGGCCCCGCCGCGGTCGTCGACGCAGCCGCCAGCATCAGGCCGATCAGCATCGAACCGGAATCGCCCATGAAGATCCGGGCCTTGTGGAAGTTGTGCGGCAAAAAGCCCAGGCAGACTCCGGCAAGCACAACCGAGATCACCGCGGGCGGGTAGAACAGCACGTCACCGCCGTGGTCACGCAGTAGCCCGACCGAGAACAGACAAATCGCCGAGGCGGTGATCAACCCGAGCCCGGCGGCCAACCCGTCGAGACCATCGACGAAGTTCATCGCGTTGACGATCGCCACCGTGAGCGCCAGGGTCAGCAGAATCGAGGCCACCTGGTCGAGCACGATGGTCCCGACCCCGCCGATCGGGATGTAGAGCACGCTCCACGCCACCCCCATCGTGACCAGCACACTGGCGGCGGTGACCTGACCTGCGAACTTCGTCAATGCGTCGAGACCCCACCGGTCGTCGATCAGTCCGACGACCATGATCAGCCCACCGGCGACCACGACCGCGGGCATCCCCGAGGAATAGACGAAGCCCCGGGTGAGCGCCGGCAACTGCGAAGCCAGCAGTACGGCCGCCACCACGCCGAGATACATGGCCAGCCCACCCATCCGTGGTGTGGGCTGCAGATGCACGTCGCGTTCGCGCGGGTAGGCCACCGCACCCCACTTCATCGCGAGGACCCGCACAAATCCGGTGGCCAGGTAGGTGATGACCGCCGCGGTCAGCCCAACCAGAGCCAGCTCGCGCAGTGGAACGCCGGCACCGCGCTCAGAGAGCGCCAGCACGCTCTCGCGCTCGGGAAGCATCAAAACGCTCTCCCAAGCCCGGGTCGCCGCGATCATCGCTGAACCGTAAGCCACCGAAGCCCAGATCTAATCCGGCGTCTGGTCCTGCTGGGCCAGCAGGCTGGACGACTCCACGCCGAGCACCGCGGCGATCGCATCGACGGTCACGGGGCCCTGGCGCAGCACGCGCGGATGCGCACCGGTGAGATCGACGATCGTCGACGCCGCTTGTTGCTCGGCCGGCCCGCCGTCGAGGTAAACCGCGACCAGGTCGCCGAGCTGGTCACGGGCCTGTGCCACAGTGACCGCTGCCGCGCGCCCGGAGATGTTGGCGCTCGACACCGCCATCGGGCCGACCGCACGAAGCAGCTCGATCGCCACCGGGTGCAGCGGCATCCGCAGCATGACGGTGCCGTTAGCATCCCCGAGGTCCCATTGCAGCGACGGCGCCTGGTGTACCACCAGGCTCAACGCGCCCGGCCAGAAAGCCCGGATCAATTCCTTCGCACTGTTGGGCACGGTGTAGACCAACCCCTGGATCGTGTGCCACGAACCGACCAGAACCGGCACCGGCATATCTCGGCCGCGGCCTTTGGCCGACAACAGCGCTGAGACCGCGTTGCCGTCGAAAGCGTCGGCCCCAATGCCGTAGACGGTGTCGGTGGGCATCACGACAAGCCGGCCGCTCTTGAGCGCGCTGATCGCGGCGGCGATGCCGGCCTCACGCCGCTCGGCGTCGGCGCAGTCGAACACTTCAGCCATGCGCGCTCCGCCTTCGCTGCTCGCTTCTCGTCACAACAGCCAGCCTCTCATTCGCCACGCACTGCGGTCACGAACCTGGGGCGCCCGGCCAGGTCGCGTCGGGCGCTGACCTCGACAAAACACCCGGTGGTGACGAACGTGTCCACGGTGCGCGCCGCGGTGGTGTCGTCATGTTCGACGGCGCAGCACCCACCCGGGCGCAGCAGCCGCGCTGCCAGGTCGACGATGGGTTCGATCACCGACATCCCGTCCGGGCCTCCGAACAACGCGTGTTCGGGATCATGCTCGGCAACCTCGGGACCAGCGAGTTCGGCGCCGAGCGGTATGTAAGGCGGGTTTGCCACCAGCAAGTCGACGGTTCCGGCGAGGTCGCCGAGCACACCGGGGCGGGTCACATCGGCGCACACCAGTTGCACCTCGGTTCCCTGGGCATTGCGACGTGCGTAGTCCAGGGCGGCACTGGAGTCGTCGACTCCGACCACCCGGGCCGTGGGCCGCTCAGCGGCCAACGCGATCGCAAGCGCCCCCGAACCGGTGCAGAGATCCACGATCAACGGTTCGGCGGGCAGCGGCTGGGCCAGCGCCCATTCCAGCATCGACTCGGTTTCCGGGCGCGGCACGAAAACCCCCGGCCCGACCTGCAGTGTCACCGGACCGAACGCCGCGGTGCCGATCAGGTGCTGCAACGGGATGCGCGCGGCACGTGCCGCGGTGAGCTCGCGGTACCGGTCGTCGAACCCGGGCCCGGGTTCGACGAAAAGCAGCTTGCCACGGTCAATTCCTGCGACGTGAGCGGCCAACAACTCCGCGTCCACTCGCGGCGAGGCGACGCCGGCGGCGGCGAGCATGTCCGTCGCGGCGTCGATCAGCCGGCGCATCGTCGCCGGCCGGTCGGCGATCATCACGTGTTCTGCAGCCGGGCCTGTTTGTCAGCGGCAGCCAGCGCGTCGAGCAACGCATCCATGTCGCCGTCGAGCACCTGGTCGAGGTTATGCGACTTGTAGTTGATGCGATGGTCGGCGATCCGGTTCTCGGGGTAGTTGTAGGTGCGGATCCGTTCGCTGCGATCAACCGTGCGAATCTGGCTGGCCCGATCCGCCGACGCATCGGCCTGTGCCTGCTCCTCGGCCAGCGCCTGGAGCCGGGCCGCCAGCACCTGCATCGCACGCGCCTTGTTTTGCAGCTGCGACCGCTCGTTCTGGCAGGTGACCACAATGCCAGTAGGCAGATGGGTGATGCGCACGGCCGAGTCCGTGGTGTTCACTCCCTGGCCGCCTTTGCCGGAGGACCGGTAGACGTCGATGCGCAGGTCGGACTCGTCGATCTGCACCTGTTCGACTTCCTCGGGCTCGGGATAGACCAGCACGCCGGCCGCCGAAGTGTGGACCCGGCCCTGCGACTCGGTGACCGGCACCCGCTGCACGCGGTGCACACCGCCCTCGAACTTCAACCGCGACCACACCCCTTCCGCGGCGTCGCCCTTGCTGGCGATCGACAGCGTGGCATCCTTGTAGCCGCCCAGGTCGGAGGTCGTCTCGTCGAGCATCGTCACCGTCCAGCCGTGCCGCTCGGCGTATCGGATGTACATGCGGGCCAGGTCGGCGGCGAACAGCGCCGACTCTTCGCCCCCCTCCCCTGACTTGACCTCCAACACGATGTCGTCGGCGTCGTGTGGGTCGCGCGGAGCGAGTAGATCGGTCAGGTGCGTGTCGAGCTGGGCCACGGTCGCGGTCAACTCGTCGACTTCGGCGGCGAAGGATTCATCGTCAGCGGCCAGCTCGCGGGCGGCCTCCAGGTCATCGCGCGCCGACTTGAGCTTTCGGTAGGTGGCAACGATGGGTGACAGCTGTGAGAAACGGCGCCCGGCCTTGCGGGCGGCGCCGGGGTCGGCATGCAGCGCTGGATCGCCCAGGCGGCGCTCCAAATCAGCGTGCTCGGCGAGAACAGCGTCGATCGCCGGTGCGTTGTCGGTCAACTCGCCTCCTTCAGCCGGCCTGGATGTCCGCCACTTGCGCCTAAACCGCGAAACGGCGCCCGGTCTGCGCGTGAGCTGCAGAACGGGCGCCGATCGGCAGCGCTACTTGTCGGCTGCCTTGGTTCGCTTGCCGTAACGCTTCTCGAAGCGGGCCACACGGCCGCCGCTGTCGAGGATCTTCTGCTTGCCGGTGTAGAACGGGTGGCACTGTGAGCACACCTCAACGGTGATCTGCCCGCTCTTCTTGGTGCTGCGGGTGGTGAAACTGGCACCACAGCCGCACAGCACGGTCGTCTCTACGTAGTCAGGGTGGATACCCGATTGCATGGCTTCCTCTTCCATCGTGGGGCCCCGGGTCGCCCTCCCCAGAGCGGGGAGGCTGCGGCGTGAACCGGAACCGAGGGGACGGCGGTCCACCCGGCCGGAGGCCGGACAAACTAGCCTGAATTATGCCAGGTCAACCGCCAGTAGCCTAAACGCGCACGCGGGAACGGCTATTCCTGACGGCAGACGGGTGTGGCGCGGGACGCCGATGAACATCAGTCTGCTGCGCACCGACCGCCTACCAAGACTGGGCGGTAGGCGTCGGGGCCGTCGGCAAATCGGGGTCAACCCCCGATCGCCCGCCTTATGCAGTGGATCGGCCGGTGAGCAGCAGGAGTAGATCCCGGATCGGCGCGGCGACCTCTCGGCCGGCGCCGACCGCGAAGTCGGCGTCGGTGGCGATCAGACGGATTCCGGCGATCCGGCGCCGGGCGTGAAACGGCGCGTTCTTGGCCCATACCCGTTCTGCGGCGGCCACGGCCGCGTCTGCCGGCATCGCCCTGTCGATACCCAGCGGAATGCACATGTCCTGGGCGTGCACCAGCACGTCGATCAGCGGTTCCAACGCAGTGGTTCCGGGCGGATGGCGCCGCGATCCGACGATTTCGCGCAGGTAGGCCGCCAGTTCGGCCGGTGAGCGCGAGTCCTGCAGTGCCAACCGGCCCACCATCGCGTCGAACCTGAACCCACTGCGCGCCGCCTCGGCGAGCATCCGGGCCATCGGCAATGTCGAGTGGGTCAGATGCGCCGCGACGTGGCGTACCGACCAGCCAGCACACAGCGACGGGGTGTCCCAAGATGCCGGATCACCTGCGTCGATCGTGTCGATGAGGTCGGCGACCTCGAGCCTTTGGGTGTCGACGTGTTGCCACACCGTCCGGGAATCCATCGTCGCTCCTATTAGTCAGCCTGCCTGACGAAATGTAGTCAGGTTGGCGTACTAAAGTCAAGGAATGGACGAGCAACCGTCGACCGCGGTGTTGATGTTCATCACCCATCGCGAGGTGGAACGCCAGGTGATGACAGCACTGGCACAAGCCGGTGCCGACGACCTCACAACCGCCCAGTCCCGGTTGCTACAGCGACTCGACCCCGCCGGAATGCGGTTGACCGACCTGGCCGAGCAGGCGCAGGTGACGAAGCAAACCGCCGGGGCTCTCGTCGACCAGCTCGAACGGGCCGGCTACGTGGCACGCAGGCCCGACCCGACCGATGCCAGAGCCCGGTTGGTGACATTGAGTGAACGCGGGGTATGGACGTGCCGGACTGCCGCAGCGGAGGTCGCCCGCATCGAACAGCAGTGGCGAAACCACCTCGGCGACAAGGCATTCAACGCGTTACGCACGGCCTTGATCTCGCTGCGCGCTATCCCACCCCGGTGAATTCGGCGCGCGTGGTCACCCCTGGGATGCCTGCGCGCGCCGAACTCGCTTAATCGGTGTCAGCGCCGCCCGGGGTGTTCTTCGACACCTGCACCAGGAACTCGTAGTTGGTCTTGGTCTTACGCAGCTGGCTCATCAGCAGGTCGATCGCCTGATGCGGATCCAGTCCCGAAAGCACGCGACGCAGCTTGTGCACGACGGCGAACTCGTCGGGCGACAGCAGCAGCTCGTCCTTACGGGTGCCCGACGGGTTGACGTCGACCGCCGGGAACACCCGCCGCTCGGCGATCTTACGGTCGAGCTTGAGCTCGGCGTTGCCGGTGCCCTTGAACTCTTCGAAGATCACCGTGTCGCCGGTCGAGCCGGTCTCGACCATCGCGGTGGCGATGATCGTCAGCGAACCGCCCTCTTCGATGTTGCGCGCCGCACCCAGGAACCGCTTCGGCGGATAGAGCGCGGTGGAATCCACACCACCGGACAAAATGCGGCCCGAGGCCGGGGAGGCGTTGTTGTATGCGCGACCCAGCCGGGTGATCGAGTCCAGCAGCACGACAACGTCCTTGCCCTGCTCGACCAGACGCTTGGCCCGCTCGATGGCCAGCTCCGCAGCCTGCGTGTGGTCTGACGGCGGCCGGTCGAACGTCGAGGCGATGACTTCACCCTTGACCGAGCGCTGCATGTCGGTGACCTCTTCGGGCCGTTCGTCGACAAGCACGACCATCAGGTGGCACTCGGGATTGTTGCGGGTGATCGCGTTCGCGATGTCCTGCATGATCGTGGTCTTACCCGCTTTGGGCGGGGACACGATCAGGGCACGCTGCCCTTTCCCGATGGGCATGATCAGGTCGATCACCCGGGTCGTCAGCTTGTCCGGGCCGGTCTCCAGCCGCAGCCGCTGATTCGGGTACAGGGGCGTGAGCTTGCCGAACTCGGGACGCTTCCTGGCGTCCTCGATCGAACCGCCGTTGACGCTGTCGATGCGCACCAGCGGGTTGAACTTCTGGCGGGGATTCTGGCTGCCACCCTCGCCTTCGCGGGGCACCCGCACGGCGCCGGTGATGGCATCGCCGCGGCGCAAACCGTTCTTGCGCACCATATTCATCGAGACGTACACGTCGTTGGGTCCCGCCAGGTACCCCGATGTGCGGACGAACGCGTAGTTGTCCAGTACGTCGAGGATGCCGGCGACCGGCTGGACGACGTCGTCCTCGCGCAGTTCGGTGTCGGTGTTGCCCTCTCCCCCACCGCGCTCACGGCGCCGGCGATCGCGGAACCGTCGACCACGACGACCTCCGCGGCCCTCATCGTCATCGCTGCTGTTGTTGTTGCTGTTGCGATTCTGGCCGCCGCCGTGCTGGTCGGAACCGTCGCCGCCCCTGTCGGACTTCTCCGACTTGCCGCCCTGGTTGTCTTGACCGTCGCGTTTGTTCTTGTTCCTGTCCCGGTCGGGCGACTCCGCCTTGTCCGAGGTGGCCTTGTCCGAGGTGGCCTTGTCTGATGAGTCGGCCTTGGCCGGCCTGTCGGCACCCTTGGGCTGGCGCCCGCTGTCCTGGGAAGTCTGCTCTTTCGCCTGGTCGGGCGCTTGCTCGGCGGTGCCGGCACTGCCTTGGCCGCGGGAGGCCGAACGACGCTCGCGGCGCGCCTGAGCCGGCTGCCGCTCGGTCGCCTGCGTTGGCTGCGCCTCGGTGGCGGCTGCGGGCACGTCATCCTTAGCCGACGGCGCGCTCTGTTCGGCGCTGCTGGTCTTCTTGTCCGCAGCACCGTTGGAGTCGCCACGGCGCTCCCGGATCGCGGCGACGAGTTCGCCCTTGCGCATACCGGAGGCGCCCTCGATGCCGATCTCCTTGGCCATGGCACGCAGCTCCGGCAACAACATGCCGGTCAACGAGCCACGCCGGGTCGGCGTGGCCTTCGCCTCGGTCGGGGTATCCGACCCCGCGGGCGAGGAGATGTCTGCGGTCACGGTGCTCGGCAGTTCGCCGCTTTGAGCGCTGCCACCAGCCGTGATGAGGTCCGTATCAGTCACGGATTTCCTTTCTTCCCTCGCTGATCTCGTCACGCGGGGGTTCGGTGCGTTCAGCTGATCGGCTCAACGCCACGGGCACACCATTGCCAACGCAATGGTGATTTCCGGGATTCGCCAAATACGGCGAACCGTCTGTCCACAAATTGAACACTTGAAAGAAGAGTGGTCGTCCTAGTGTCGGCGCAGGTAAACACGCTGCGATTGCTGGACAGCTGCGAGAATAACCCGCATCCGAGCCGGAAGCAAGAAACAACATGATTCGTGTGTTGCGTGTGTTAGTCACACCCGGGAGGGCCGGTAGGCGACGAACCCGGCTAGCGACGAACTGTGACGCCCGACGTCCACTTGACCCGCTCACCGACCGACATCCGGTCGACGGTGAATCCCTTCGCCCGACCGTACTCGAGAGCCTCGGCGGGCAACTCCTCTTCGGTGCTCAACGCCAGGACTGCTGGTCCCGCGCCGGAGAGCACTGCTGCCACACCACAACGCCGAAGCACAGCCAGGTATTCCGCCGACGCGGGCATTGCCGAGGCGCGCTGCGGTTGATGCAGGACATCCTCGGTGGCGGCCATCAGCAGATCGGGGCGGGTGGTCAGCGCAACCACCAGCAGCGCCGACCGGCTCAGGTTGAACCGAGCTGCGGTGTGGCTGACCTGCTCGGGCAGCACGGCGCGGGTCTCGGCGGTCGACGAGCGGACCTGCGGGACGGCGGCGAACATCGTGATGTCGGGGTGCAGGTTGATCGCGGCCGCGGCGTAGCGCGGCACCTGCGGACCGGCCTCGGTCCAGGAGACCACCGCGCCCCCGAGGACCGCGGCTGCCGCGTTGTCGGGGTGCCCCTCGAACTCCGACGAAATTTGGACTAGCTGAGCCTCCGTCATCGGTGCGCAACCAGCTTGGGAGGCAAGGCCGTTAGCTGCAGCAAGGCCTCCAACAACAGCAGCAGCCGAAGAACCCAGACCGCGAGAATGCGGAATAGCGTTGCGGCAACGCACAATCAGCCCGGGGGCCGAGGTTCCGGTCTCCAGGAGGCCACGCCTGATGGCGCGAACCACAAGGTGGGATCCGTCTAGCGGGACATGACCGAAACCCTGACCCTCGACCTCGACGACGATCCCGGAAGCTGCTGTCTCCACCGTGATCTCGTCATAGAGACTGAGGGCGATACCCATACTGTCGAAGCCCGGACCAAGGTTGGCGCTGGAGGCCGCGACCACGACCGTGGCCGTCAGCCCTGGCGGCAGTATGTGGGTCACTGGACTCCCAACCGGCACTTAGACCAGACCCAGCTTGGCAACCACGGCCACCGGATCGACGGGCACGGGGATAACGGCCGGCATACCTTTGAGCGCGGTATCGGGGTCTTTGAGGCCGTTACCGGTCACCGTACACACCACGGTGGACCCGCGCGCCACCGAACCGTCCTCGACGGATTTCAGCAGCCCGGCGATGCTGGCCGCCGACGCCGGCTCGACGAACACCCCTTCGGTGCGGGCAACCAGGTGGTAGGCGGCCAGGATCTCCTCGTCGGTGGCGGCCAGGAATCGCCCGTTGGACTGCTGCTGAGCCTCCACCGCTGAACTCCACGACGCCGGTGAACCGATGCGGATCGCGGTGGCGATGGTCTCCGGATCGCTGACCGGCTCGCCGATGACCAGCGGGGCCGCCCCGGCAGCCTGAGTGCCGAGCATCCGCGGCAAGCGGGTTGCCAGGCCGTCGCGGTGGTATTCGGTGTAGCCCTTCCAGTAGGCGGTGATGTTGCCGGCGTTGCCGACGGGCAGCGCGTGCACGTCGGGGGCGTCACCGAGGGCATCGACGATCTCGAAGGCCGCGGTCTTTTGCCCTTCGATGCGGAACGGGTTCACCGAGTTGACCAATGACACGGTCGGGAAGTCGGAGGTGAGCTTGCGGGCCAGCTCGAGGCAATCGTCGAAGTTGCCGTCGATCTGGATGATCTTGGCTCCGTGCATCACCGCCTGGGCCAGTTTGCCCATGGCGATCTTGCCCTGCGGCACCAGGACTGCGCAGGTGATGCCGGCGCGAGCGGCGTAGGCGGCAGCCGAGGCCGAGGTGTTGCCCGTCGAGGCGCACAGCACCGCCTGTTGGCCCCGTGCCACCGCCTCGGTCACGGCCATCGTCATGCCGCGGTCCTTGAACGAGCCGGTCGGGTTGAGCCCTTCGACCTTGAGGTGCACGGTGCACCCGGTGTAGTCGGACAGCCGGGGAGCCGGCAGCAGCGGGGTGCCGCCCTCCCGCAGGGTGACCGCCGTCCAGGTGTCCTCGACCGGAAGCCGGTCGCGGTAGGCCGCGATCAAACCTGGCCAAGGCTGGTGCACGGCGCGGGGCGCGGTGGTGCTCACTCGGTGGTCCCTTCCATCCGCAGGACGCTGTTGATGCTTTGAACGACCTCGAGGTCGGCCACCGCCGCAACGGTTTCCGACAGTGCAGCGTCGGTCGCCTGGTGGGTCACGACGACGATCCTGGCGCCGCAACGCTGCCCGCCCTCGTCGACCATGCCCTCCTGGCGCACCTCGGCGATGCTGACCTCGCGCTTGCTGAACTCCGCCGCAACCGCGGACAGCACACCGGGCCGGTCGGCGACGTTCATGTTCACGTAGTACCGGGTGGGGATGACGCCGATGGGCGCGATAGGCAGTTTCGCATAGTTGGAGTCGCGGGGGCCACGTCCGCCGTAGACCCGGTTGCGTGCCGCCATGACGAGATCACCCAGGACCGCCGAGGCCGTCGGCGCCCCGCCGGCACCCTGCCCGTAGAACATCAACCGCCCGGCCGCCTCGGCCTCCACGACGACCGCGTTGAATGCGCCGCTGACGCTGGCCAACGGGTGATCCAGCGGCACCAGGGCCGGGTACACCCGGGCCGAGACGCTCTGCTGCCCGTCGGCGTCGGTGAGCCGCTCGCAGATCGCGAGCAGCTTGATCGTGCAACCCAGCGCGCGAGCCGAAGCGAAATCTGCCGCCGAGACCATCGTCATGCCCTCGCGGTGCACATCGGCGGCGGTGACGCGGGTGTGGAAGGCGATGGAGGCCAGGATGGCCGCCTTGGCCGCGGCGTCGTATCCCTCGACGTCGGCGGTGGGATCCGCCTCGGCGTAGCCCAACGCGCCCGCGTCGGCCAGCGCACTGGCGTAGTCGGCGCCGGTGCTGTCCATCTCGGTGAGGATGTAGTTGGTGGTGCCGTTGACGATCCCGGCGACGCGCAACACGGTGTCACCGGCCAGCGATTGGGTCAGCGGCCGGATGACCGGGATGGCGCCGGCCACGGCCGCCTCGAAATAGAGGTCCACGTTCGCGCTCTCGGCGGCCTGGGCGATCTCCCCCGCCGAAACGGCCATCAGCGCCTTGTTCGCGGTGACGACGGACTTGCCCTGTTCGAGCGCGGTCAGGATCGCCTTGCGTGCCGGCTCGACGGGTCCCATCACCTCGACGACGATGTCGACGTCATCGCGTGAGACCAGTGCCTCGATGTTGTCGGTGAGTAACTCGGCCGGTACCCCGCGGTCACCGCCGACGTTGCGCACGCCGATGCCCCGCAGCACGAGCGGCGCCCCGACCCGTGCACACAGGTCGGCCGCGCTCTCCTCGATGATCCGCACGACCTCGCTGCCGACGTTTCCCAGCCCGAGTACGGCTACCCCGATTTCACCGCCGTTTTTCTTACCGACCGTTTCGGTCACCGTGTCACCTCACTTCCAGACTCAAGAGATCCTCAACCGTCTCCCGGCGCAGGATCAGGCGGGCCCGCCCGTCACGCACGGCAACCACGGCCGGCCGGCCGATCAGGTTGTAGCGGCTTGACATCGAATAGCAGTATGCGCCGGTGGCGGCGACGCCCAGCAGGTCGCCCGGGGCCACATCGTCGGGCAGCCAGGCGTCGCGGACGACGATGTCACCGCTTTCGCAGTGCTTGCCGACCACCCGCGACATTGTCGGCACCGCCTCGGAAGTGCGGGAGAGCAGCCGCACGTCGTACTCGGCGCCGTATAGCGACGTGCGGATATTGTCGCTCATCCCGCCGTCGACGCTGACGTAGCGCCGGTGCGTGGTGGGGCTAACCGCGACATCTTTGGTGGTGCCCACCTCGTAGAGCGTGATGGTGCCGGGCCCGGCGATGGCTCGACCCGGTTCGACGACCAGGTCCGGGGCGGGCAGTCCGACAGCGGCCGACTCGTCGCGGACGATGGCCAGCAGTTTGTCGGCCAGCTCTGCCATCGGTGGCGGGTTGTCGTGCGGCAAATACGAAATACCCAGGCCGCCGCCGAGGTCGACGATCGCCATTTGGGAGGTTTTGTCGATGCCGAATTCGGCGACCACATCGCGGAGCAGACCGATGACGCGATGGGCGGCCAGTTCGAAGCCCGCCACGTCGAAAATCTGCGAACCGATGTGGCTGTGCAGCCCAACCAGGCGTAGATGGTCTGCGGCGAACACGCGACGCACGGCCTGCATCGCGGCGCCGGTGGCCAGCGACAAACCGAATTTCTGGTCTTCGTGTGCGGTGGAGATGAATTCGTGGGTGTGTGCCTCGACCCCGACGGTGACACGCACCAGGACGTCTTGGACGACGCCGGCCGCGGCGGCAATCTGATCGAGGCGTTCGATCTCGATCATCGAGTCGATTACGACGTGGCCGACTCCGGCGCGCACCGCGGTGGTCAGCTCGGCGACCGATTTGTTGTTGCCGTGCAAAGCGATTCGCTCAGCGGGGAAGTCTGCATGCAGCGCCACAGCCAGCTCGCCGCCGCTGGCGACGTCCAGCGACAGCCCCTCCTCGTTGACCCAGCGGGCCACCTCGGTGCACAGGAACGACTTGGCGGCGTAGTGGACATGCTCACCGCCACCGAAGGCCTGAGCGATCTCGCGGCAGCGGGACCGGAAATCGTCCTCGTCGATGACGAACACCGGTGTGCCGAACTCGGCGGCGATGTCGGCGATCGAGACACCGGCAATCGAGACGACACCGTCCTGGCCTCGAACGGTGTTGCGCGGCCATACGTTCGGCGCCAGAGCCAAAACCTCGCCGGCGGTGCGTGGACGGTCCGGGGCGCCGCCGTGGTGGACTTCTTCGGCGTGCCGTGGGCCGGCGGGGTGGGCGATCACATGCGCTCCGGAGCGCTGACACCGAGAATGGCCAGACCGTTGGCGATGACCTGCCGGGTGGCCTGGCACAGCGCCAACCGCGCCGAATGCAGGTCGCCGGGCTCCTCGTCGCCCTGCGGCAGCACGCGGCACGAATCGTAGAACCGGTGATAGTCGCCGGCCAGATCTTCGAGGTAGCGCGAAACACGGTGCGGTTCACGCAGTCCGGCCGCGGTTTCGAGCACGCGGGGAAACTCCCCGATATTGCGGATCAGGGCGCCTTCCTTGTCGTGGGTCAGTAGGCCCAGGTGCGCGGTGTCGGGTGCGACGCCCAACTCGGCGGCGTTGCGGGCCAACGCCGACAGACGTGCGTGGGCGTATTGCACGTAGTAGACGGGGTTCTCGTTCGACGCCGAGGACCACAGTTCCAGGTCGATGTCGATCGGACTGTCCACCGAACTGCGGATCAGCGCGTAGCGGGCCGCATCGACACCGATCGCCTCGACGAGGTCGTCGAGGGTGATGACGGTGCCGGCGCGCTTGCTCATCCGCACCGGCTGCCCGTCGCGCACCAGGTTGACCATCTGCCCGATCAGCACCTCGACGGTGTCGGGGTCGTCGCCCAGCGCGGCTGCGGCGGCCTTCAGCCGTGCGATGTAGCCGTGATGGTCGGCGCCAAGCATGTAGATGCACAGGTCGAATCCGCGCTGGCGCTTGTCCAGGAAGTAGGCGAGGTCACCGGCGATGTAGGCGGGCTGGCCGTCGCTCTTGATGACCACGCGGTCCTTGTCGTCACCGAAGTCGGTGGTGCGCAGCCAGACCGCGCCCTCGGATTCGTAAATGCTGCCGTTGGCGCGCAGCTGGGCGATGGCCTCGTCCACCCGTCCGGAGGTGTGCATCGAGTCTTCGTGGGTGTAGACGTCGAAGTCGGTGCCGAACTCGTGCAGCGATTCCTTGATGTGGTCGAACATCAGGTTGACCCCGATGGCACGGAACGTCTCGCGCATCTGGTCCTCGGGCAGGCTCAGGGCGCCAGGGTCCTTGGCCAGCACCTGGGCGGCGATGTCACCGATGTAGTCGCCGGCGTAGCCGTCCTCGGGGGTGGGCTCGCCCTTGGCGGCGGCGATCAGCGAGTTGGTGAACCGGTCGATCTGGGCTCCGTGATCGTTGAAGTAGTACTCACGCTCCACCTCGGCGCCCTGGGTGCTCAGCAGCCGACCCAACGCGTCACCGACCGCGGCCCACCGGGTGCCGCCGATATGGATCGGCCCGGTGGGGTTGGCCGAGACGAACTCGAGGTTGACCTTGCTGCCGCCCATCGTGTCCGACATGCCGTAGCGCGCCGCGGCGGCGACGACGTTGCCGACGATGACGTTCTGCGCCGAGGCCTCGATACGCAGGTTCACGAACCCCGGACCTGCGACGTCGGCGGCGGCGATGCCGTCCTTGTCGGCCAGCGCGGCCGCCAGCCAGCCGGCGAGTTCGCGCGGGTTGGCACCGACCTTCTTGCCGACCTGAAGCGCCAGGTTGGTCGCATAATCGCCGTGGTCGGGGTTGCGCGGGCGCTCAACGGTGACGGTCGCGGGCAGTGCAGCGGAGTCGAGGCCGTGCTCGGTCAACACCGCGGCAGCGGTCGACTTGAGCAGCTCGGCCAGATCGGCGGGGGTCACGGGGCACCATCCTATGGTCTAAGCCCTTCGGCCCCCGAATCCGTTTCCGCTTGTGCCGATGCGCTACGCTAGGCACCGCCCATCGGCGTTGTCGGTCGCAGTCTGCGGCCGGATGCGCCCCCGTAGCTCAGGGGATAGAGCGTCTGCCTCCGGAGCAGAAGGCCGCAGGTTCGAATCCTGCCGGGGGCACCACCTGACCAGCGGGTATGCCCCAACGCGCGAGATGTGCACAACTGGCGACTCCGGGCCAACAGGCTGCCCGGCCCATGGCGAGGGCCTATCGGACGGGCGCGTTGGGCTGGGCGAATCGGACGGGGAGGCGGTCAGCTGCGACAGTGAGTGCACCGCGGCACTGGATTCTGCGATGAATACGGCAACTCTCCCGCGCGCTCATCCCGTCTAGACCCACTGGTCCCGGCATCCTGTTACGGCATCTAGCTGGACAGACTGGCGAGAGAGCACCATTCTCTGGGCAATCACCAGTGCGGTGTGTCGATGCCCAAAAACGCTGCGACCAGCCCCTTCATGGTGTTCAATCTTGCGTAGTGTTCAATTGAGGAATGGCGGAATGCACAGGAGGGGGTGCAGACGAGGTGACGGACGGTATCGATTCCGCACAACACTCCCACGCGATGGACAAAGTTGCAGTCAACATCGCGCAGGCCCTCGAAAAGGAGGGGCTTCCGAAAGAGGTCGCTCACCGCATGTCCCTGATTGTCATCTCTCACATAGCGAACGAGGGTGACGAGGCGAGGACTACACGCGTCACCTTTCGGCGGAAGAACGCGCTAAGCAAATGGTGGTTCAGTTTTATCGCCAACGTTATCGGCGCCACCGCGGTCGCGTTTCTGGCCGTCCCCCTCATCAAGCAGTTGAGCGCCGGCGGGTTCGGCCCTGCCGCTGGCCTTGTGGCCTCAGCCCTTGCATTAGTCGTCGCCCTAGCTGCATATCGACTATCGACGCAGCGTCGAGTTGCCAAGACGGTAACCATTCGAATCTCATTGCCGAAGGACTCAACCGCCGAGGAAACACCTCGGCATCAGGTAGCCGACTCGACCTTCGAGCCCAGCGATGTCGGCACATTTGCCAACGCTGTAGGAAGAGTCGCCGACCGAGACGGCACGTACGCAATTGGCTGAGCACGGCCCCCAACGTCCGACCGTTGCGACCCGACGACAGGCAGCGTGGACACAAGCACTGCAAGATGTTGTATACGCAACCACCCACGTAGATGACCCGGCCACGACGCCGAAACAGCGCCCCCCCTTCAGTGATGAAGCAAGCGCCGAGTATGGCATGGCAGTTACCAGGTACAGCGACGACCTTGAGGCCTTGTGCACCGCTCGTTGTGGCGCCGAAATGGTGCTCGTATCGCACGTCCGCGGTGCGGTCAAAGAACTTGGGCCGAACAACGAAGGCGAACGGTTTAAGACGGCATTGGACTGGTGCAAGCGGTTCGCTTTCCTAGCCCTCGGCCTGACCATCGCGCAGGGCACAAACGTAATGAAGCAGGACCCCATCGCCCGCGGGAGCGTCGCATGGCTCGTCGCGGGGGTGCTGATTACTGCACTCCTAATTGGCCTTGCCTTAGCAATGGATCTGCCCGCGATAAAAAAGTTCCTCGCGAGGGAGCCCGAATAGACCGGGTCCTCATTCCCTTGGAGGGACCACGAATCCTTGCGACAAGGCGGGCAGTCAGCATCGTTGCTTCATACTGAAGCACCTGCCACCCAACATGTTTCACGCCGCAATAGGCATCCGCCGACCTTGCCCACGGGTGATGCCTACCCAGCAATCCACGACCGGTGACCCATCGTCGTGCCAGAACCTATCGAGCGCACGGTCATAAGCTGACGGCCGCCCACACGCGGGGCAGCGTTTGTAATGCGGGTCGCACTGCCAGTCGTAGTGCTTCACAATCCCTCCCGAGGTGGCCGACCAGCCGCGCCGTGATCGGCAACGACGCGGCCGGTCAGCCTGTGGCCCTACACCATCCGACTACAAAGGGAAAACCGGATGCGCAGGACGGCTTGGTGGTTACGCCGTGGTCGGCACGTCGAGCAGACGGAACGCTTCGGGCACCAATACATCGGAGCCGCAGCGGAAGTATGCGTAGAAACCGCGTTGCCCAGTGGGTCGCCTGTTGGCCCCGACGAGGTGCTGTACCACTTCCACCCGAGTGCCGAGCCGGTCAGCGATGAGGAACTGACTCCAATCACCCAGGGCTAACATGTAATTGCTTTCCGTTGCGCCAGCGTCGATCGCGGAGTCCATCTCCGACACTTCGAACACGCCGCGCCCCAACAGCGTCGGCGGATCGCCGTGCAAGCTCGGGAACGCATGCGCGCCGTTGCCCGTCTCGGCCTGCCGCAAGGTGTTCAGCACCGGCAGCGCGGCTGCCCATGCGCTGTTGCGTTGGAACCGAGCGGGCAACGCGGCCTGCAACTTGTACGGATCGGCTGCGGAAATGGCCTCCGTACCGTCGCCGTTGATTTCGGATGCCGTGCCCGCCAGAGCGGCGACGAAACCGGTCGGCTGGCCGACGCCGCTACCCAACACGAACGCCTCATTCTGGCGTCGGTTGAGTTCATCGACCATGATGCGGCTCACCTCAGTGACGAAACCTGCTCCCGATGACTCGATTTCGATGCTGTACGGGACAAAACAATCTCCCTTGAACACCGGCACAATCGGCTGAGCGAGTTCCGGGCTGTCGTCGTTCGACTCAGTGCCCTCAGCCGCCCATCGGCTCGATGCCCCCGCCGACGACACGCCGCGCCAGGACTCCCCAGTGATCTGGACGACCCGCGCGAACTGGCGAATCGACGTAGCAAACCCACTGCTGGACAACAGGATGGCCGGGTCCAACGCAGCCGGGATCATCACCCCACCATCGGTGTCGACGGTGGACATTGCCCGCTGTCCGAACTCGTGGACCTGCTGGACTGCCTGGATTTCGCGGTCCGAGTACCGGTCCCGAGCACCAACCGGGTCGGCGAGCTTCTTCGCGAACGCGCTCAGGTAGTCGGGGTCTCCGGTGACCTGTGCCCATTCGGCGGTCCAACCGCGTTGGCCAAGGCTCCCGCCGACCATCAACCGCTCAACGATCTCAGCGCCTTCGGGGGCCATGGTGGCGGCCCGGACATTGCTGTCCAGCACACGCATCGCTGCGCTGCGCGCGTCGTCTAGCGGATCACGCGGCCGACGTTCGCGGGTCTCGTCGCGGGGGCGCTCGTCCTCGGTCGGGGAACCCGCCACAATCGCGTACCGGCCGCTAGCGGAGCGGAACTCCCGGTAGCCGCCGGAGCCGTCCTCGTAGGGGTGCCAATCGCCGCGAACCACCTCCGCAGCGATCTGGGTACCGCGCACGAGCTGCCGATGATGCTCGGACAGCGCGTCGCCTTCGGCCTGCAGGTCGGCAAGCTCGGCGCGGTCGTCATGGGAAAGCCGGTGTTTGCCATTGAGTTCGGCCGTTCGGTCAGCAATGGTGTGCAACCGCAGCAAGGTATCCCGTTCACCAAGGCCGCGGAACTCCCGAGGATCGCGGCGGGGAGTGTCGTCGCCGTCGTCGCCTGCGAGCCAACGGCGGCGTTGGTAGTCGTTCATTTCCGTCTCCTAAGGGGGGATGGTCGCTTACAGCGCGGCTCTCCCTAACGAGGGAAACGTCAGGGAGGCAGCGCAAACCAGAGGATCTGAGAATCGCCAGGTAGCGGCCTGGCGCACCCCAGTGAGAGGTGGGCGGCGCTGTCGGCGAGAGGCGCAATCCCGTTGGATCGGGCCAGGATCGGTGCGAGGGCAGCAATCCCACATGAAGTGTAACCCGTTGCGCTGCTACTAGGATTCCCGATCCGGGAAAATCATCTGCGGTTGCCGAGGATTATTCCGGCGGCCACCTTATTTGCCTTCCCAACGACGCAACGTCTTGCGACTCACACCCAACGCGCGCGCTGCAGCCCGTTCGCTAACCCCAGCCGCAAGTGCCGCCGTCGCGGCAACGCGGGCCTGTTCGACGTGGGCATCGAGTGCATTACGGGCGGCCGCCAGTTCGGTGCCGACCAGCTCTAGTTCGGTCAGGATCCTTGCCTGCGCGGAATCGCTCACGGTACCCGAGTGTACCAGTTCCGACCTGGGGAAATGCCGTACGCGGAGCCCGGCAGGACGGACCGGCAGCGTCCACCAATGCTGTTGCCGCACAGCGCAATTGCGGGTTCCAACTATGTTGTGGGATAACGACTTTCGGCTCAGAGGGGTCGTTTTTCACTTGAGTAGGCATGCAAACTGCCGGGGAGCGGCCGCTGAGCCCACGCCCTGCCACGATGGATGAACGCCCCCCCTATAGCATTGGGCCACAATGGATTTCGCCGAACCGGCATCGACGGAAGGCATTGCATCGCAGGCGATTTGGCGCGCTCACTGCTCGCTATCGTCGGACGGCGGGAAGACATCGGGCGTCCGGTTGACGGTCTTCACCTTCACCGGCTTACGCTTCGGTGGGGCCTCGCACCCGCACCGGCAAGCGGTCGAGTCGTCGTACCTGTCAGAGCCGCAAGACCTGCACTGAGGCCACGGTACGCGCTGCATCGGTCACCGCTCGATCGGTGGCGGTTGTGCTGTGTCGTCGCTGTCGCTCCAGCAAGCGTCGGCCGCTAACGGCAGCAGCTCCAGCCACAGCCCAACGAACTGCTCGATGACGTCGAGCTGCTGGACATCAGCGAGAACGAGCGGGCCAGCCCCTAGCCGGTCCAGTACTTGCGCTGTCGAGTATGGACTCCACGGTGGCGCCGCACCGGGTCGGTGCATGAGCGCCAACTCGATCCGCCGAGCGAGTTGGCGCACCTGCTGGCGTTTTCGGTCCGGGTCGTCGGTCTCTACGGTCATTGGCTGCCTCTCTGAATAGATGCATCGGGGTGACGGGCGGTCGGGGCTCTGCGTTGATCTGGGGCCGGGAATCAGTCGTCGGTGCCGCGCGTCGCGGCCTGGTAGTAGCGCCACCAGGAGCACGTGGGGTCGTGGCGTACCTCGGCCGACCAGATGCCGGGGGCTTGTTCGGTGAACCGCACCTCCGAATCGCAGTCCGGGCACCTGGTCGCCTCGATCATGCCGCCAGGAGCCGGGTGGGTGTTCTTCTGCCCCTGGCGGCGGTCGCGGCGGTTCATGACAGCCAGCCAGGAGGTGTGCGACGAGAGCGGAGGGCGGTTGCTGATTTCGTCCCCGATCCAGTCCCACAGTCCCACAGTCCCACCCCCTTAAAGGGGGGTGTGGGACTGGGACTGTCTGGTGGACTGGGACTGTCGTGGGACTGCTGGAACAGTGGTTTGCTCATTGTCACTGATCTTTCGTCATATAAAACGGTCGCTTATCGGTGCCGGTGTTGATCAGGTAGCCGGATTTCACCAGCTCAGCGAGGTAGCGGTAGAAGCTCGACTTGCTCATCGCACCACTCTCGACAGCGATGTCGCGGAATTACGAAACGCTTGCTCCGGTTGTCCCAAAGTGCTGGGACCAGATGGAACGCAATTTTGCTGTGAAGGTGTCCGTCCCAGGCGTGTCCCACGCCCCGTGAGACAACTTCAGGACCCCACTGTCGGTGCCGGGAATCGGGTCGAACGCCAACTGGTGAGCATCATGCTCGGGGCCGTCCTTGCGTTTCTCACGCTTGAGCGTCACCGCGGTTTCACCGTCATCGCGCCCGGAGAAATACACCGTGTCGGCGGCGGCTTCGAATACCGACGAGCCCCGGAAGGTCTTGCCGTCCTTCCCGGCGTGGTGCACGCCCAACACCACGCCGCGCCCGTGGGGGGTGCACGCCAGCACGCGTGTCATGGCGGCCACGACCACCCCGCAGTCCTTGGCCGAGTTCTCGTCGGCTCCGACCATGCACCGAGACAGGGTGTCGATGATGACGAAGCCATAGCCGCCCGACTGGACCAGCACGCACAGGTTGGCCACGTCGAGGGTGTTGCTCAGGTTGACCGCCACCGGCAAGATGTCGATCTCGTCGTCGCCGATGCTGGTGCGCCAGGCGGCCTCCCAGGCGGCGACGCGGCCCTTGAACCCGAACGCGCCTTCGCCGACGACGTAGAGCACCCGGCACTGTGAGGATCTGCGGCTCTGCCACGGCTTCCCGGTCGCCACACATAACGCCCAATCGAGTGCCACGAACGTCTTGAGGGTGCCCCAACGTCCATAGAGATAGGCCAGCGTGCCCTTGTCGAGCACGTTGTCGATCAGCGGCTCAGGCTCGGGCAGCGACCGCAGATCAGAGCGGGTCAGCAGTTGGCCGGCGTACACCAACGTGACCTCGTCCCCGCCTCCTGTCTCGGAGCCGGATAGCGGGGTGCTCTGGTCGGCGGCATCCGCACCGGCACACCTGTCGGTTGTGTTGACCTCAGTCGGTGACCAGTGCTGCTGAAAAGCAGCGTATTTCGCCTTGATCTGCTCGGGAGTTTTGGCAAGAGCCTGCCCCACTGCCCAGGCGACAATGCCGCGCCACTCATCCCGCGATTCCGCGTCGGTGCGAACCCTGTCGTCGGGCATGCCCTTCCGCTTCTGCACGACAGCATCGAGAAAGACCCTCTTCAGTTCCACCAACGCGGGCTTCGCGGCATAGCAGTCGGCAGCAGCTTCGTCCATTGCCCATACCGTCGATTTCACTGCAGACTCGTGACGGGACTCCCCCGCAGCGATGGCACGCGCCAACTCCCGGACCGGGCCGCGCCACCCGTCTTCGGTGAGGCCGCCGCGGTGCTTGTCCAGAAACGCACCGACAGCCGCGTCGGTGGCGGCATCCTCACCAGGCTTGCCTGCCGGGAGTTGTTCAGCAATGTCGGCAGGCAGCTCCGGGACCGGGCCGACGCGCTGCCAACGGTATTCACCACCATCCTTGTGGGCGCTGGGCGCCACCACGATGACACCGTTGAGCCCCCGGACCTCGCCAGCGCCGCCCGGAATCTTTGGGTTTCCAATGGTCCTGCCCGGCGGCATCGCATAGACGAGATGCCCACGGTGGGGCTGGTCGGGCCGACTGGACTGGAACGGTACTCCGTGGGCATCTAACGCGGCGGTGAGCCATTCAGCGGCCCGCTCAGGTCGGTCTACATCGAGCACCACCGCGCCGGACCGACCGCAGTGCAGAGCAATTCCGTAATCGGTGCCAGCGAACCACGCGGTGATCACCTTCAGATCGCGGGACGTCCGCCGCGGCCACGCTTTCCCCAAGATCGAGCCGGGCGACTTGCTGCCACGTTTGACCGGCGCCACATACCAGCCCGCCTCGGCGTAGGCCAGCGCGGCGGTCAGGGGGTCGGTATCAGGAGCTACGTCGGGCACCCTCAACACGGCAGTGGTGGTAACCTTCGAATTGCTAGTGTCAGCGCTGGTTACCCCCGGTTCGCCGGGGGTCTCTAGTTTTGGGGCCATCTTAGCGACCAGCCTCCTCGCTGGCGCTCACGATGCGTTCCCGCCGATCGGCTGGATGAGCTTGTCCAGTTCGGCGACGTCGATCCTAACCAGCTTCGGCCCAACACGATTCGCGCGTAGAGTGCCGTTGCGTATCCAGCGGCGAACAGTGCACTCGTCAACGCCGAGATAGTCGGCGGATTCGAGGATTCCAAGACGCTTCGGGACCGAAATAGACTGCGGGCGAGACCTTCTCGACATATATACTCCAGGGGCATGGGGTAACCATGGCCGGGCACTGGAGGGCCGCAGCGTTGGGTCTACTAAGCCGCAACAAACGTTGCGCGTTAGCGACGTGACCCCTGGCCTGGTACTGCGGGCTCGATGTCTGTACCAAATGCTACACCCGCCCGCATGTGACCGGCAACGATAACTCCCGGTCCCTGAACCTAGTTCCCGCAGCTCAATGCCAGTTTCCGCCGCACCTATTTGCCCGCTAATGCCGACATACGGGCGGCCACCTCCGCATCACGGCCGGCGGCCACGTGTTGGTATCTCAAGGCCATTTGCGGCGTGGTGTGGCCGAGCCGGTGCATGAGTTCAGCGGTGGTGGCTCCGCTTTGTGCGGCCAGGACGGCGCCGACGTGGCGCAGGTCGTGCACGCGCAGGTGGGGTTTCCCTATCGCCGAACGCGCCTTCTCCCAATGTGTTCGGTACAGATCGGCGCGCAGGTGCCGACCACCTTCGCCGGGGAACAACAGCGACTCGGATTCCTTGCCGACGTGTTTCTTCAGGTGTGCCAACACTATTGGACGAATGTGCGGCGGCACCGCCACATCACGCACACCGGCAGCCGTCTTGGGCGGGCCAACGTGGAAGGTGCCCGACCGATAGGTGACCGCGCGGTGCACGCGCAGCACCCCGCCGTCCTTGGCCACGTCCTTACGACGCAGCTCCGCGGTTTCACCCCACCGCAAACCACACCAGGCCGCCAGGAGCACCGACGCCCGCAGCTCGTCCGGCATCTTCGCGGCCAGCTTGTCGAGTTCGGCCGGCGTCAGCACGTCGACATCGCGTTTCCGCGAGGTCTGCATAGCCGACCGGATACGGCACGGGTTCGCGTCGAGCACTTCGTCTTGCACAGCGGTCGCGCAAATGGCGTGGAGCAACGCATAGGCATGTGCATTACGGGTTGGGTGCCCGGCGCCCAGCTCAGCGTGCCACTGACGGACCTTGGCCGGCGTCAGGGTCACGAGCTTGAGGTCGCCCAGCTCGGGCAGGATCAACCGGTCCAGCATCGAGCGGTAGTGCGCCTTGGTGCGTGGCCGCAGGGCGCGTTGTTCGATCCACCGGTCGGCGTAGGCGCGGAGGGTCACCCCGTCGCTGCGCTCGACGGCACCCCACGTGCCGAGGTCGATCTTGCGGCGCTCGTCGCTGAGCCAACCTTCGGCGCCGTAGCGGTCGGCGTAGGTGCGCGGTGCTCGGTGCAGCCGGCCGTCCGGGCCGATATAGGCCGCTGAGAACCGCCCGGATCGCTCCTGCCGTATCCGCCCGAACCCCCGTCGCGTCCCCATCGCTGGCCCCTTTCCCCGCAGCACACATGCACAACATAAGTGCCCAGATGTGCACAGCAGTGAACTATACTGCCGGGACGGCCCTGAGGCTATATCCCCATTTCAGAGCACATAAAGCGCACGTCAACACGGTGCTGTCGGGCCGATAGTCAGTCAGGTTCGAATCCTGCCGGGGGCACCCTCTGCCCAGCACGAATGCAACACCGTGCAGAATTCGCGCACCGTTCAAGCCACTGAGGGTCGGAATTTCCCGGCGCGGCTCCATCGCGTTGGCGTTCACGCATAAGTTGCCGTCCCGGTGGTGCATGCGGCCGAGGACAGTCTTCCCGGCGCGGACGGGTCGCAAATGCCAATCCCAGTCGACGGCTGGCGCTCGGGCAGGGAACACGACAGACCACCCAGCCGAGCTGGCAAGCAAACTCAAGTGCCCGCGGGAGTTTTCTTCCGCCAGCCGAGGTAGGCAAACAGCAGTGCGAGTGCGGAATAGAGCACGAATTCGCCCCACACGTACCCGACACTCCAGGTCCTGCCGAACAATCGCAGCGAATCCATATCGGCGAACAGGGCGAACCCGAGGTGCGTGATGGCGAACCCGGCGAACAATCCAGCCAGGAATCTATACATGGTTTCCTCCCATGCTTATCGTGTTCCCGAGCGTCGGCCTCCGCGCCGGCCTGGGACTAGGGCCAAAGGTCATTTCCGATTTCGGCCCGGCAGCTACATCGAATCCTGCCGGAAGCCTCATCTGACCAGCCTCGATACCGTCGACCACGGCGATTCCGGTCACCCGGGCCACGCCATAACGGCCAAGACGACCCCCAGATAGGACAGAAAAAGCCAGAACTGGGCGGGTTCGGCCATGCGGTGCGAGATATACACGCCCAGCGGTGAGCCGAGCAGCGCACCTGCCGCCATTCCCACGAATGCCGGGATGTAGAGGTAACCGATCGCAGCGTCAGGCAGTCCCGGGACGCTCAAGCCTCCGATCAGGTATCCCACACCGGCGCCGAATCCGATCACGGCCGATAGTGCGGCCGCGACCGCCGATGCACTCTGGATCCGGTAACCGGCGGATTGCAGGTACGGCACCGTGATGATGGCCGCCCCGGCACCAAGCAGCGCTCCGGTCACACCGGTGGCTGCGCCTGAGAACCATCGGCTGCGGGCTGAGGGGACGACCGGGGTGACAGCTGAGCTGGCACCCGATTCCGATCGGGCAGGCTGTGCGAATTGACGACGCAAAGCCCGGGCGATCATGTAGGCCACGAAGCCGATGAAGAACACTCGAAGCGCTAAGTCCGGCAGACGTCCACCTACGATCGCACCGGCCGCCGTTCCGACTAACACTGGCGGAAGCAAGCGTGCAACCAACGGCCAGTCCAGATCTCCACGGCGACTTCGCAGAAAGCTCGTATAGAGCGCCGAGAGGAACATCACCGACAGCGACGTGCCGATGGCAAGGTGCATCACGTGCCCGCTCACAACGCCCTGCAGCGGCAGGGCAACCGCCAGCGCCGGCACGATCGTCAAACCACCGCCCAGGCCGAACAGTCCCGACAGCAGCCCCGCTGCCAGTCCGGCGAACATATAGACGGCGAAGGCCGCCGCGGTGGTCATTCGCGGTCGCCGCGCTCGGCCACACCCACGGCGAACACGGGCATCATCCTATGACCCGGGCGCCGGTTCCGGACCCGTTTTCCCTTGCGCCGAAAACGGTCTCATCCGACGTTCAATGCGCTCAATTTCAGGGCAGGCGGAGAAGTCAGCAGCGGCAGATAGATCACCATCCCGAACAGGCCCACGAATCAGCCCGGGCGAAGCACCGCCAGAAGTTTGCCCGCGGCTGGGGTACACACGCCCCGCCCGCTCCCCTTGCCGGTCATCTGCGTGTGCTGGACGTGGACTCACCTATCATTGCCGGTTTCACCGAGCTCGGGTCCGGTCGCCGGGAATCGCCGTCCGATACCGCGGGCGGCGGCCAATAACGCGGGCACTGCCGCCACGACTAATTTGATTTGCTGCGCCGCCGTCATGCATCCCGACGCATGCCGCGCTCGCATCGGACCGCAAGGCAACCCACCGCTAGCAGCGCAACACCCACGACGCGACCCGAGCAATGGTGAAATTAGTCACGCACGAGAGCTGCGCCTCTTGGTAGGTGACGGGCATCACAGCCGAATAGTCCATCTAGCCCAGTGAATTCAGAGTGCACACACGACGAAATCCCGACTACCCAGTGTGGACGTGAAGTCTTCCGGCTCGTCATCTCCGGGCCATCCAACAGCGACGCAACACGGACATCTTGTCTCGCGAAGATCAAGGCCTCCCCTTATCACATTGTGCACAGCACCGCCGACTCGGCGGTTGCCAAGTAGCACGCTTAGTACGCCTATGCGATAGTGCTTGCACGTCGTTCCTGTCTTGGGGGTAGCAATGTTGTTCGGGGCTCAAAAGCGCCGTTTTCTGAGCCTGCCGGACCATTCCGCGAGTTCGCTGCACGATCATCACCAGACCGGAGCCACGCGACGAGAACTGCACCCGAGGGGTTGCCAAAGGCTTGTCGCCGGACTCGGCGCAGCCATCGTCGCCGTCGGTGTCACAGGCGCACTGGCTGTCCCCGCCGCCGCCTCCCCCGACACTGGGTCGACCTCCGGTTCGACTGACGCGGAGGCGAATTCGTCCGGCGCCGGACAGTCGTCGCGCAACTCGGACGGCCCGGATTCCGAATCCTCCTCCACCACCGTGGGTTCAACGAACCGTACGTCCTCGTACGGCTCTTCTTCCGGCAACTCGGACTCGCAATCCACGTCGACGAGCGCCGAAGCAGACTCGGCAAGCGACCCGGAAACCTCGGATCCACTGGATATGGAGTCCGGGGACACCTCGGCGGTCACCGCGGCCGACGATTCGGCAACACCCGAGGAATATGCGGCAGGCCCCGAGGGCCAGGCAGTTCTCGACAACGAAGTTCTCGACAACGAAGTTCTCGACAACGAAGCCCTCGACGACGAAGAGGCCGGCGCCAGTAGCGATCCCGACGTCACCGAGCCCGAGCCGACGCCCGAGCCGCCGAGCGAATCCGAGGCCTCCGAGCCCAGTGTCGAACCCAGCGAGACCCCCGAGCCACCCACCGACACAGCAGAGGGCTCCGAGGAGCCCGCCGGATCGGCATCACAAACGGACCCCGCTGTCGACCAAAGCCCATCCGACTCAGGATCCACCGCCTCCGACGACGGCTCCACCTCCAGTGAAGGGCCGGTCGACACTGCGGCCCTGGAATCCGCCGCACAAGCCGACAACGAAGCGACCGCGACTTCGGAAGCCACCACAGACGATCCGACGGATGCCGCCGAGGAGCCGACCCAGGACATCGACGAGCCGACCGAATCGATCGATGCGGCCACGGCCGTCGCACCTGCCGCCAACACCACGCACAGCCCGCCCACTCCGCAGGAATTCGTCGCCCAGGTGCAGGCCCAAATCCACTCCACGATCAACACCATCAAGCAGCGGGTGAGCGACGCAGTCACCACCTGCCTGTGCAACGTGTTCACCCAGGTGCTGGCGTTCGTCGACAACGCCGGCAATACGCTCAACCCGCCTTCGTCGACCGGCGGTGGCACACCGCAACCGAACAACCCGGCGATGTGGGCCGTAGCAGCCTGGGTCCGCAAGCAAGCCGACAACGCCGTCAGTGCGTTCAACCGGTCCCCGGTCGGGGCCTGGCTGCGCGAGACCGCATCTCAGGCCGAACAGGCCTTCGACGACCTGGGCAATTCCCCGCTCGGACGGACGTTCTCGGCGCAGCTGACCGCGTTCCTCGAACAATGCGGCGACTCCACCGAACTGTCCTCCGATTTGGAGCGCACCACGATTATCTCGGGCCTGACCGAGCCGACCGATTTCGAGCTCATCGCCGACCCCGATGATCCCGACCAGGTGGGGATGATCCTGGTCGCCGAAAAGTCCGGTGCGATCAAAGCGTACGACCCGCACACCGGATCGCTGACCACGCTGATCAACCTCAACGTGGTCACCGCCGACGGTGAACGCGGCCTGCTCGGACTCGAGGTCGACCCTAACTTCTGGGACAGCGACCAAGAGGGTTACCACACCGTCTACGCCGCCTACACCAACGTCGACAACTACGACCAGCTTTCCAGCTTCACGATGTCGGAATCTCTGGATTCCCTTGGCAACGAACACGTCATGGTGGTCTCGACGTTGCAGGCCCACGAGTTTCACCACGGCGGCGAACTCGAGTTCGACCCCGAAGGCCAGCACCTGTACTGGGCTGTGGGCAACAACACCGCGCTCACCAACTCGCAGGATCTGAGCAACATCCATGGCAAGATCCTGCGGCTCAACCGGGACGGCACACCCGCCGAGGACAATCCGTTCATCGGCGAAGCCAACCCGAATACCCAGCTGATCTATGCCTACGGCCTCCGCAACCCGTTCCGCTTCGCCTTCGCCCCCGACGGCACCCTGCTGGCCGGCGACGTCGGCGAGGCCTCCTGGGAAGAACTCAATGTCATTGTCCCGGAGGGCAATTACGGCTGGCCCTACGCGGAAGGGACCTGCGACGGCTGCGGCTACCTCAACCCGCTTTACGCCTACCCCCACTCGGAGGTAAGCGGCTCGGGCTCGATCACGTCGGTCCTGGTGTACAGCGGCGACGCCCTCGGCAGCCAGTACACCAACAAGGTGTTCATCGCCGACTACTCGCTGGGCTGGATCAGGGAGATCACCGTCGACGAGCAGTACAGCAGCGTCATCGACGTGCGGACCTTCGACGCTTCCGCCGGCACGGTGGTGAAGCTTGCCGAGGGGCCCGAGGGCTACATCTACCAACTCGACATCTATCCCGGAGCGCTCTCGGTCATCGCGCCCTCCGGCGGCAACCGCGCCCCCACCGCGGTGATCGACGCCTCGGCGACCTCGACTGCGGCAGATTCCCTGACCGTCGAGTTCTCCGGCGAGGGTTCCTCCGACCCCGACTTCGGCGATGCCGTGACCTACCGCTGGGACTTCGGCAACGGAACAACATCGACCGAGGCCAATCCGACCGCGACGTTCACCAAGGTCACCGGAGCGGACTACACCGCCTTCACGGTGACGCTCACCGTCAGTGACGGCGAGAAGACCAATCAGACCACGGAGCGGATCGTCGTGGGAAGCACGCCTCCGGCCGCCACGATCTCGGTGAGCGACACGAAGTACAACGCCGGCGACACCCTCACGTTCAGCGCGACCGCCAACGACGATCAGGACGGCTCGCTACCGGAAGACGCGTACGACTGGACGGTCGAGTTCCACCACCTCGACCACAAACATCCCTTCCTCAACGACATCTCCGGCTCCACGGGAACGATGACGGTTCCCACCAACACCGACCAGCTCGACACCACGTTCTACCGGGTGATCCTGACGGTCACCGACAGCAGCGGGCTGTCCAGCACCCAATATGTCGACGTGACCCCGAATCTGGTCGAGCTCACCTTCGGAGCCAACGACCCGAACGCGACGTACACCCTCGACGGAGTGCCACGCAAAGGCACCTACACCGAACAGGGCGTGGTCGGGGTGGTCCGCACCATCGGCGCCGTGTCACCGCAGACGGTCGACGGCCAGGTGCTGGTCTTCGACAGCTGGTCCGACGGCGGAGCCGCCACCCACACCATCACCGCGCCCTCGACCGAGACGACGTACACGGTGACCTACACCCCAGCCCAGACCAACCTCTGATGGGCTCCGCTGGCCAGAACCCGAAAGGTACGGCCGGTGAAGCACCCGGCGATGTCACCGGATACGGCCATGGCGCCTGATACGGCTACAGCGTCCGAAACGGCTACAGCGTCCGATACGGCTACGGCGTGACGGCTCGCTCGGCGGTGACCGACACGGTCACCGCATCGGTGACCTTCATCGACCCCAGGAACATCGACAGTGGCTTGAGGCCGAAGTCGGAGTGGCGAACCTCGGTGTCGCACGACATCTGCCAGCGCCCGTCGGCCTGCTCGACACGCAGATCGAGCACCTGCGGGTGCGACTTGCCACAGATCTGCAGTGTCCCGCCGACGCGGTATCCGTCGTCGGTCTTGTCGATGCTGGTGGATTGGAAGCGAATCTCGGCGAAGCGATCGGCCTGCAGGACCGACAGGGCGTTGGACCGCGCGGCAACCTTGTCCTTGTCCGACAGTGGCTTGACACCGCCTTCGCCGTGCACCACTTGCAGGGAATTCACCTGCACCGTCACCTCCAGCTCGGCCGGCGCTCCGTCCGCCCAGCGCACCACGGCTTTCCAGTCGTCGGCCGCAATGGTCAGCCGGTGGCCCATCTTGGCTGCCCTTCCGGCTACACCGGTCTTGACCAGAAATTGGCCGTCGTCGGGGGTGATGGTCCAGTCCGTCGATGTCATAGATTCAATTTATCCGTGTCGAGCGTCGGGCACCGGACTCGCCGACCGGGCCCGATACGTCCCCTGAAATACGTCAGCGGCCGGTAAGGTCCGGTGACCCGAGCTCTGAGGAAGGATGGTCTCTGTGAGCACCCTGTCGGCTGATCTGCAGACATTGAGCTACGAAGCGTTCCTCTACTTCTATCCGTTGGTGACGATGGACGTCACCCGCCAGCAGTCACTGAACGGGACCACACCGGGCTGCGGGCCGCCGAATGTGTTCAATCACATGCGCGCCTTCCCGGATGCGAACTTCCGGTCGGTGGTGCGACCCAACTTCGACACGCTGTACTCCTCGGCGTGGCTGGACCTCACCGAGGGGCCGGTGACCCTGACGGTGCCGGACACCAATGACCGCTACTTCATGTTGCCGATGCTCGACATGTGGACCGACGTGTTCGCCAACCCGGGTAAGCGGACTTCGGGGACCGACGCGCAGCAGTACCTGATCGTCGGACCGGGCCACCAGGGCAATACCGGGTCGCCGACGCACGACGCCCAGGTGATCGAAGCGCCGACGCCCTACGTGTGGATCATCGGCCGCACCCAGACCAACGGCACGTCGGACTACCCGGCGGTGCACACAGTGCAAGACGGGTACACCCTCACTCCGGCTGCACCACCGGCCCAGGCCTTCGTCAGAGACGACAGCTGCGACACCACGACCGAGCCGATGCGCATCGTCAACGGTATGGGTGCCCTGGACTTCCTGAGTTACGCCGCAGAGCTACTCGCGGTCAACCCGCCGCATCCGACCGACTTCTCGATCCTCGCCCGGCTGTCGAATCTGGGCATCGAGGCCGGCAAGCCCTTCGACGCCACGAAGTTCTCGGCCGAGCAGCGGGCGCAGATCGAGGCCGGCAAGCAAGATGCCCTGGCGGCGGTCACCACCTCCGCCCCGACCCTGGCAACCATCACCAACGGGTGGATGAACCTGGGCGAGGGCATGGGTGTCTACGGAAACAGCTACCTGCGTCGCGCCGTGGTGACGCTGGTGGGGCTCGGCGCCAACCCGCCCGAAGATGCGGTCTATCCGATCGCCGTCACCGACGCCGACGGGCAGCCGCTGTCCGGTGACAACGACTACGTCATGCACTTCGACGCCGACGCGTTGCCGCCGGTGGATGCGTTCTGGTCGGTGACGATGTATGACGCCGAGGGGTATCAGTGCGCCAACGAACTGAACCGGTTCGCAATCGGTGACCGCGACGACCTGACCTTCAACGCGGACGGGTCACTAGACCTGTATCTCCAGCACAACAACCCGGGCTCTGACAAAGAGTCGAACTGGCTGCCCGCGCCGCGCGGGAGCCTGGGTGTGACGATGCGCCTGTACGCCCCGCGACGCGAGATTCTCGCCGGGACGTGGCAGCCGCCGGCACTGGTCAAAACCTAAGGACACCTCCAGGGCCGGGCGGCTCCGTCGTCGCAACTTACCGAACTCCCCTCCAAGATCCTCGCCGTTCCTCGGCGAGATCCTCGCCGTGACCGACCAACCGGTGGTTAGTCTGACCGTAGATCCATTTACGGACGAGGAGGCCGCCATGCAGCTGGCGCTGACACCCGAGGAAGCCGCGTTCCGCGACGAGCTTCGAACGTTCTTTACGACCGAGATCCCCGCCGAGGTCCGTGAGCGCACCCGCACGGGCAGCGGAGTCGACCGCGACGACATCATCACCAGCCACAAAATCCTCAACGATCACGGGCTGGCGGTGCCCAACTGGCCGGCCGAATGGGGCGGCAGGGGCTGGACACCCACCCAACAGCAGATCTGGCTCGACGAGATGCAGCTGGCCAGCGTGCCCGAACCGCTGACGTTCAACACCAACATGGTCGGTCCGGTCATCGCCGAATTCGGTTCCCAAGAAATCAAGCAGCGGTTCCTGCCGCCCACGGCGGCGCTGGACATCTGGTGGTGTCAGGGCTTCTCCGAACCCGAAGCGGGCTCCGATCTGGCGTCGCTGCGCACCACGGCGCTGCGCGACGGCGACACCTACGTCGTCAACGGCCAGAAAACCTGGACCACCCTGGGCCAATACGCCGACTGGATCTTCTGCCTGGTCCGCACCGACCCGAACGCCCCGAAGAAGCAGGCCGGGATCTCGTTCCTGCTGATCGACATGGACACCCCCGGCATCACGCTGCGGCCGATCAAACTCATCGACGGCAGCTTCGAAGTCAACGAAGTCTTCTTCGAAGATGTCCGAGTGCCCGCCGATCAGCTGGTTGGCGAGGAAAACCAGGGCTGGACCTACGCCAAATTCCTGCTCGGCAACGAACGCAACGGCATCGCCCAGGTCGGGCGCACCAAACTGCGCCTTGCCGACGTCAAGCAACGCGCCAAATCCAGCGGCCTGCTCGACGACCCGCTGTTCGCCGCCCGGCTGGCCGAGGCCGAGAACGACATCCTGGCATTGGAGCTGACACAGATGCGGGTGGCGTCGGGATCCCAAAGCGGCAAAGCCAACCCCGCCTCGTCGGTGCTCAAGCTGCGTGGCAGTCAGCTTCAACAGCTCGCCACAGAACTTCTGTTGGAAGTTGCCGGACCCGACGCATTGCCGTTCGACGGAGGCGACGAGATCGCCTCACCACAGTGGGCGCAACACAGCGCCCCGCGCTACCTGAACTACCGCAAAACCTCGATCTACGGCGGCAGCAACGAGGTCCAGCGCACCATCATCGCATCAACCATTCTCGGATTGTGAGCGCAACCATGGACTTTCAGCCCAGTGAAGAACAGGTCCTGCTTCGCGATACCACCCGCGAGGTACTGTCGCGCACCTACGACATCGAGCATCGGCTCAAGATCCTGGACAGCGACCTGGGATTCAGTCGTGACGTCTGGAGCCAGCTCGCCGAGATCGGCATCCTCGGACTGGGTTTCGACGAGGATGCCGGCGGCCAGCTCGAGGTCCAGGTGGTCCTCACCGAAATCGGCCGTCGCCTGGCGCCCGAACCCGTCGTGCACGCCGCGCTGGGACCGGGCTCACTGATCGCCGAGGTGGGCACCGCAGAGCAACGCGCACTGCTCGACGAAGTCGCCGCCGGGACTCGGCTGCTGGCCTTCGCGCACTCAGAGCCGGGAATGCGGCTACCCACTGCCGCGGTGCACACCAACGCCGCCCGCGAGGGCGATTCCTGGCTTCTCACCGGCCGCAAGAACCCGGTACTCGCCGGTGACTGTGCCGACACCCTGGTCGTCAGTGCGGCCCTGCCCGACGGCGGCACCGGGCTATTTCTGGTCGACGCCGGCGCGGTCCACACGCAGCCCTACCGCACCTTCGACGGCCAGCGCGGCGCCCAGATCGACCTGCTGGCCACCCCTGCCGAGCCGCTGGGTGACGTCATGGACGCCTCGACGGCCATCAGCCACGCGGCGGTGCGGATTTCCTCGGCGCTATGCGCCGAAGCGCTGGGAGCGATGGAAGAGGCCCTTCGGCTGACTACCGAATACCTCACCCAGCGCAAGCAATTCGGCGTCACCCTCAGCGCGTTTCAAACCCTCACCCAACGGGCGGCCGACATGTACGTCTCTCTCGAGCTGGCCCGCAGCATGACCCTGTACGCGGCGATGTCGATCGCCGACGGCGATCTCGACCCGACCATCGCCGCGCGGGCCAAGCTTCAGATCGGCCGATCGGGGCGCCACATAAGCCAGGAGGCCATCCAGATGCACGGCGGTATCGGCGTCACCGCCGAATACCCGGTCGGCCACTACGCGGCCAGACTGACCGCGATCGAGCACACGCTCGGCTCCTCACACGACCAACTACACGTGCTGGCCCGCCAGCTCGGCGACTACGAGGTGGTCACCGTCTGAAAACGCGGCGTCGGGGCGGCTGGCTTCGATTAACGCTCCTGTCCGGCCAGCCAGGTCACGATCCTGCCGGCCACGTCCTGCCATCGCGGCTCGAGCATCATGTCGTGGCCCATCCCGGCGAAAATCTCGGCCTCGGTACCGTAAACCGCACCGGTACGGCGGATCTCACGCTCCGAGACGATGGCGTCATGCTCGGCCCCGAGAACCAACGTCGGCACCGACGCCACCCGTTTCGTCCTGACCAAATCGAGCACCACCATGTCGAGGTACGCCAGGTAAGACTCGTCCTGGAGCCGGCGCTGAAACCGGATGACATCGGAGTCCGGGGCGGCCTGCGAGAAGAACAGGTGACGCGCGAGGTCCGGAGTGGCCACCATGGGACCCAACCGCAACTCGACGTTGGCCTTGAGGAAGGGCACCGGGTGGTGGCGAGCGGTGCGCCAGGTCGCCCCCAACGCGCCGGTCGGCGGAATTGCCGCGAGCAGAACGGCTCCGGCGCACCGGCGGCGCTCGAGGAACTTCTGGACGACGAAGCCACCCATCGAGTGCCCGATCAGAATCGGCGGCACCGGCAGCGACTCGACCACCTCGACGAGGTCGTCCACGTAATCGCGAATCCGGGTCCGGCGTAGCCGCTCGATGCCGGGGCTGGCACCGTGCCCGCGCAGGCTCGGCGCCACGCACGCGTAGCCGTGGTCGGCGAAAAAGTCCAGGAAGTGCTCGTCCCAGCACCACGCCCCATGCCAAGCCCCGTGCACAAACACCAGCGGAGTCGGATGTTCTTCGGCGGCAGCACCTTTCGTGATGACCTCCAACACGGGTGCCCTCCTCATAGCCCTTGTCACCGCCCTTGTCGTCGCGGCCGTCAGAACCCGAGCGGGCCCGGCATCATTCGAGCCGTCACATCACCGACCATCGTCTCGTCGTACGGATCCAGAATCAGCGGATCGCCGCCGTCGGGCAGATCAAGCTGGTCGAACCGCACCCAGACGGTGTTCGGGCTGGTGGTGAGCTCAAAGAAATAAATTCGGTTGGTCAGATCGCACACCGTGCGGTACTCGGTGTTGTAGACGCCGAATTCGCCGTAGGGCGCCCCGAACGGGACTGAGACGTTGCGCATGACCGCCATAACCCCGGCCACGGCCTGGCGTTCGTTCTGAGGTTCGGGGAGCAGCGCCGTATAGTATGCCGCGCGCTGGAAGCGGTCGACGGCGTTGACATTGCCAGGCAGCGGCATATCCCGGGACGGCTGCGAGAAATCCTGGCCGGCCAGCAGCGCCAACTGCTCGTCGTAGCTGGGATCGTTAGTCATCAAGGTGAATTCGCGGCCATGGTGGATCACCGCAGTGCCATGATCGAACTCGATAATTGCCGAGTCGCCGGTGACATCCTCCAGCGCCAGGTGAATCGTCGCATCATGGCCGTGCGCGCCTACCATCACCACATCGATCCCGGCCATCAGCTCCAGCGCCTTGGCGACGGTGCCGGCCTGATCAAGCAGGTACTGCAACCACATTCCGGCGTGTACCCCCGGAAGCGCCGGATTGCGTAGCCCGAAGTCGGTCGACTTCAGATACAGCCCGTGCCCCGCCAGCCCCTTCTCGTTGAATCCGTCGATGCCGCCCAACCCGTAGACGCTCGTGACCAGGCTGGCGTAGCGACTGGTCCACCGCAAGGGATTGCGCGGGACCACGTCGACACCGGCCAGCACCCCGCCGTCGCGTCGGCGGCCAGCCGGGGACGCCACGATCAGCGGTTCGGTCGATTCCGGCCAGTCCATGCTGCGTCCGGTCAGGACCGCCAGGTCGTTGGAGTTCCACAACACGCGGGTGCACACCCGCCCAACATAGGCCAGGCACCGGGACGTCCCGGCGGGTTCCCGATGCCGAGCGTCCGCATTGTGATGAAAAAGCCGCCGGACGCCGTCACAATGCGTACCCCCGCGACCGGCCGGCGGGCCCGACTCAATAGGCGTCGTGCAGCCGAATCCACCCGTAGGGCGGTTGCTGCGGCCAGCCCTGCGGTGAGCTCTCCCAGGTTTCCTGCCTCCCGTACGGCGTGAGATCGAGCAGGTCGAACACCACCATGAATGGCTCCTCACCGCGGTCAAAGGTCTGCCAGGTGTGAAACACCCGCTGGCCGTCGCGCAGGAAGACGCTGATCGAGTGCCGCTCCTGACCGTCGACGGTGACCTGGAAATCCTCGTTGAACGTCGTGCGCCCCGAAGACACCCACGGCAGATCCCACCCCATCCGGTCCTTGAACGCCACGAGTTTGCCCACCGGGGCGCGCGACACCAGCACGAACGAGGTGTCCTTGGCGTGCAGGTGCGACAGCGGCCCGATGTGGTCGGCCATCATCGAGCAGCCGGCACACCCCTCGTCCCAGTCCGGTGCGTACATGAAGTGCTGCACGATGAGCTGACTGCGTCCGTCGAACAAGTCAGCCAGCGTCAACGGGCCGGATTCGTGTTCGAACACGTATGGTGCGTCGATCTCGACCATCGGCAGCCGGCGGCGGGCCGCGCTGATGGCGTCCTTGGCCCGGATCAGCTCCTTTTCCAGCACCAACAGCTCGGCGCGGGCGGTATCCCAATCGGCCCGGGACACGATGGGCGGCAAGGCTTTGGCGTTCGTCATGTCCCGAGCTTGCCACCGCCGGCACAGCCCGGGGTCACGATCGTGTCGTCTGCCGCCGACAGCGACTCGTGCGCTCAGAGCGTGGCCTTGCCACGGGAATGCAAAGTGTCGTAGATGCTCCAGGCCAGCAGGGTGCCGAGTGCAATCGAGAGAATCGCGGCCACGGTGCTTCCCAAGGTGGCGGCATCCAGTGATCGCTGTACCGCCGCCTCGCTGATCGACTCGAAACCGAGCGCACCCGGCACCAGCGACCAGAACGCCGCCAACAACATCACGAACAGCGGCGGCGCCGTCTTCATCCTCGCCGCGAACACCGCGAACGGCAGAACCAGCAGGGCACCCAACGCCCCAGAATGCGCCGAGGACAAAAACAGGCCACCCACCTTCTGGCCGACCAACGCCACCGCGACGGCCGCCGTGATCCACACCAGGGACCCGCGCGGCGCCGACAAATAGAAATACAGACCCACTCCGATGACAATGATCGCCAGGTAGAACGACATCGGCCCCATCCGGCCGGTCGGCACGTGCGGATCCACGCTGCCGGCGACGGCCACACCGATCGCCACCCCGAACGCCAACAACATCAGCTGCACAATGCCGTACACCAGGCGACTCGACCCCGCCATGATCGACCCGCCGGCCAATTCCATCGCACCGATCGTCATCGACAACCCCGGCAGGGTGGCCACCAAGGCCGGGGCGATGATCCGCAGCAGTTGGTCACCGGCGGCGTCGGCGACGAACCAAATCGCCAGCATCGTCACCAGCGCCGCCGACAGCGACGGGATGATCGCCGAAAGCGTCGGGACCCGCCCACCCACCACCACAACGGCACCGACCACCGCACCGAGAAACACGTACGCCCACAACGCTGTCCAGGCGGGATTGATCACGATGCCGAACCCCAGCGTCGTGACGATGTAACCGAACAGGATGGCCAAGGAACCGAAACGAGGCTTGAGCGTGCGCGCCTCGGTGATGGCGTACACGGCGTCGGCCGGCGTGATAGCCCCCGCCCCGGCAAGCCTGGCGATGGCGTCGACCCTGCCGGCCCGATCGAGCTGGGTGGTGCCGTGGGTCGACGCGTCGACCTCATGCGCGGTGCCGCCCACCTGGACCATCAGTACCGTCGGCAGCGCGACGACGCGGACCGGCTCGGTGGTGTACCGCGCGGCGATGTGGGTCAGCCGGGCCTCCACGACCCCGCTGGGCACTTGCACCTCCACCAGCGCGATGCCGATCTCTCTGAGCATCTGCGCGACCTCGGCGACAGGGTAGGTGTCGGGCCCGGCCAGCGGCGCGGGCGTCTGCTTTCTCAGCGAGCCCCAGGTCTGCTTGGCGCGCTCAAACCAGCTTGTCGTCATGACTGCAGATTGTCGCGCAGTCGAACGCCTCCGCAGCCGAAGTCGGTGCCCGTGGCCAGTGGGCTAAGCGAATTCACCGGCGACCGCTGCCACGCGGCGGACCTGGTCGAGATCGGAGCTCGTCGGGATCAGCAGGACCTCATCGGTGCCGATCTCGGCGAACCGGCCCAGCACAGCGTGTAAGTCCTCGTCGGCGCCTGCCCAGCCCGTGGTCGGGGCCATCGACTCGACGATCTGCGGCGGAATCCAGTTCATGTAGCGCAACAGGTGGCGGCGCACCTGATCGCGGGGCGCGTCGCCGTCGCCGAGCGCGAACCAGAACGACGTCGCCAAATAGGGGGCGGGTTTACCCGCCTCTCGCCAGGCCTGCCGAGCGACGTCGAACAGCGCGTCCTCCTTGGCGGCGTCGACATCCAGCGTGGTACCGGCAAGGCCGTCGGCCCACGGTGCAGCGCTGCGCAGCGTTTTGGGTCCCATCGTCCCGACCAACAGCCGCGGACCGCCCGGCTGCACCGGCGCAGGCCCCACCGGCAACCTTGATGCGGTGATCTGCTCACCCGCCCACACCCGTCGCATCACCGCGACCCGTTCGGCCATCTGGCGCATCGTCTGCGTAGCCGGATCGGCATCCACAGCGCGGTAGTCCTCGCGACGCCCACCGACCCCGACGCCCACCGTGAGCCGCCCGCCGCTGAGGACGTCGCCGGTGGCCAGCGCCTTGGCCAGCAGCACCGGGTCGTGCAGCTGCGGCACCAGCACTGTGGTGACCAACCGAACCCGCTCGGTCCAGGCGGCCAGCGCGCCGAGCAACGTGATGGCCTCCGGATTATCGAACGCGATCCGCTCACCCCAACACAGCGACGAGAATGGGCCGCCGTCGACCAGCTGCGCCCACGCCTGCAACGTCGCGCGATCCAAATCGGGCTCCATCACCGGCATGGTCATCCCGATCCGCACGTCGGCGATTCTGGCACGCCCGGACCCTGCGCAGGTTCAATGCGCAGAATCGGCGACCGGCGGATCCTTACGAGCCCGAACCGGGCCGGCTGCCGGTGGGACGAACAGACCCCCGTGCACACCGCCGCGGAAGGTCCTCGCCGCCACCAAAATCCACGTGCACAACAACCCGGCGTAGCCGATCACCGCGGCCACCCGGAAGGCGGGCAGCCCGGTGCTCAGCGCCAGCTGCGTCGTGCCGGTGACGAAGGTGCCGACCGGGAACGTCAGGCTCCACCAGGTCAGCGCGAACGGCATGCCGCGGCGCAGCGTTCGCACCGTCAGCGAGGTCGCCAGCACGATCCACAACAGGCAGAACCCCCACACCGGCACGCCGTAGAGCACCGCGAAAACATGCATCCCGTCGGCCAGCACCGGGTCAAGGGCGAGCACCGCGTCGGCGCCGAGAAGCCCCGCAACGGTAATGGATTGACCCAACGGGCCGAGCACGATCCACAGCGTGGGTACCCGCGCGGTGCCCGAGGTCCCGAAGTGCGCCAGCCGGCTCCAGATCATCGTGATGATGACCAGCGACGCCACCAGCGACATCCCGAACATCGCCAGACAGCCGTAGAACAGCGTGGTGCGGCCAACGCCCTCGGCCATGTGCGGGATGAGCAAGGCACCGGTGGCCGCCGACACCATCGGCGGCACCACAGGCATCAGCCATCCCCCGAACGCCGCGTCGGGCCCCACGTTGTGCTGGGTGAACATCAAAAACGGGATGCTGGCCGCGGTGAACAACCCACCGACGGTGCCCGCCACCCACAACACCCACGCGAGATCGACCGCGGCGCGCTGCCCGATCAGGTCCGCACCGACCAGCAACGACCCCGCACCGACGGTCAGCAGCGCCATCGGTGCCGCGCCGTAGAAGTGCGCCATCTGCGGGTTGCGTGCATGGCTGCGCGCCACCACCGGATTGCGCACCCAGTGCGCGCCCGTCGCGACGCCGAGCACGACCAGCCACAAGCCCGCAACTACCCACACCACCAGCGCGAAAGTTCGCAGCCCCGGTACCTGCACCGGCAACGATGCCCCGGCGGTCGCGACGATCCCGGTGCCCATCACCGAGGCGAACCAGTTGGGTCCCAAATACCCCAGAACGTTCGGGCGGCTGCCGGCCGAGTCGGCGGTCATACGGTCAGTATGGCTACCGGGATCGCATCGCGCCGACCCCGGCGACGGTGTGTCGATGCCGGGGCCCGTGGCACGAGGGCACCGGGCACGAGACACGACGGCACCGGGTGCAGGGCGGGACCCGGGGGTTATCCCCCGCAACACTGTCAGGCAAACGCTGTGTCATGTCGGCCGCACGGTCCATAAGTTGGTGTGCATGACCGCACTGCCTGACCTAGACGCCGGCGCCGGACCCGTCGGCGTCACCACCGGGCCCGTCGGCACCAATGCCGCGCCACCCGCCGCGCGCGCGACCCGCCGCCGCACCATCGGCCCGGTACCGACCGCTTCGCTGATCATCGGTGGCGCGCTGGCAGTGGTGTGGTTCTGGGTACCGCTGGGAATCGTGCTGATCGGCATCTCGTCGATCCCCAGCATCGTCGGATTCCTCGTGGCCGGGGTGGTGTTCATCTACCTGATGCGCGGTGTCGACCGTGCCGAACGCCTCCGCAGCGAAGCAGTATTCGGCATGGGCATCGGCATCCCCGGGCGACAACTGTCTCCGTACCAAGGCTTTCAACGTTGGGCACACCAGCTGTGGCTCGACGTGAGCAGCGCCCAATTCTGGAAGTCGGTCACCCACCACTACCTACGAATGATCTACGACGTGGCGGTCACCGGCCTGGCCTTCGCATTGCTGGTGTTCGCCTTCCTTGCCCCCGCCGCAGCGATCGCGATCGGCAACAGCGACGCCGAGGCCGGGCTGTCCTTCCTGCCGACACCGGTCGCCGTACTGGCGGCGGCGGTGGCCGCGACAGCAGCCGTCGTCCTGCTGGTGTTCGCCCCGGCACTGGACGCGGCCATCGACCGCTGGTTGCTCAGCCCGTCACCGACAGCCGAGCTTCAGCACCAGGTCAGCGCGCTGGCCGACGCCCGGGAAGGTGCAGTCACGTCCGCACAGACCGAACGCCACCGCATCGAGCGGGATCTGCACGACAGCGTGCAGCCACGGCTGGTATCGCTAGCGATGACCATCGGGCTGGCCCAGACCAAGCTCGACACCGACCCGCCTGTGGCCCGCTCGCTGATCGCCGAGGCGCACGAGGACGCCAAGAGCGCCCTGGTGGAGTTACGCAACGTCGTTCGTGGGATCGCCCCGACAATCCTGTCCGACCGCGGCCTGGATGCCGCGCTGTCCTCGGTGGTGCAGCGGAGCGCCAACTCGGGCATTCCGACCACGCTGAGTGTGCACCTGCCGCGGCGGTTGCCCGACGAAATCGAAGCGTGCGCCTACTTCGTCGTGGCCGAGGCCCTGACGAACGTCACCCGCCACGCCGGGGCCTCACACGCGGCGGTCACCGTCCGGCTCGACGACACAACAAATCACCTACACGTCACGGTGTTCGACGACGGGCACGGCGGGGCACGAATCGTCGACGACGACCGAACCTCCGAGGCAACCGGGCTACGCGGCCTCGACGAACGGGTGCGCGCGGCGCGCGGAACATTCACGGTGTCCAGCCCAGTCACCGGCCCCACGATCGTCACCGCGGTGCTGCCATGCGCATCGTGATCGCCGAGGACTCGGCCCTGCTGCGGGCCGGTATCGAGCGGATTCTGTCCGACGCCGGCCACGACATCGTCGCCGGGGTCGCCGACGCCACCAACCTGCTCCGCCTGGTCAACGACGAGCGCCCCGATCTTGCGATCGTCGACGTCCGGATGCCGCCCACCTTCACCGACGAAGGCATCCGGGCCGCGGCGCTACTGCGCCGCCAAAACCCCGAGTCGCCGGTGCTGGTGCTGTCGCACTACGTCGAAGAACGCTATGCGGCCGACCTGATCGCCTCCGACACCAAGGGTTTCGGATATCTGTTGAAGGACCGGGTGGCCGACGTGCCCGCGTTTCTCGACGCCGTCGCCGTGGTCGGCGACGGCGGCACCGTGCTGGACCCGGAAGTGGTCTCCCAGATCCTGATCCGCTCGCAGCGCCGCAACATTCTCGAGGCACTGACCCCACGCGAGCGCGAGGTGTTGCAGCTGATGGCCGAGGGCAGGACCAACTCGGCCATCGCGAGCGCACTGCACATGTCGGTCGGATCTGCCGAAAAACACATCGCGTCGATATTCACCAAGTTCGACCTCGCTCCCGATGACAGCGGAAACCGCCGTGTCCTCGCGGTGTTGCGCTACCTCGAATCCTGAACGCGTACAGGACAGAAAGGACCTACTGCTATGACCACCCGTGCCACCACGCCACCGCCGGGACCACCACCACCTACCGGGCCACCACCACCGCTAACCCCCGGTACGCGCACCGCGATCCGCGCCGTAATCGCCACGGGCGCCGGCGTTCTCGTTGTGGGCCTGGTCTTGTCATTGGCCGGTGCCGCGTGGGCGGTCAGCCGATACCGGATGGTCGCCGATACCCTCGCGCTGCCGGCAACGTTGCGCGCGATTGCCGTCGACACCGGATCAGTGCCCGTCGCGATACGCATCACCAGCGACCGACAGACCACCGAGCCGCATGTGGACATTCGGATGCTCAGCGCCACCCGAGCAGACTCGGAACCGTTGGCGCTCAGCCAAGACGGCATGACCGCGCGAGTCAGCCTCGCGCCCGAGCCCTCACCGGCCCTGCACTGGGGCAGCATCGGCGAGATCAGGCTCGTGCTACCGCCCGATGTGGCGCAGGAACTGACCGTCACGACACATCAGGAGATGGGTGTGGTGTTCGTCGAGGCAGACGTCGACCAGCTAGTGGCCCACACCGCAGAAGGCGCCATCGTCGTCGGCGGGGCGGCCCGCCACATCGACATCACCTCCGCGCACGGTGACGTCTCGACCCGCGGCGCGATTTCGGTGTCCGACTCGTTTCGCGCCGTCACCGACAGCGGTGACATCAGCGTGGACTTCGCCTCGGCACCACACACCATCGACGCCGAAACCGGCAGCGGTGATGTCGAACTGGAGCTCCCGGGGCCCGGACCGTACGCGGTCAACGCGACCACCGGCCAACGTTGGGGCTCGACCGTGGTGCGGGTACCGCAGACCCGTGAACCCGACGACGCCGTGTCGGTCGTCACGGCGCGCTCCGAAAGCGGCGACGTTGTCGTCGAGGCGCTGCGCTAAGCCAGAATCCGGTCGGCCTCACGCAAGCCGCTGAGGTAGGCGCCGTGCACGGTGGCGAAGAACTCCGCATGCGTCGCCTCACCTGCAAAGGTGAGGCGCTCGTCCACCGGCGCCGCCAGCGCCTGCTGATCCTCTGGGCTGGACCCGACGGCCAGGAAGCTGTAGGAGCCGCGCGCATACCGGTCGGCAGCCCACCGGGTCACCACCGCGCCGGTGGGTTCGGGAAGCGCCAGGGCGGTCACCACCTGCTCCACCGCCTCGCGATCGGAAAGCGATTCACGGGCGCGCGCGTCCTCGCCGCCGCGAAACCCAATCAGCAGTGGGATATCGGTGAACGGCAGACCGTTGACGAAATTCGACAGCGGAAGGTCTACGCCGACCACACCGAACACGTCGGGCCCCGCGGGCCAGAACGGCTCGTCGAAGCGCAAGGCGACCTTGTCGAGAACCCCGAACCCGAGCCGTTCTATCGCCCGGCTCTTAGCTTCGGGCAGCGGTGGATCGAACACGATCGTTCCCGCCTTGAGCACACCGAGCGGCACCGTGACGATCACCCGATCGGCCGAGATCGTGCCCTTCGCCGTCTCGACCGTCACCCCGGGACCGGCATGGTCGATACGGCTGACCTCGGCGCCCAGCATGATCGGCAGCCCAGCCGAAAGGTGGGCCACGAGTTGCCCGTAACCGCCCGCGAGCAACAGGTCCGGGCCGTCGAACTCGCTCTCGTGCCCGAACCACCTCAGCGACAGCTGGTCGGGATCCGCCGCGTAATCGGTGGTGATAGCCGAATCGACACACCATCGGATCAGTGGATCCTCAAGATCGGCGACTTCGGCCAGTGCGTCTGCCACCGACGCACGCGGACCGGCGTCGTCGGTGGCATCGTCGATCTCATCGAGGATCACATGCCACCTGTCCAACACCGCGGCGACTTCACTGTCGGCAACCTGCGCGCCGTCGCGGATCACCGCCACGTTCTCGAAGTCGGTTTCGACGGTGCGCGCGCCAACCACGTCGGCCAGCGCCACCAGCGGATTGCCCGCGGTGCCGTGAATCCAGGCCGCGCCGATGTCGACGGGTACACCTAGCGACGTATTCGTCCATGTCCGTCCGCCGATTCGCGACCGCGCCTCCAGCACCGTCACCGATACACCGGCATCGGTGAGACGGCGCGCCGCCGCCAGACCGGCCATCCCGGCGCCGACGACGATGACGTGTTCGGCGTCGCGGTCTTGTCCACGGCCACATGCGGGCACCAGCGGTGCGGCCGCCAAAGCACCCAAACCCAGTGTGAAGGACCGACGGCTCAGCGGCCTGGTCATTGCTGCCCGCCGACAAGTGTGGCGATGATCGCGGCCGCAGGCGCGGCCCGGGCCTGCCGGAACCCGGTACCTGCCCACACGTTGACGCCGTGCGGGTCTCCGGCGGACACGGCTGCGGCCCGCACCGGCGCGGTGAGGTAGTGCACCTGCGGATACCCGAACGGGGCATCGGAGTCGTGTTCATCGACGAAACGGTTGCGCAACCCCCTTGCATAACGCCCGGAAAAGGACTTGGTGACAACGGTTGCGGTGAAGCTCGGGTCTGTCAGCGCCGCACGGTGTACGGGACTGCTACCCGCCTCGTCGGCCAGCAAGAATGCGGTGCCCAGCTGCGCGGCAACCGCTCCGGCCCGCCGGACTCGTTCGATGTCAACGGCATTCATCAGACCACCGGCTGCCACCACCGGAAGCTTCAGCCTCGCAGTGATCGCGGCGATCACATCTTCGAGTTCGTCCTCGGACGGCGCCGCGGTGGGGTCAAATGTCCCCCGATGACCTCCTGCTGAATGGCCCTGCACCACAACGCAGTCCATACCGACATCAGCGGCCTCGCAGGCCTCCTCCACCGTCGTTACCGTCGCCGCCGTGGTGATTCCCGCCGCACTGAGCAGGCGCTGCTCGGCCGCACTGGGAAGCCCGAAGGTAAACGAAGCCACCGCCGGACGCAGTTCGAGCAGCACCTCGAGCTTGGCAGCCCAGTCGTCGTCGCTGAAGTGGGGTTCGCCGAGCTCCACACCGTACCGGTGAGCCTCCGACGACAGTGCCGCCGCGTATCGATCGAGCGCTTCAGAGGTAGCTGCGCTGCGGTGCGGCACGAACAGGTTGGCTCCGAGAGGTCCTGAAGTCAGCCGCATGGCCGCCGTGAGACGCTCGGCGAACCCCGCCGCACTGAGGTAGCCAGCCGCAACGAAACCGATCCCGCCCGCCGCAGTACCTGCGGCGGCCAGTTCGGGCGTCGAGGGTCCCCCGGCCATCGGAGCGATGAGGATCGGGGCAGCGAGGTCGCGGACGTCGATCGCCACCCCGAATTCCTACCATGCGATGCCGATCCCGGCGGCCTCTTACGCAGATCCCGCCGCCTAAATTCCACTGCCTAGATTCCACTGGCGTAGATTCCACTGGCGTAGATTCCACTGGCGTAGATTTCACTGCTTAGATCCCGCCACCTGGATCCCACTGCGCGGATCCCGCAGGGTCGCACAGGTCGGTTCACCTAGTT
>CAZLTV010000010.1:0-50448 GCA_964562545.1 uncultured Mycobacterium sp. | reverse complement strand
CGGTGCCCGAGCGGATGATGTTCGTGATCAGCGGCAAGGTTCAGCTGGAGGTTCGAGCCGACGACACCGTGGTGGGACTGCGCACGCTGGAACGGGGCGAGTTCCTCGGGCAGACGACGCTCACCCGCGAACCGGTCAAGGCTGATGCTCGGGCCCTCGACGAGTTGACGATGGCCTGGATCGACCGGGAGAACATGGAAGCCTTGGTCCTGCGAAGGCCGCTGTTGATGCAGGAGATCGGCCGCGTCATCGAGGAACGCCGGGCCACTCTGCTCAGGCTGGCGGCCAATTCGGGCGGCTAGCAGGTGTGCGGATCGAGGACTATTTGTTTCGGCCGCTCCGGTCGCCGACTGAGGCCGCCCCGGTCGCCGACTGAGTCGGTTGCTCAGCCACCCCCGCCATCCGGGCCCGGCGTTTCGGGCCTGCCCACCAGTGCTTCACCCAAGAATTGGTTGGGGTTTTCGACCCCGGGAAGCGCGAAGAAGAATCCGCCGCCGACGGGCAGGGTGTACTCCTCCAAGGGCTCCCCCGTGAGCCGGTTCTGCACCGCCAGAAAGCCGCGTTCCAGGCTGCGCTGGTAGGAGACGAAGGCCAGCCCCTGATCCAGCCGGCCAGCACCGTCGAAGCTGCGCACATAGGAGAACCCGCGGCGCAGAATCAGGCTGTCCTCGGTCTCCGGGGTGCGCGGGTTGGCCAGCCGGATGTGGGCGTCCAGCGGAATCCGCTTGCCCTCGGGATCCGAGGCGTAGTCCGGGTCGGCGAACTCATCGCTCATCCCCAACGGTGCGCCGCTGATCTTGCTGCGGCCGAAGATCTCCTCCTGCTCGACCAGTCGGGTTCGATCCCAGAACTCGACGAACATCCGGATGATCCGCACGGCCTGATAGGAACCGCCGACTGCCCAATCGGGCTCGCCGTCGTCCGGGCCGACCCACACGTGGCGATCCATCAAAGCGTCGTCGTCGCTGTCCAGGTTGGCAGTTCCGTCCTTGAACCCCAGCAAGTTTCGCGGAGTCGCGGTGTGCGAGACAGCGCCTGCGCCGCGCGCATAGCCGTCGATCATCCAATGCAGCACAAGGTTGCTGCGGGTCCGGCGCATCAATTGGCGCAGCGCGAACTGCAGGGTATCGATGTGGCCGGCCTCCATGGTGAGCAGCAGATCACCATGGGAAAACTTCGGATCGAGCCGGTCGTTGGCCAAAAAGGGCATTGTTACCAGCTCTTTGGGCCGCTGATCAGCCAGCCCGAACCTGTCGTCGAACAATGACGCACCCACACTGAGCACCACCGAGAGGTTGTCCGGTGGTGGTTCCTCGCCCAAAATGCCCGAGTCCACCGGAGGGTAGGCCGGTCCCCGCTGCTCGGGCGGACGCCCCGACATCAGGCCGCGGATCTCGTCGGTGAGGTCGGCCAGCGTCTGTGCGAGCTGTTCACGGCTGTCGCTGATGACGGTGAACGCCGCCATCAACCCCTGCTCGGGAACCGGTATCGCGGTGATCCCCGCCTGGTGCGGTCCCGCGAACTCCACGTAGCGCGGCGCTGTGGAGGCGGCTTCTGGCTCCCCTGCAGGCGCCGAGCACGCCGCCAGCGCCGCGCCGGCACCAACCGCCGCGCCGGTACCGAGAGCCCCGGTGACGAAGTTGCGCCGGCTGATGCCTGAGCGCGCCGGGTGCTTGGTCACTGCAGGTTCAGCACCCCGGCGACCTCGGAGACACTCTCCGAGAGACCGGCCAGCTGCGCTTTGAGGGTGTCGACGGTCTGCTGGTCGACAGTCACCTCGGGGCAGCGCGGCGACGGGAACTGGTCGTTTGCGGTGCAGTAAAGCACCCAACCGCCACCACTGCGGCGTAGCGGCTCGAGCGTCGAGTTGATCTCGGCGAAGCCCGTGTTGATCTGATCCAGTAGCGCTGGGTCGGCCTGTTCCAGAGCCGGGGTCAGGTCTTCGATAGCGGCCTGGGAGCCCTCGAGGTTGGCGCTGAGATCCCACAGGTCGGTCTTGGAGTAGCGGTTCTCCTCGCCGGTGATCTTGCCCTCGGAAACCTCTTCGATCAGTTCCGCGGCGCCGACCGACACATCCGCCGGTGTCACCTCCAGCGCGGGCATCTGCTCGTTCAGCGTGGCGATGTCGGCGTCGAGCTGGTCGGCGAACGGTGCGCCGCCGTCGGTGGTGTTCTCCTCGAACAACAGGTATTCCAGGCGGTGCCAGCCGGTGAACTCCGGATCGTCGACACCGGCGAAATCGTCGACGCGGGAGTCGACCAAACCGTCGATCTCCTCGACGAGGCCGGCCAACGGCTCGATGCGCTCCCACGGCACCCGTGAAGGTGCGTAGGCAGCCTGGGCGGCTTCCAGGTCGCCGGCCCGAACGGCGTCGGTGAGGGCCTTGACCGCGACGACCAGCTGACCGGACTGGTCGACAGCGTATGCCTTGTACTCTTCGGCAGCTTCGACGACCAGCGGATCAAGGGCCGCCGAAGACGACTCGGCGGGCTCGGCGATCGTCGACGACGTCGCCGACTCGGTGCTCGCCGTGTCGGAGCTGGAGCAACCTGCCAGCGCCAGGCCCAAAGCCAGCGCCGAGATCGGCAGAGCAGAGAGCTGCCTCATGTGTAGAACCTCCTTGTTCGGGTTTGCCAGGCAGGCTAACCGCAATTGGGAAATGAGGATAGCCACACCTAGATAAAGGTGACCTTAGTCCCTCAGATCACTCAGGAAGTTAGGCTAGGGTTCGCTGCAGCGTCCGCGTCGGGGCGCAGGGAAGGAACCGGGCCTGATCATGCGCGCACGTTGGAGCCGGATCGCCGGCCGTACCGCCGGGCGAATTGCCCTCGTCACGGCTCTCACCGCAGCTCTGGGCACGGCAGCCTGTTCCAGCTCGGGCGGCGGTGACGAACTGCTTGTCTACAACGCGCAGCACGAGTCGCTGACCAAGGAGTGGATCGAAGAGTTCACCGCCGAGACCGGCATCCCGGTGACCTATCGCCAGGGCGGCGACACCGAGATGGGAAACCAGCTGGTCGCCGAGGGTGACGCCTCCCCCGCCGACGTATTCCTGACCGAGAACTCGCCAGCTATGGCCGCCGTCGAACGGGCCGGCCTGTTCGCCGACATCAGCCCGGAGATCATCGCGCAGGTGCCCGAGCAGTACCGGCCGTCGAGCGGAAAGTGGACCGGTGTCGCGGCGCGGGCGACCGTGTTCGCCTACAACAAGGACATGCTGACCCCAGACCAGCTGCCCACCTCCCTGCTGGATTTGCAGCAACCGCAGTGGCAGGGTCGCTGGGGCGCCCCGCCGGCCAAGGCGGACTTCCAGGCTATTGTCGCAGCCCTGCTTCAGCTCGAGGGTGAGGAAATCACCCAGCAATGGCTGGAGGGCATGAAGAACAACGCCAAGATCTACGACAACAACATCACCACACTGCGCGCGGTCAACAACGGTGAGGTCGCCGGCGGAGTCGTCTACCACTACTACTGGTTCCGCGATCAGGCCGAAACCAAGGAAATCAGCAACAACACCGAACTGCACTACTTCCGCGATCAAGATCCTGGCGCGTTTGTCAGCATTTCTGGCGGCGGGGTGCTGGCCTCCAGTGACAAGCAGGACCAGGCCCAGCAATTCCTGCAATTCATCACCAGCAAGGCCGGTCAGGAAGTGTTACAGACGGGCACGTCGTTCGAGTACCCGGTGGCCAGCGGAGTCGCCGCCAACCCGGCGCTGGTTCCCCTGGTGGATCTTCAGGCCCCAGCGATCGACCCCTCGACCCTTAACGCGCAAGCGGTGTCAGACATGATGACCCAGGACGGCCTGCTCTAGGTGGTCACGCCGGCCACCGCACAGGACGCCGGTCTGGGGTCGGATATTGCCCCCGCCGGGGCGAGGACGACCCCCGCGACTCGTCCAGGTCCGCTGGTCATCATCACGGTCGCCGTCCTGGTGGCCGCGACCTTCATTCCGTTGGGCTACGTCGCGTGGGCGTTCGTCACCGTTGGTTGGGATCAGGCCTACGCACTGATTGTCCGGCCGCGGGTCGGCGAGCTGCTGTGGAACACACTGTCGCTGGTGGTGCTGACGGTGCCGCTGTGCGTGGCTCTCGGGGTGGGCGCGGCGTGGCTGGTGGAGCGCACCGACGTAGCCGGACGTGCCGTGTGGCGTCCCCTGTTCGTCACGCCGCTGGCTGTGCCCGCATTCGTCAACAGCTACGCCTGGCTGGGAATCGCGCCGTCGCTGCATGGGCTGGGAGCCGGCGTTTTGGTCACCACGCTGTCCTATTTTCCGTTCGTCTACTTGCCGGCCGCGGCCGCACTGCGCCGGCTGGATCCCACGGTCGAGGAGTCAGCACGCGCCCTGGGGTCCGGTTCCACGGCGACGTTCTTTCGCGTGGTGCTTCCGCAGCTGCGGCTCGCGATTCTTGGTGGCGCACTGCTGATCGGTTTGCACCAACTGGCCGAATACGGCGCGTTTGTGATGTTGCGTTTCGAAACCTTTACCACCGCGATCTTCCAGCAGTTCCAGGCGACTTTCGATGGCCCCGCCGGCAGTATGCTCGCCGGGGTGTTGGTGCTGTGCTGCCTCGTGCTGCTGGGCGCAGAGGCCGGCGCGCGCGGAAGTGCTCGCCTGGCCCGGATCGGCGGCGGGGTGGCCCGAAAAGCTGTGCCGGTTTCGCTAGGACGCAACAGGTTCCCCGCCTTTCTGGCGCTGGTCATCCTCGCGGTGTTGGCCCTCGGCGTCCCGTTGTGGACGCTGCTGCGCTGGCTGTGGATCGGCGGCGCCGATGTGTGGGCGCTCGGCCCGCTCGGGCAGGCCCTGATTCAGACCGTCGGTCTGGCTACTGTGGCGGCGTTGGTGACCACGGTGCTGGCGTTTCCGGTGGCCTGGGTGGCGGTGCGTTCCGAGGGGGCTTTGGCGCGCACCGTGGAGGGCGCCAACTACGTGACCAGCTCGCTTCCCGGCATCGTCACGGCGTTGGCGCTGGTTACGGTGACGATTCGGCTGGCCCCACCGCTGTATCAGACCGTCGTGGTGGTGGTCTGCGCCTATGTGTTGATGTTTCTGCCCCGCGCGCTGGTCAGCGTGCGGGCGGGGTTGGCGCAGGTGCCGATCGGCCTCGAAGAGGCATCCCGCTCGTTGGGGGTGCCTCCCTGGGTGACGTTCCTGCGGATCACTTTGCGGCTCACCGCGCCATCCGCGGCGGCCGGGGCGTCGCTCGTATTCGTCGCCGTGGCAACAGAATTGACCGCAACATTGCTGTTGGCGCCCACCGGCACCCGGACCCTGGCGATGGGCTTCTGGTCACTGTCCGGTGAGTTGAACTACGCCGCAGCAGCGCCGTACGCGCTGGTCATGGTCGTGTTGGCGATGCCGGTGACGATGGTGCTGTTCCGTCAGTCCACCAAGGCGGCGGCGCTATGAGTGATACCGCCCCGGACCAGACCGCCCCGAGTCAGGCTTTGGGGAGCGCGATCGTGCAGGTGAGCGGCCTGACCAAGGCGTTCGCCGGCACCACTGTGCTCGACGGCGTCGACCTCGAGCTGGCGCAAGGCAGCACCACCGCCATAGTCGGTTCCTCCGGTTGCGGCAAGACCACGCTGCTGCGGCTGATCGCGGGCTTCGAAACGCCGGATGCCGGAACCATCGTCATCTCCGGACAGCAGGTCAACGGCCCGGGTGTACACATCCCGGCTCATCGGCGCGCGGTGGGGTATGTCGCCCAGGACGGTGCACTGTTCCCGCACTTGACCGTCGGCCAGAACATCGCCTACGGGCTGCCCGGCTCGTACCGAAGCGCCGCGGTACGCCAGCGGGTCGCAGAGCTACTCGAAACTGTTGCGCTGGAACCCGCGCACGCTGCACGCCGGCCGCACCAGCTCTCCGGTGGCCAGCAGCAGCGGGTGGCACTGGCACGCTCGTTGGCGCGCCAGCCGAAGCTGATGCTGCTCGACGAACCGTTCAACGCTCTCGACGCGGGCCTTCGGGCCTCCACCCGCAAGGCGGTCGCGCACCTGTTGTCCGCGGCTGGGGTCACGACGCTGGTGGTGACGCACGACCAGGAGGAGGCGATGTCGATCTCCGACCGTGTTGCGGTGATGCGTCATGGCCGTTTCACCCAGGTCGGTACACCTCGCGAAGTCTATCGGCACCCGGTCGACCGTTTCACCGCCGAGTTCCTCGGCGAATGCGTGTTCGTCCCGTGCACTGTGTCCGCAGGCGTGGCGACATGCGCGTTGGGCAGGGTCCCCGTCGACCCGTCGGTCACCGACGGCGATGCCACGGTGATGCTGCGCCCCGAACAGCTGGTGGCCACCGAGGTTTCCGACAGTGAGCGCCAGAGCGGTGTCGGTGCGGTCATCGGCACCGAATTCCTCGGCCACGATGTGCTATTGACCATCGACCCGGGTGGCGACATCGCCCCGATCACTGTGCGCCAGCACAGCATCGACACGCCCGCGGTCGATGCCAAGGTCCATATCGACGTGATGGGCGCTGGCGTGGTCTTTCGATGACGGGGCTCGTCGACCACCTTGTGCGCCACGGTGACCGTTTGGCAGTGGCGACCCCGGTCGAGGTCCTCGACTATCGCCAGTTGGCGGCCCGGGTTGCCGCCGCAGTTGAAAGACTGGGCGACGCCCGGCGTCTGGTGCTGCTCGAGACTCGAAACGACCTCGACAGCCTGGTCTACTACCTGGCAGCCTTGGCCGGGGGGCATGTCGTGCTACCGGTGCCGGCCGGGCGTCCGCAGCAGGCCATCCTGTCGGTCTACGATCCCGACATCGTCATCGACAGCACCGGCGTGCACGAACGCCGAGCCCGCGGTTGCGCCGATCTGCACGCCGACCTTGCGCTGCTGCTGTCGACATCTGGAAGCACCGGATCACCGAAGCTGGTGCGATTGTCCGCCGACAACCTGATCGCCAACGCCCGTGCCATCGCCGAGTACCTCGATGTTCGCGACAGCGACAGAGCAGCAACGACATTGCCGATGTCGTACTGTTACGGGCTGTCGGTCATCCACAGCCACCTGCTCGTCGGTGCCGGGTTGATCCTGACCGATTCCTCGGTCGTCGAAGACGAGTTCTGGGCACTGTTCCGGCGCCACGGCGGAACGTCGTTGGCCGGGGTGCCCTACACGTTCGATCTGCTGGACCGGATCGGCTTCGCCGATATGGAGCTGCCAACTCTGCGCTACCTCACCCAGGCCGGTGGACGGCTCGGACCCGACCGCGTCCGTGCGTACGCCGAACTCGGACAGCGCAAAGGCTGGCAGTTCTACGTCATGTACGGCGCTACCGAGGCGACTGCCCGGATGGCGTATTTGCCACCGGAGCTGGCACTGTCACGACCCGCCACGATCGGGGTGCCGATCCCGGGTGGATCGTTTCGGATAGATCCCGCCGAAGGCTGGGACGGCGGCGCGGGCGAACTGGTGTATCGCGGCCCCAACGTCATGATGGGCTACGCCCAGTCGCGCACCGATCTCGAGTTGGGTAGGACGGTCGACGAGCTACGTACCGGCGATATCGCCCGACAAACGTCTGACGGTCTCTACGAGGTGATCGGCCGGGCCAGCCGCTTCGTCAAGCTGTTCGGGCTGCGCATCGATTTGCAGCAGCTCGAGAGACAGCTGTCCGAGCAAGGGTTGACTGCGTTGTGCGCCGCCGACGACCAGCGGATCGCGGTGGCCTTCCTTGGTGATTCCGGCCGAACCGAGGTCGCCGGCGCGGTCGCCGCTGCCGCCGGGGTGCCGGCGGCAGCCGTGACCGCGGTCGCGGTGGACACGCTGCCTCAGACCATCTCGAACAAACCGGACTACCGGGCGGTGCGCAGTCTGGCGCAGCATGGCGCTTCTGCGTCGAGCGGTTCAAGCCTGCGCGGTGTGTTCGCCGAGGCGCTGCACGTCGACCCCGACACCGTCACCGCCGAACGCAGCTTTGTCGATCTAGGCGGAAACTCGCTGTCCTACGTCGCGCTGTCGGTGCGCCTGGAGCGGGCGCTGGGCCACTTGCCGGCTGATTGGCATCGGCGCACCGTCGGTGAGCTCGAATCGATGACGCGACCCACTGCGCGGCGGCGCTCCTGGTGGAGCGCGACCATGGAGACCAGTGTGGCGTTGCGAGCGGTGGCGATCGTGTTGATCGTCGGCTCGCATGCAGGATTGTTTGAAGTGTGGGGCGGGGCGCACATCCTGCTTGGAGTCGCCGGCTACAACTTCGGCCGGTTTTGCCTGACACCGGTTCCGCGCGCTGACCGGCTGCGCCACCTCCGCAGCACCATCGCCTGGATCGCGGTGCCCTCGATCGGATGGATTGCCGTCGCGTTGGTGATCACCGACGACTATCAAGTGTCGAATCTGCTTCTGTTGCAGAAGCTCCTCGGCCCTGACGGCAGCATGACCGCGGGACGTTTGTGGTTCATCGAGGCCCTGGTGTGGATCCTCATCGGCTTGGCGGTGGTGCTCTGGTGGCCGGCCAGCGATCGGGCCGAACGACGGTGTCCTTTCGGGTTCGCGCTCGTGTTTTTGGCTCTCGGGCTGGCGCTGCGCTACGACGCGCTCGGGCTGGGGCTCGGCCACGACGCCTGGTTCACGGTGCTGACCTTTTGGTTCTTCGCGGCCGGGTGGGCTGCAGCCAAGGCCAGCACGGTGTGGCAACGTGCTCTGGTGACCCTGGTCCTGGCGGTCGGCCTGTACGGCTACTTCGACGAGCTTTACCGTGGATTGTTGGTGTTCGCGGGACTGGCGCTGCTGATCTGGGTGCCGGCAGTTCGCTGCCCGGCCGGACTCACCGTGCTCGCCGGGGTGCTGGCCGAGGCGTCGCTGTACATCTACCTGACCCACTATCAGGTCTACGAACTGTTCGACGGACATCCCCTGGTGGGGGTGCTGGCCTCCCTCGTCGTGGGGGTGTTGGTGACCAAGCTGGTGTCGATGCTGCGTAACCGGGTGGGGCGCAATCCCGCTTCGTCGCCGACGGAGGCGTCGCTGCTGGGCCGGATCACCGCTCGATAGGGTCACTGTCCGCGGGACTGGTTCATCCTCCGGCAGCGGCGGATTGGTAACGGTGCGCCGGGAACGCGGCTGGCCGTGGAGCGTTTTCGGGGCGCAGTTCTCGATAGGCCAACGACGCTTCGATGGTCGAATCCCCGCACGTCACGCACAGCACGGAATCTGCGATGCGGGGTCGTCGACGGCAGACGATGCAGCGGTGTTGAGCCTGCATGGCGTACCTCCGGGTGGTTGCGGCTGTCGTCCAGCATCATTCGGGGAGCCCACGGGGGTCCAGTCTCATCGGCTGTGCGTGGACTGTGAGTGCGCGACGGACGGCCGAGCTGGCGTCAATGGGTGACGTTGTGCCCTAGGGAGCCTGCTGTCGGTGTCGCACACTTGGCCTGATGGGTCCGCCTGAGGGGCCCGCACGAGATTGGCTGGAGGCTGCCATGATCGACGTCGAGATGGATGCCGCACATTCTGTCGCGCTGGTTCGGCCGCAGGCCCCGCTCGACAAAAGTGACTTCGCGGAGCTGGCGAAAACCATCGATCCCCAAATCGAGTCGGCTGGTGAGCTCGCCGGGCTGATCATCGATGCGCCGACGTTTCCGGGCTGGGACAGCTTCGGGGCTCTTGTCACTCATCTGCGCTTCATCCGCGAGCATCAGAAGCACGTCAAGAAGATCGCCGTCGTCACCGACTCACCGGTCGGCGACCTCGCCGAACACCTGGCGTCGCATTTTGTTGCTGCGCAGATCAAGCACTTCCCTGCCGGGCAGGCCGAGGCGGCGAAAGACTGGATGACCGGCCGGGGGTGATGCGCCGCCGCTGCCGCGCGGATACCGACGCGGCTGTTGTCGTCAGGTCGGCGTGGGAGCGCGCCGCGCCGCGAGCACGAGCAGCGCACCCGCGGCAAGCCAGACGACCACGGGCAGCCATGGCAGAGCCGCGGAGGTGGAAATATGCCCCATCGTCGCCGTGACGACTGCGATGCGCGCGACCGCTGCGACCCCCTGCACCGAATACATGGCGCCCACGGCGAGGCCCTCGCTGCCGACGTGGCCGAGCCGAAACGCTGTCGCGACGGCGCTCATGCTCACCGCACCCCAGGCCGCGCCGCAGACGAACTGGGCGGCGCTCAATGGCAGGACAGCCGGCGCGACGTCCGCGTAACCAGCCGATACGGCGGCGATCAGCGCTGCCGCCGCCATCACACCGAGGCCGCCGAACTTCTTGGTCAGCAGTGATGCCGGCAGCATCGCCGCGCTGAAGCCGATCCAGAACAGGGCACCTAGGTCGGCCGCCCGGTCGGGCCCGGTCACACGCGCGAAGAGATGCTCGGAGTTGATGAACACGTGGACCTGATAGCCGATCGCCAGCAGCAGCACCGAACCCAGAAACAGCAGCACGGGTGCACGCCGGAAGTCGGGTCGGGTCGGCTCCGCGTCGGGCGCCGAGCCGGCCAGTGTCCTTTCTGCCCACACGATGGCCGCGGTTACCAAGACGACCGACAGCGCCGATGCGCCGAACATGATGCGCGGATCGTGGGCAGTGATCCACGCCGCGAGAAACGGTGCAATCGCTGTCGAGATCCCGAGGCCGAGCAGGAACAGCGAGGCGGCCCTTGGCTGTTCGTCTGGCGCGGTGTAACGGCCGAGCAGCTTCAGCGGTGGAGCGCGCAGGGCCGATGAGGTGATCGCCCACACCATCGTCAGGCCCAGAAGCGCTCCTGCTCCAATGCCTGTGATGAACGGCAGAAGCAGGAACGCCAGCGCCGACAGCGCGGTCACCGCCGCAACGATCATGCCCAGCCGGCCAATCACCTCGGCGATGCGGTCGGAGGCCAACCCGGTGGCCCAATCGCACACCACGAAGATCACCTGATCCATCAGCAAGATCAGCGGGACGGCCTCCGCACCGATGCCCGCTTGTGCCGCCAATTGCGGCAAGAAGACGACGTAGACCACCCAGCTGAGGTTGAAGAACAGCTGAAGGACACCGAAATAGAGGCCGACTCGAGTCGACTGGCCGCGCGGCGTCGACACGTCCCCGAGATGGCGACGGTGCTCCGCGCCGCTCACTCCGAGATCCGTGGCTGTGACGTCGATGCATGACGTGTCCGGAAAGCCAACCGCCCACTTCTTTCGCAGTAACCAACAGATCCGCGGCGCGTGCTCTTGCCGCCTGCGTCGAAGCTTATGTGCCCCTGCGGATTCGCGCCCTCCGGCAACGTGTTGTTGTGGGCCGGAAGACCGACCCGCTACCGGCTATTCGCCTTCACTGAGGTCATCGAGGCGTTGACTCACTCGAGCCAGGGCCTCGTCAAGGATCTCGACTTTGTGGCCGCGTCGTTCGTTGGCGGGCTGAGCGGCGCCGCGGGCGCCCTCGGCCTGCACTCGGGCCGCACCCTGGCGGCGCAACAGGCTGAAATTCTTCTCGCGGGCTTTGCGCAGGCGGCTCTGCAGGTCCTTCAACGAATTCTCGTCCATGCGCGCCAAAGCCTCGGGATGAGTCGCGCCGATCAACGAGTCTTCCTGTTCGGTCAGGTTCACATCGTGGTTGCTCACCGCTGATTCATAGCCCGCCTCGGTCGCCCCGGCACAATGAATCGCCGAACGGCATCCCAAACCGTCATACCCGGGCCACCTCAGGTTCACCTGTGGTCGTGATCAGGGCGCGCACCCCCTCGACTCAACCACGTCCCCCGCTGTTCGTTCCCTGCAGCCGCTGTGACGCTGCGGGACGCCCGGCGCCCATTCGAGGACCTAGGGCCCTGGCCGCCCAGCGAGAGCCCGTGGTCACATCGAGGCGGCGCCGCCAGCAGGCCACTCCAAGCGTGAGGAGCACACCGTGGGGAAAAAGTCGTCGGCGAACTGGAAGGCGTTGGCGCAGGCAACCGTAGTCCGACCGGGAACCAAGGTTGACTTGGCTAAGGACTTCGACCCTGGCCGCCACGACAAGGAACTCGGCAAACGTCGCGGGCTGGATGAGTTGGCCGAGGCGACCGCCGCACTGTTCGATCTTCAAGACCGGTTTTTCGCCCAGGCTCAACGCTCATTGTTGATCGTTCTCCAGGCAATCGACGCCGCGGGCAAGGACGGCACCATCAAGCACGTCATGAGCGGACTCAACCCCGAGGGTGTCGACGTCCATAGTTTCAAGGCTCCCTCGGAAACCGAGCGCGCACATGATTACCTATGGCGGCACCAAACGGCGTTGCCCGAGCTGGGACGCATCGCCGTCTTCAACCGGTCCCACTATGAGAATGTGCTCGTCACGCGGGTCCATCCCGAATTTCTGTGGCCGCGTACCGCCGTCCTGGACGCAGAAGATCTGTGGCACCGGCGATATCGCGACATCAATGGCTGGGAACGGTATCTGACCGACAACGGAACGGTGATCGTCAAATTGTTCCTCAACGTATCCAGAGAAGAACAGGAACGCCGCTTCCTCAAACGTATCGACAAACCCGAGAAGAATTGGAAGTTCTCCACAGCCGACCTGCGTGAGCGTAAGTTTTGGGATGACTACCAGCTTGCGTTCGAGCAGATGTTGACCCACACCAGCACCGACTGGGCGCCCTGGCACGTTATCCCGGCCGATCACAAGTGGTTCAGCCACCTGTCCACTTCTGCGGTGCTCCTTGAGACACTGCGTGGCCTCGATCCCCGGTATCCGACCGTCAGCGACGATGAGAAATCCGAACTGGCACAAGCCAAATACGAGCTGCTCGGCGAGTGTGACGGGAACGCGGAGGCATCGCATGGCCAGTGACGTCGTCCAGCAAGACGCGGGTGGAAAGAAGAGCCAACCGCTTTCCGCGGACCTCGAGAAGATGCCGCTCGAACAGGTTCTGGCCCAACTTCAGGTCGAGCCCGAACGCGGGCTCGGCGACGCCCAGGCCCAACAGCGACTAAGCCAGTACGGGCCGAACGCGATTGTGGAGAAGCAAGAAAGCCTGCTCGCCAAGGTTGTCGCCTACTTCCGCGGCCCGATCGCCTACATGATCGAAGCGGCAGCCCTCGTCTCCGCCATCCTCGGCCATTGGCAGGATTTCATCATCATCTCGGCGCTGTTGCTCTTCAACGCCGGCCTCGACCTGTGGCAGGATATGAAGGCCACCAACGCGTTAGCGGCGCTGAAGAAGGGCCTGGCGCCGGAGGCGACAGTCCTGCGCGGCGGCACCTGGCAGAGCCTGCCGGCTGCCACGCTGGTCCCGGGCGACATCGTCAAGATCCGGCTCGGCATGATCGTGCCGGCCGACTTGCGTATGCTCGACGGCGAATTCGCTTCGATCGATCAGGCCGCACTCACCGGCGAGTCGGTGCCGGTGACCAAGAAGACCGGCGACGAGGCATACGCGGGCAGCGTGGTAAAGCAGGGTGAAATGGTGGCGGTTGTCATCGCCACCGGGTCCAACACCTTCTTCGGCAGGACAGCACAGTTGGTTGCCGGTGCCGGGTCGGCGAGCCACGCGCAGAAGGCGATGTTCCAGATCGGCAATTTCTTGATCGTCCTGGCCAGCGTACTCGCCGCGATCATGGTGGCTTTTCGCGTCTACCACGACATCGTCGTCGCTGACGATTGGGATCTCAGCAGTGCGTTGCGCATCCTTCAGTTCGTGTTGATCCTGCTGGTCGCCTCGATCCCGGTGGCCATGCCGGCGGTTTTCTCGATCACCATGGCGCTCGGCGCCCTTGCGCTGTCGAAAGAGCAGGCCATCGTGTCACGGCTGGACGCGATCGAGGAGATGGCCGGCGTCGACATCTTGTGTTCCGACAAGACCGGGACCTTGACCAAAGACCAGCTCGAGCTCGACACCCCGATCCTGTTCTCGTCGACGGATCCGCAGGACGTCATTCTGGCTGCGGCACTGGCCTCGAGGATCGAGGACCGCGACGCTATCGACACCGCGGTAATCGATGCGCTCAAAGATCACCGTGCACTCGAGTCGTACAGCCAGACCAACTTCATTCCCTTCGACCCGGTCACCAAACGCACCGCGGCCACGATAGCCGACGCACACGGCAAGACGTTCGTCGTCTCGAAAGGCGCGCCGAAAGTGATCGCCGAACTGGTCAAAGCCTCCGGGGACGAAGCCGAGAAAGTCACCACGACCGTGGAGGGACTCGGCGCCAAAGGCTACCGCGCACTTGGGGTCGCCCGCTCGGACGACGACGGCAACACCTGGGTGCTGCTCGGCATCCTGCCGATGTTCGATCCGCCACGCGACGATTCCAAACAGACCATCGACATGGTCAATGCCAAAGGCGTACGGGTGATGATGGTTACCGGCGACGACATCGCGATCGCCCGCGAAACCGCCCGCCAGCTCGGTATGGGCACCAACCTCATCGCCGCCGCAGAGCAGTTCCCGAAGGACATGGACCCCAACAACGTGCCCCAGGCGGTCGGTGATGCGATCGAGCGGGCCGACGGTTTCGCCCAGGTCTTCCCCGAACACAAGTACGCGATCGTGAAATCGCTGCAGGCACGTGGCCACCTGGTCGCGATGACCGGTGACGGCGTCAACGATGCACCGGCGCTCAAGCAAGCCGACTGTGGCACCGCAGTCTCGGGCGCCACCGACGCCGCGCGCGGTGCGGCCGCATTGGTCCTCACCGCCCCCGGCCTGTCGGTGATCAACAACGCCATCGACGAGGCCCGCCGCATCTTCGGACGGATCACCAGTTACACGATCTACCGGGTGGCATTGACCATGGACATCATGTTCCTGGTCGTGCTCTCGACCATCGCCCTTGGATTTCAGCCACTGACCGCCATCATGATCGTGCTCATCTCGCTTCTCGACGATATTCCGATCATGACGACCGCCTACGACAACACCCCGATCAGCGAACGTCCGATCCGTTGGAAAATGCCTCGACTACTGAGTATTTCGGCTGTCCTCGGCTTTTTCTCGGTGGTCCAGTCGTTCGGGCTGCTGCTGATCGGCATGGAAGCGCTGTCGGACACCGCTCTGCAGCACTACTTTGGCCTGTCCGACCACTCGCATCTGCAGACCGTCATTTTTCTCCAACTGGTCGCCGGTGGGCACCTGCTGTTGTTCGTCACCCGCACCGAGCGCTGGTTCTTCCTGCCGCCTTTCCCTGCCGCACCGTTGGTGAGCGCGATCGTGGCAACCCAGATCCTTGCCGTACTGATGTGCGGTCTCGGCTGGCTGGTGCCGGCCATCCCTTGGAGCACGATCGGCTGGGTCTGGGCCTACAACATCGTCTGGCTCTTCGTGCTCTGCGCTGTGCGGCTTGCCACCGAGAAGGTCGTCGATAACCGGACCAGCAGGCGAACCAAGTACCGCGAAATGATCACCCAACCGCTGCAACCGAACATCGCGGTGACATCGAAGGCATGACCTTGCCTCGTCGGACCAATGGGCGCTACTGCGCCCCAACATATCTGGGATATGGCCAGATCCAGGGGAGCAAGGGACAGGCTCACCTCATTTCCGCGCCCACGAAAGGTGGTGAAACGTGGCCCGAAGGTCACGTTTGAGGATCTTCCCGCTGGGGTTCTTCGGAAGTTCGTCAACTATCAGCACGTACTTGGGGACCTTGTACCCGGCGAGCTTGGTGCGGCAATGTGCAATCACCGCTTCCTCGGCGATCTCCGCACCGGCCCGCGGGACAACCACAGCGGTGACCGCTTCGATCCACCGCGGGTGCGGAACCCCGAACACCGCCGCTTCGGCCACGGCACCCAGCGCGTAAAGCGCTTCCTCGACCTCCAGCGTGGCGACATTCTCGCCACCCGTTTTGATCATGTCCTTCTTCCGGTCCACCACCCACAGGTAGCCGTCGTCGTCGAGATAGCCGAGGTCACCGGAATGAAACCAACCACCGGCGAAGGCTTCCGCAGTCTTGTCGGGGTTGTTCAAGTATCCGACGGTAGCCTGTGGGCTGCGATGGACGATCTCGCCGACCTCACCTGTCGGCACCATCTGTCCGCTGTCGTCAACGATACGCGTGTCGACGTTGAGTGCGGGCCGCCCCGCTGAACCCCCTCGACTGACCTGCTCGTCGGGTCCGAGAACGGTGGCAACAGGCGCCATCTCGGTCTGCCCGTAGAAGTTCCACAACCGCAGCCACGGCACACGTCGCAGCATTTCTTCCAGGACTTCCCCCGGCAGCGCTGATGCCCCGTAGTAGCCTTTGGCCAACGACACTAGGTCGACGTGGTCGAACAGCGGCGAGCGCAGCAGCGAGATCCAGACTGTCGGCGGGCAGAACAACTTGGTGGCCCGCTCACGTTCCACCGTTCGCAGAATTGTCTCGGGGTCGGGTTTATCCAGAATTATGCTGGTTGCGCCAAGGTACAGGTCGACCGACAGAAAGCAATCGAGCTGCGCGCAATGGTATAGGGGCAAGGCGTGCACCTCGATGTCGTCGGCCGACATCTCCCCGGAGACTACGCAACTGACGTACTGCCACATGAGCGATTGGCTGGTGAGCATGGCCCCCTTCGGCCGAGACTCCGTTCCCGAGGTGTACATGATGCGTATCACGTCGTTGTCGGAGACCACCACCTCCGGGGGCGTGCCTGGGCGGGTCCACTCGTCAAAACCTTGCCACCCTGGTGGAGTCTGGTACCCGGAGAGGTCGATCGACACTCGCACCCGCACGCTGCCGGCACCATCTGCGATTGCGGCGTCGGCGATGGGAACGAGCGCATCCTCTGCGACAACTGCGGCGGCGGCACAGTCATCCAGGATGTAGCCGACTTCGACAGCATTGAGCATGAAGTTGATCGGCACCGAGATCGCTCCGATACGCGCCGCCGCGAACGTCACCACCGGGAACTGCCAGCAATTGTGGGCCAGAATCGCCACCCTGTCCCCTTTTCCGAGCCCTGCAGCGTGCATTGCGGCGGCGGCCCGATCGACCAGCTCGTCGAACTGCGAAAACGTCAGTTCGACGTCGCGATGCACGATCGCGAGCTTGGTTGGGTAACGGAAAGCTGATCGGCGGGGAATGTCGGACAGGGTCTGGCTGCGCGCGACGCTGATCATCGTTGTCTGCATCCGCTCGATGGGCGGGGTTGTGTGCATGGGGTTCGATCCCTTCGAGGTTCCGGACGAACGCAGCGGCGCGTTTCTGTGGCAACAGCTCCTTCCTAGGCGGAGTCAATCCCTGTGGCCAGCACCGCCCCTTGCGGATGCCGGGCGGGCCGAGTCGACGTCGGCCCGCCCGGTTGACCTCGTGGAGCCACAGTGCCTGCTACCGCGCTCACCCGGAGGTCCGCCTGCCCGCAAGCTATGACGCGCGTGCTTGCGGGACAGCGAGGTTGTGATCTACAAGTTGGGGAGCCACATAATTGGCGAACAACTCGTAGGAGCGCTGACGACCTGCGGAAGTCGATACGTCCTTGCCGCCGATCAACAAGACTGAACCGAAGCCGCCGGTCTCTTCGGCGAATTCGTTCAATTGAGCAGCGACCTTGTCCGGACTGCCAACGAAGAATGCCCCGCGCTCCTGCAACATGTCGACTGTGAGGTCATCGACGGTCTCGTCACCGACCGGATAGGCCTTGAACAGATGCGGTGTAATGCCCTTCCGCCATTGGAGTTCGCGTGCAAAGCCCTCTCTGGATTCCTCGCGCGCAGTCTTGGTGTCCTCGGCGACATAGACGATCCGACAGATTTTGATCAGCGCGCGTGGGTCGGGGATCCCGGCTGCGTGCGCCGCCGCCAGGAATTCCTCGACCTTCGGTGCCAATTGACGAGGAGTATCCCAGTGCCCCAGGAGCAAGGAGTATCCCCGTGAGCCCGCGAGTTCCGTCATTGCCTCGCCGGCGGCCAGGCTGATCGGAGGGTGCGGTGACTGATACGGGCGCGGCTCGACGAACACATCGCGGCCGCTGAAGTACTCACCGTCGAAGTCGAACGGCTCCGGGGACTCCCAACAGCGGCGGATGAACTCCAGTGACTCGACAGCTCGCGGGATGCGGTCCTCGCCCGGGATCCCACGGCGTTCGGAGTTATGCACTCCCGGGAAACCTGTGCCCGCCCCGAAGTTGTAGCGACCACGGGTCAGGTGATCGTTGAATCCGGCCTGGTTTGCGACTTCCAACGGGTGAAAGAGCGGAAGCAGCCTCACCCCGGAACCAAGGCGGACGTTGTCGGTCAATCCGGCCGCCTTGGCGATCAGAAGCTCGGGAACGGTCACGAACCCAGGTAACGGAGCACCGAGATGCTCGGAAATCCAGACTTCCTCGAACCCGGCCCTGTCGGCCGCGATGATCTCATCGAGATCGGACTGGTAGTTCTCCCACGGATTGGGATTAAAGCGACTGCTGTTCGAGAACAAGCCAAATTTCATATATCGCGCCTCCTGATGCGTGCGCACGGGCGGGTGTGTGCGTAGTCCATAGCCGAAATCCCCTCCTCGACCCTCAAGCCAGCCGCAGCATGACCGTGACCCGGGGCCCTGATCCGACCTTTCGGATCGTGTGCCCTTTACCGTCGACGTCTTCCATGAGAGCTATCGATCCCGGCCCGAGGCGGCGCGTTTCTCCACTGGAATTGACGATGTCGACGGCTCCCTGCAAATGCACCAGGAATACGCGATCCGGGGCGTTGTGCTGGAATCCGATCGCGTCTTCCTCTACGATCTCTCGAAATGTTGCGTCACGAACAGGAATTCGATCGGAATTAGCATCGATACGAGTCTCATGCACACGGGCGCTGTGCAGAGTCATCTCTTCGTCGACGAATTGAGATTCGCCGTTCTCGTCGGTGTAGACACGCAGGTACGGCAGCGTCACCTGTTGCATTTTCTCTTCGCGGGCTTGGGTCATGACAATTTCCTCCATACTGATTTGCGTTCCGGGGAGTGAGGCACAGTTGGCGACCCACCTTCCGGAAAATGGATACCTTTCACTACATATTCAGTTGTCGAAGCGGCGTCGAATGACCCCGCCGAGCGGCGTCCCGAACTGACTTTGGACCACCGCTCCGCACACAGATCTGTATCGTCCCGTATCGTCAGATCGATATATCACGTTGTGACACATGCCATTTCAGGAGAGACGACTCGGCCTTGGTCAGTGCCGAACTCACGGCCACGCCGAGCACCGCCGACAGCGCAACATAGGCCCACATGTCTGGTATCGCTGCCCACATCTGGCGCAGCAATATCTCCTGTCCGATCCCCGGAGAGCCAGCGATCAGTTCCACGCCGATGCACAGCAAAAAGGCATTCAGCGCGGCTACCCGCATGCCCGTCAGGATGAAGGGCAGCATCGAAGGCACCAGAACCCAACGCGTCCGCTGCCACCACCTCATCCGCAGACTGCGAGCCGATTCCATCGCCACCTTGTCTAGGTGTCGAATTCCAGCCGTGCTCTGCAACAGGACGATCCAGATCCCGGCAAAGACGATCAGACTGATCTTGAGGCTGTAGCCCGTGCCCAGCATCAGGACCACCAGCGGGATGAAAGCTACCGGCGGAGTCGCACGAAGGAAGTCGAACAATCCACGGGTGCTACGAAACGAAAACGATGAAGGTCCTACAAGGATGCCCACGACCACTCCCCCGAGCGACGCCAGCACAAAGCCGATCACCCATGGAACCATCGTGTCCATGACAGCCAGATAGGTGGAACCCTCGGAGAGGATTGCGAGCAGCGCTGCGACGACCTCGCTCGTGGTGGGCAGTACACCGGGGCCGCCGATGTCGAGAGCCCCTGCCAACTGCAACAGGCAGAGCAAGACAACCACGATCAGGACGGTGCCCACCGGGGGCGATGCTTCCCGGAGCGGATGCCGCAGCCTGTTAGCCACCGAAACAACGCTTTTCGTGGAGCTGAGATCGCCGCCGGGCTCTGCCAAAGAGGACCGACTAGGTGTTCGCGTCGGGGACATACACCCAGTCCTCAGCCGGTACCGTGTTCTCGATCTGGCCGTTTTCCGCGGCGAATTCCATGAGCTCCTGGAACTTCTCTGGCCCGATATCGGTGGACCAGAGTCCGAAGCGCGTCATCTTCCTGACCAGCTCGGGATCTGTCTCGGTGTGCTCGAGCACTAGGTTGCGCAGCAACTCCGGGTCTTCCTGAACGAGAATGATCGCCTGCTGCATCGCGCGTGCGAATGCGTCCACATCGGCTTGCCTGCCATTCGCCGTCGACTCCGTCACCAGGAATGTCAGGCCGGGAAGGCCCGCGGTCGCTTCGTTGCCCGTGAACACGGTGTGCTGGCCCATCTCCAGCGCCATCGTCAGGTATGGCTCGTACCCCTGACCGACGTCGAGCTGGCCACGGTCGATAGCCGCGGGGATGTTCTGGACGGGCATCTGCACGATTTCGACCGTGCTGTCATCACAGCCATTGAGTTCCAGGGTCGCCCTGAATGACAGTTCCTGCTGCCCTCCAACGCTCTGCATGCCAACGCTTTTGCCTTCGACATCGCAGGCCTCGGTGATCGAGGGGTCCTTCGCGATGTAGACGTTCGGATCTTGGTCCTTATCACCGATGAGGACGGTTCCGACGTCGGCGAGCACCGTCAGCGGCAGGCCTTCGACGATGCTGGGCAACATATCTGCCGCACCGCCGCTGGAAACATCGAAGTCGCCTTTGAGGAGCTTCGGAATCTGAACCTGTGTCGAGCCGGTGAAGGGCACGATCTCGACATCGACGCCTTCCTGTTCGAACAATCCCCGCTCCTGTGCCAGGTAGGGCAGCAGGAATTCGCCGACCTGCTGTGTCACGACCTTCAGAGGCGCCCCGACAGAGTCACCTCCGGCATTTCCGTTGCCGTCATCCGGGCTCCCCCCGCAGGCGGCCACGAATGCGACGGTGAGCCCTGCAACTCCAGCTGTCCTCACACGCTTCGATAGCGGCGGCAAATGCATTCCCTTCACTTTCGTCTCGAGTCATTAACCAGGTCGTTCACAGGCCGGAAGGTGCTACTACCTGAATCCAGCTCTTGTGCGGTTTGGCGTTGCCAATAGTCCAAAGGTCCGGCTTGGCATTGATTCCTAAGCCGTGCCGATGCCTCCGCCCGTGTAATGCCATTTCATGAACACGCGCCGCTCGAGCGCGACGAACAGGGTTGCGACAAGAAATCCCACACATCCCGCCGCGATCGCGCCCGCATAGGCGTCGACCATCACGAACCGGATCTTGCTCATCGCCAAATAGCTGCCGATTCCGCTGGTGGCATTGAATAATTCGATCGCCACCATCGCCACAACGCTCACCGAGATCCCGATGTTGACTCCGGCGAAAATATGAGGCGAGGCCGCGGGCAATCTCATCAAGGAAAACCGTTGCGGGCCGGTCATCCGCAACGACCGGGCCACGTCGCGGAAACCCTGGTCGACGCTGGCCACGCCGGTCACCGTTGCCAACATAATCGGCCAGAAAGCCGCCCACGCTATGAGCAGGATCTCACTCAGTGAACCGACGCCGAACAATGCGATGAATACCGGAATGAGGGCAATAACCGGCGTCGATCGGAAGATATCGAAAACCGGCATCAGCATCGCCCGCCCCGTCGGACTCAATCCGACGAAATAGCCAATACCCAGACCGAGCGCGACCGCGAGCGCGAAACCGGCGATCAACCTGGCGATACTGGGGAGAAGGTTCTCGGCGAAGCCGACAGGGGCGATGAAATCGGTAACGAATGTGCGGGCAATCTCGGTAAGCGGTGGGAAGAACAACGATGCGCTCTCACGGGTGAGCAGATACCACACCATAAGCGCGGTGACCGGCAGCCAAATTCCGATCAAGAATCCGGTGAGCACGCGCCGGACATTCCCGCGCGTGAAACGTGTTCCGATTCCAGCTCGCCCGCGCTCGATGCCGTAGGTCATCGGCGCCCGCCTCCCAAGAATCCGGCGCCCCTCGTGGAAAGCCCGTCGCCCTCAGGAGCATCAAGGGGCGTCGGCGACACCGAACGAATCATCGATTCTCCTATCCTCAGCTAGGGCGTCTTGAATCACATTCCTATCGGGACGTGAGCACGATCACTTGCGATGGTGGACCAGCCTGTATTCCGCTGTCAAGTGCCATGTTCTGCAAGGCAGAATTCGTGCGGGTCGGGCGTCCCGGTAGACGAACCCCGGTGCCTGCTGAATGCGCGGCGGGCATCCGGCCGTCGCCCGCATCAATGGCCCACCGTCGCGGGCTCAAATACCTGGGGCACTGAACGCAACGGTCCCAGGACGAGATCCTCGCCGACGACGCCTCCCCCGCCGCGCCCGCTGCGGCCTCGGCTCCCCAGCGAGCCGACTCACGCTCCCGGCCGAACCCGGTGATGGTCAGCGTCGTCACCGCCGCGTTTGCAGCGCGGTGAAACGCGAGCGCATCACACATTGAACTCGGCGCGGTCAAGTTCAAAGCAAGATCTGTACGCCGTGGCCGGAGCGTGACGAAGCCTTGATCGAATCGAAGGCACGCAGGGACTTTCGCGAATCCTCCCGGCCTCTAACATCAGTAACTAACAACGGTGCAATTCAGAAGGATTCGGAAAACCCCATGCGTCTGGTTGTTCGGAGTGCCCTAGTCGCTGCCATCATGGCCGCGGCCATGATGGCAGGACCTGCGGACATCAGCAGGGCCGCGAGTTCCTCGCATCGCCTGACTGTCGTATCCATGCTTCCCGCGCAGGGCGCCGTCGTGGGTGTGGCACATCCGGTGGTGGTGACGTTCGACAAACCCGTCGTTGATCGGCACGCAGCCGAGCGCACCGTCAACATCAAATCGGTGCCCGCGATGACCGGCAAGTTCGAATGGGTCGAAAATAATGTCGCGCAATGGGTTCCAGACGAATTCTGGCCTGCCCACAGCGCGATCTCGCTGTCGGTGGGTAACCTGCCCACCAGAAATTTCCAGACCGGCCCCGCCGTCATCGGCGTCGCCGACCTCTCTGAGCACACATTCACGGTGACTATCGACGGCGCACCGCCGTCTGACCTGCCGTCCCCGCATCACCGGCCGAATTGGGGCAAGCCCGGTGTCTTCCCGGCGTCAATGGGCCGACCCGAGTACCCGACTCCCGTCGGGGTCTACACGGTATTGGCCAAAGAGCACGATATCGTGATGGATTCGAGCAGCGTCGGCATCCCTGTCAGCGACCCCGACGGGTACCTACTGGACGTCCAATACGCCGTCCGTTTCACCCACCGTGGACTCTTCGTGCATTCAGCCCCATGGGCCGTCAACCAGATGGGCTATGAAAACACCAGTCATGGCTGTATCGGGCTCAGCACCGAGGACGCCGAGTGGTATTTGAATACGGTCAACGTGGGCGATCCGATCATTGTGCGGGAGAACGGCGTCGAGGTGCCTCGGACGGTATCCAGCTGAGGTTTCCCGCCTTCGCGTATGCATCTCGCGTGCGGAAAACACTCCTACCGAACGAGGACCGCCCGCTTCCGAAGTTCGGAATGCGTCTCGGCATCCCGAGTCCGTCGAGCTTTGGCCACTCGCCAGATCCGAGATCACTCTCCATCGGCTGTACCTCACCGATGCCACCGCGGGTGCGGTGGGCCCGGGTGATAACCCACCGCACCACCATGCATTTGGTACCAGCGGTCGCCTAACCGTCTACATGAGAACCACGTCGCCGGTCCACCCTTATGTGACCGTCATCAGTTCCGACGTGCTCCGAGAGACTTGCGCCATCGTGTGCACAGGTATTGATAGTCCCCTGCCTGGGATTGGCGACAATGATGTGGCCCCGCTCGGGCGGCGGTGGACAAATCGCCATGGAAGAGACGCTCAAGGGCCTAACCATTGTGAGCACCAGCGTCCTTTGCGCTCTTCCGAAAAAGATTGCGGCGGAATAAAGTGCCGGGATTCCGTGGTGGTGCGGCCTGTCTGATACACAAACGCCACTGCGGGCTACCGGCTGGCTTCCCGAGGGAGCGTTCACGTGCGGATGCACCGAGGGTATCTGGGTCGCACCGATCGATGGTCGTCTGGGAACGGCCGAGTGGCTCGGGTGCGCTCGAAACTGTCACGGAATCAAGAGAAATCGGCTAACGCCACGATAGGGATCCCGCGAGGGCGGTGTGGGGAGTCTGCCCGTTGGGCGTGTTTTCGGCCGTTCCGGCGAGCAGACGACCCGCCCCCGGGGGGGGGACGGGTCGTCTGCTGTCGCGATCGAGGGGTCGGCGAGCCCGCTCTATGCCGTCGGGCCAGGCGAAATCGGCTGACCGGCCACCGGGGCTCCACTCGGTGGCGGACCGATCGGGTCACCCTTACCGGCGAGACCACCCATGGTCTCCAACGGAAGGCCGGCAACCGGGCCGGCCATCGGCACCAAGGGCGCACCCGCTGGAACCACCGGTACCACCGGCGGAACAGGGGGAATCGGTGGCACCAGAGGCGGAACAGGGGGTATCGGTGGCACCAGGGGCGGCACCGGCGGGATCACCGGCGGTGGCACCACCGGGATCGGCGGGATCGGCCCCGGCAGAGCCATCGGCACGCCCGCCATCGCCGAGATCGGGGCACAGGCCGGGGCCCCCGCCGCCGCTGGGACTTCCCCTGCAGAGGTCTCGACGCATTCGTACCCGCCGGCGGACGCCTGGCCGGTGCCGAACGCAAGGGCGATGCCGCATAGCCCCGCCCCGACAGCAACCATTTTGATGCCGATCCGATCAAAGATCGTAATCATCCATCGACTCCTTCATTCGCGCTCAGACCTTCCGCTCCACGTGGTGCAGCAGAACCGCCTGCTATACCAAGTCAAGGCCGCACTCAATACGACGGGGTCAATGTATCGGCGCAAGTGTGGGTAGCGAAACTCGCCGCACCGGGCCGTATCCAAATGGTGACGTTCAGGGCCTCCTGGCACCCATTTCCGCCGGAGTTCTGTTGGAAATGAGATGATTTCGTCATTGACCGGTTACCGTGCTCACACCCAGGAGGGCTTTGACACTCAAGCATCCGGCGGCGGGTGACGCCCACTTAGCGCGCCTCCCACTGTATGTTCTAGCACGTCGCGACATCCGTTTCCTGCGCGTCGCGACATTCTCACCGTGGTCCACGACCACCTCGGACTCATCGGGGGCCTAGGCCGTCGACATCAGCGTCTTCGACCACGGCCCATGCCCCACAGCAAACTATTGGCCTGGATGCTCGATCGGCAGGGCGGTACCACGGTCGCTCGTGGTCCGGCTGCCCTCGGGTGGTTTCGGTGTTTTCCGGAATCCTCCCGGGGTCCAATACCCGGCATCCCTGGCGGGTCAGCGAGTGTCGGACGGGCCGGCCGATAGTCACGTATCTCGGCCTCTTCCCGGGGCGTACCGAACTAGGCTGAGCTGATGACCGATCAGGATCAGACGGCCGCCCGCCGCGAAATCGCCGATGCGCTGCTGTGCGCGCTCAACCGTCGCCACGAGGTGCTCGATGTGATCGTCGAGGCTGACGACAGGATCGCTGCGGTGGCCCAGATCTCCTCGATGTTGGGCACGTCGGCGCGCGGCGCCGACGCAGTGATGAGCATGGCCTTCGATCAGCTGACGAAGGACTCACGCCGAAAGATCGCCGCGGAGCTCGACGATCTCAACAGCCAGCTGACGTTCACGCTCAAAGAGCGTCCAGCGAGTGCGGACGACAGCGTGACCCTGCGGCCGTTCGCCGGCGATTCGGATCGGGATATCTTCGCCACCCGCCTGGATGAGATGGGTGCTGCCGGCGATGGCTCCGGTAAGCCCGCTCAATCACTCGATGCCGAGATTCGTTTCGCGCAGAGCCGTATCGGCCAGGAGGAGGCCGCCTGGTTCGTCGCCGTGGTAGACGCGGTGAAGGTGGGGATGGTGTTCGGCGAACTCGAGCACGGTGAGGTGAACGTCAGGATCTGGATCCACCCAGAGCATCGGAAAAAGGGTTACGGCACCGCGGCGCTGCGGCGGTCGCGCTCGGAGATGGCAGCGTTCTTTCCCGCCGCGCCGATGGTTGTGCGCGCCCCGGGCGCCTAAACGGCAGCCCGACTGCGCCGAAACGGCGGTACCACACAGCAACGCCAAACAGTCGACCTGCTGGCGCGGTTGCTCGTGCGCTAGGGACCTGCGAAGTCGACGACGGCGGTCATGGTGTTGCCGCTTCGTGCGGTCGCGAACCCGGCCGTGGTGAAAGTGCAGTTCAGGATGGTCGCTCGGTGCCCGGCACTGCCCATCCACCAATTGAGTGCTGAGCTCTCCGTCGCTGCCGACCCGGTTCCCCAGTAGACGATCTCGCCGGAGGAGCCGATCCCGCCGTACCCTGCCTGGGCGATCCGCGCCCGCGGGGAGGAACCGTCCGAGCCGGTGTGGCTGTAGTTTCTGTTTTGCAGCATGTCGTTGGCATGCCGCTGCGCCGCAGCGGTCAGACGCGCGTCCTCGCCGACCGCCCCACATGGTTGTCGCAGCTGGTTGACCCCCGCATACAACCCGGTCGCCAGGCCGTCTGCCTGCGCGGTGACGCCCGCCGTCGTGCCCAGCGCTGTCGTCACGGCAGTACAGACCGCGAGGACGCCGATACACTTGATCTTCATCATGGTTGCCTTTTGACGTGCCGCCGATGTGCACTATCTCTTTCGCAACGTTACCGAGTTTCGTTACGCGAATGAGATCAAATGGCTGCCGATTCGCATCCTGACTCGCGGACACGCGTCCGCGTTGCGACCCCTGACCGGCGGTTCCGGGTGCCAGCCCGGGGCCCGTGAAGCCTGCGTGGGGGCCCCAGGCTGTGACCGTTGTCTCAGCTACCCAGCACCGTCGCGTAGTTGGCGACCGCCAACCCGCCCATGTTGTGCACCAATCCCAGCGTCGGTGCGTCCAGCTGCATATCTGCGGCGCGGCCGGACAGCTGCAGCGCTGCGATCACGTGCTGGGAGACCCCGGTTGCGCCGACAGGATGTCCTTTGGCCTTGAGCCCGCCGGACACGTTGACCGGGAGTTTGCCGTCGGGCAGCACCCACCCTTCTTCGATCGCCCTTCGGCCCTGACCGCGCGGAGTCAGATCGAGCATTTCGTAGCAGATCAGCTCCGCGATGGTGAAGCAGTCGTGCACTTCGGCGAACGACAGGTCGTCGACCTCGACGCCGGCCATCCCCAGCGCGTCCCGCACGGCCTTGCGGCCGCCTGCGAACTCGAGGACATCGCGCCGGTCGTTTTCCAGGTTGTCGTTGGCGTGGCCGAAGCCCAGCACTCTCGCCAGTGGTTGGGCGGCGTTGCGCCGCAGCACCAGGGCGGCGGCACCGTCGCTGACCAGTGAACAGTCGGTGCGCCGCAAGGGCTCGGCGACAATGGGATTGCGGTCGGAAACCGTGGAGCAGAACTCGGTTCCCAGGTCCTTGCGCAATTGGGCCCATGGGTTGGCGCAGCCGTTGCGGTGGTTCTTGGCCGCGATGCTGCCGAGGACGTCACCGAGCCAGGACTGAGCGTTGTAGCGGTCCCGGTACTGGCGTGCCACTTCGGCGAACACGCCGGCAAATCCGCCCGCGGCGTCCGTACCGGCGAGCGCCGGATCCGCTCCGAGCAGCGCACGCGCCACCTGCTGGCCGCTGGCGTGGGTCATCTTCTCCACGCCGACCACCAGCACGGTGTCGGCCAGTCCGGACAGGATTGCCCGCAGGCCCTGGTGGACAGCGGCCGAGCCTGACGCGCACGCGTTCTCCACCCGGGTCATGGGGATGCCCCAGAGGCCGGATTCGGCGCTCAACGGCAACGACGAGGGAAATGCGAACGGGGTCAGGCCGCTGTTGAACTGCGAGACGAAGACTTCGTCGATCTCGGAGGGCTCCACCCCGGCATCTTTGATGGCGCCGATGGTCACCTGCGCGACAAGGCTTTCGACGGTGTCGTTTTCGAGCTTGCCGAACGGGCTGTGCGCGACGCCGATGATGCCGACCGACGATCCCGAGAACGGGGACGTGGAGGACGGAGAAGACGAGGACGAAGACAAGGACATGGTGGGGCTCCTGATTCGGTTACGGGATTTCGGTGACGGGGCCTGGGCCGCGCGTGGTGTGCGACCCGGCTGGGTGAGGGGTCAAGCAGTGATGCCGTAGGTCTTGAGTTTGCGGTACAGGCTCGAGCGCGACATCCCAAGCTGAGCTGCCGCGACCAGCCTGTTGCCGTCGGTCTCCCGCAACGCGGCCACGATGGCGTCTCGCTCGGCGATTTCCAGCGGCGTCAGGACTCGTCGGGCGACTGTCTGGCAGTATCCGGGCAGGTCGGTGTCCTGGATCTCTCCGACCGGTCGGCGGCGCAACGCGTGGACGAGCGCCTCCCGAAGCTGGGCGATGTTACGGGGCCAGGAATACCGCGCGATGAGACGTTGTGCATCGGGGCTGACGCGGACGTTGCGCCCGGGCGCGATCCCGCGCAGCAGAGCCCCGGTGATCAGTGGCAGGTCGTCGGTTCGGCAGCGTAACGGCGGCACCGTGATCGACGCCTCGAAGTGATGCAGCAGTTCGCGGAACGGAAGATCGGGCCCGGATGCCGAGTCGGACCCGGTGGCCACGATCCACACCGGGCCGTCGAGGGACTCGACGGCGGTGAAGTAGTCCTCGAGCCTTTCGACTCCGTCGGTGGTGGCTTGGTCGATATCGCGGATGATGTGCAGGGTCGGTTCCCCGGAGTCATCGAGGAGAGTCCCGAGATCCGAGGGTGAGCCCTCCATTGCGAGCTGGGTGGCGTCCACCGAGATGCTGCGTCCCCCCGGGTAGACGGCGTGAAACAGTGCGGCCACCAGCGTGAACTTGCCGGACCCGGTTTCGCCGACCACCAGGGCCGGCTGGGTGGACTTCAGGGCTTGGCGCAGCTCGGCGCACGCACGAACCCAGGCCGGCGAGGTTCCGGCGGCCAGCGAATCACGCGAGCGCACCAGCCCGTCGACGATCTCGGAGGTGTGCGGGGTGGCGATCCCGATCGGGGGAAGGTGTTGTTCGTTGAAGTCACCGGGCGAGCCGTGCCGGCGGGCCGGAACCAGATCCGCGATCACCACCATGCCCGCCACCTCGGTCCCGGCCAGGATCCTGGTGCCGCGGATGTGCACTAAACGTTCGCCGCCGGGCAGTGCCAGCGTGTCGCTGATCCGGTCCTTGCGAGCCATCAGGAAGGTCGCGTGCTCGCGCAGCACGCGCTGTTCGTCGGCGTCGAAGGTTTGCTGAGCGGCGGGGTTGGCGATGAACATCGATTCGCCGAACGCGAAGACCGGCTGGCGCGGTGCCCGCGCGGTCACCTTCAGGTAGGTGTCGAAGATGGCGCGTTGCAGCTGATCGCGATCGAGCAGCAGGTTGTTGCTGATGTCGCGGGCCGCGCTTTTGGCCAGGGTGTGCATGAGCGGGCTCCAGGCGTCCGACAGCGACGAGATGTCGAGGACGCCTTCGACTCGGCCGGTGATCGGGTCGATCACCGGCGCGCCGGTGCAGGCGAACATGTGCAGGTTTTCGCTGAAGTGTTCGGGCCCGACAACGCTGATGGGCTGGCCGGCTTCGAAGACGGTGCCGATCCCGTTAGTGCCCATCGTGGACTCCGAGTAGTCGAACCCGGGTGCCAGATCGACCCGGTCGAGCAGCCGGGCCACCGCGCTCGAGCTGTCGATTCGCCGCACGACCCTGGCCTTGTTGTCAGTCAGCGCGATCACCATCGCCATGTCGGCGGTGTCGATCTCCAGCTGTTGCAGTACCGGCCGCGCCGAACGGACCAACAGCGAGGTCGTGTCGATTTCCTCGGTGAATTCGCTGTGCGGGTGTGAGACGTCGACCCCGGCGGCCTGGCTGCGTTCCCAGGAGGCGGCCACGACGTCGGAGACTCCGGCTGCGCCGGGCCCGCCGTATTCGAGGAAGTCTGCGCGGGCAGCCGCGATCCGCAGCATCCGCGCTGCGCTGTTGGGCATCGGCGGCTCCTGGGTCGGTGAGGGGGCGGGGCTCCTCCAGTGTGATCCGCGACATAGGCCGCAGCCAAGCTCTTGCGTGTCCCATCTTGGGACACCCCGCTGACGTGAGACACGGGCAACGTTTTCCCCGCGGTGTGGTGCAGAGCACACCCCCCGGAGACGGGACACGCATCTCCACGAACGGAACGGTACGCAACGGTATGGAAACCCTCATCAACATCGACAACGGCGGCACGCTCACGGATGTGTGCGTGTGGGATGGCGGCGCCTTCACCTTCACCAAGACGCTGACCACCCCCCACGACCTGTCGGAATGCCTGTTCGCCGGCATCGAGAAGGCTTCGGCGGCACGCTACGGCCAGGCCGACATCACGCGCCTGCTGCACGACACCGAGCACATCCGCTACTCGACGACCCAGGGAACCAACGCCCTGGTCGAGCGGCGCGGCCCGATGATCGGCGTGCTCACCACGATGTCCGGGCTGGAGTCTGACCTGCAACGCTCCCCCGCCGAGCAGAAGCTGTTCAGCGATCTGGTGGGCAACCGGCTGCTGACGCTGGACCCGACCGCCGGCGACGCCGACTTCGAGTTCGACGCGGTGCAGAAGGTCAACCGGCTGACGACGCTCGGAGCCGCGCGGGTGATCGTCGCCGCGGCCAGCCCTGACGAGGAGCGGCGGCTGCGCCACACGCTGCTCCGTAAGTTCCCACGCCACCTGCTCGGTTCGGTACCGTTCATCTACAGCTGGGATCTGGCCGGTGACCGCAACGACGTGCGGCGGGTCTGGTCGTGTGTGCTCAACGCGTTTCTGCACCCCACCATGGAACGGTTCCTCTACGCAGCCGAGCGGCGCCTGCAGGAATACAAGGTGGCCAACCCGTTGCTCGTCTACCGCAACGACGGCGCCTCATCGCGGGTCGCGAAGTCGATCGCGCTCAAGACCTACTCCTCGGGCCCGCGCGGCGGGTTGGAAGGCACCGCGGCCCTGGCCCAGGTATACGGGCTGCCGCGCGCACTGATGATGGATATCGGAGGCACCACCACCGATGTCGGCGTGGTGGAGAACGGCTCGGTGGCGGTAGCCGACGTCGGCGCCATCGAGGGCGTGCACATTTCGTATCCGATGAGCGATGTCGTCTCCGCAGGTGTCGGCGGCTCGTCGGTGATCCAGCTGGTGGACGGTGCAATCACGGTCGGTCCGCAGTCGGTGGGGGCCGCACCCGGTCCGGCCTGTTTCGGTTTCGGTGGCAAGCAGGCCACGATCACCGACGTCAACTTGCTGCTGGGAGTCCTGGACGCCGAGACCTATCTGGACGGCACGTTCACCCTCGATGCCAACCGGTCGAGGACGGTCATCAACGACACCATCGCCACCCCGCTGGGAATCTCACTGGAAGAGGCGCTGATCCGGATGGAGCATGCCTACTTCCAGTCCCTTGCAGCTTCATTCGGCCATCTGGTCACCGGTGACACCACGCTGTTGGCGTTCGGCGGCGCCGGTCCGATGAGCGCTACTGGCGCGGCCCGCCTCGCCGGGGTGAAACAGGTGCTCATTCCGCGGACCGCAGCGGTGTTCTCGGCGTTCGGGATCGCGTTCTCCGATATCGGCAAGACCTATGAGGTGATCGTGGCCGAGCCCTCCGCTGACGCCGCCCGCGCGACCTACGAGGCGTTGCGGAGCCGGGCCGAGCGCGACATGTTCCAGGAGGGCTACTCGCTGGACGACTGCCAGACGTCGTGGCGGTTACTGGTGGAAAAGCCGGACACAGATTCCTCGGTGTCCCGGCTGCCCTATGAGCCCGGAGACGAGGTCGACTACCCCGGTCACGTCGTGTCTCTGGAATTGACGGCGACCGCCCCGCTGCGCCACCCCGAGCTCGCCCCGGACAGCGCCGTCGACCCGAGCGCTGCCCCCGCGGCGGGACGACGTGCGGTTCGGTCCGACCACGACCGTGTCGACGACGTGCCCGTGCACGTTCTCGAGGACCTCAGCCCGGGCCACTTCGGTGCGGGGCCGGCGATCGTCGAGGGCCCGTTCTTCACCGCGCGGGTGCTTCCGGGTTGGACGTTTCGCGTTACCAGCGCCGGCGACCTGCTGCTGACCGATACCGCGAACGCGGCCTGACCACAGCCGGTTCCCGCGACGGATCTTGCGCGAACCGCTCGAAACCACGGCCCCAGCGGGGCCCATCACGGCAACCAACGTCACCAAAGAAAGCCCCAGAAAGGAGGACTTGCGATGCGAGTCCCCATGACCGAATACCTCGTCATCGACCTCGACACCGAACGGTGGGTCTGCCGAGTGTGCGCCCACGACATGGGTTCAGCCCACGAGAACTACAAGCCGGGCACCCTGGTCTACGACCGGGATCCGCGCGAAATCCACCAGCCGATCATCGATCCGCAGCGCTACGAGTACACCTTCAGTCCTGATCCGACCTACTGCCGGATTCTGGAGTACTACTGCCCGGGCTGTGCCACCCAGATCGAGTGCGAGTACCTCCCGCCGGGCCATCCCCCGTCAGTCGACATGCTCATCGACATTGCCGCCCTGCGTAAGCAGTGGGAGCAGCGCGGTGTCGACGCCGAGGCCGTGCACAACTACGGCCCGGGCGAGGACGCCCAGAAATACACCGCCGCACTCAAGGCCACCGGCCACATCCGCTGACACCGAATCACCTTGGAGATCTAGGACATGAAACGCATTTCAGTCGACATCGGTGGCACGTTCACCGACTGCTTCTTCGTCTGGGACGACATCTACGTCGACGCCAAATCCCTGACCACACACCATAATCTGGCAATCGGATTCAATGACGCGCTCGACCTGGCGTGTAAGCGAGCCGGACTGGACCGCTCCACGGTGCTCTCCGAGGTGGACTCGGTGCGCTACGCCACCACGCTGGGCACCAACGCGCTCATCGAACGCAACGGGCCCAGGGTCGGTGCCATCGTCACCCACGGCTTCGAGGACACCATTCCACTCTCGCGTGGCCGCGGCTACGGCGAGGGTCTGGATTACGGTATGCAACAGAACCTTCCGGCTGCCGAACGCCCGGAGCCGCTGGTGCCGCGGGCAATGATCCGCTCGGTCAAGGAGCGGATCAATTCGGCCGGCAAGGTGGTCGCACGGCTCGATCCCGAGGACGTGCGCACCGTGGTGCGCGAGCTGGTCGACGAGGGTGCCGAGGCGATCGTCGTGTCGCTGGTCAACTCCACCGAGAACCCCGAGCACGAGCTGGCCATCCAGGAGATTTTGCTCGACGAGTTCCCGCCGCACGAGCTCGGCGCGATCCCGGTGCTGCTGGGCCATCAGGTGTCCGGACGCAAGGGCGAATACGTGCGGGCGACCTCGACGATCATCGATGCCTATCTGCACGAAATCATGTTCCACGCGCTGGCCCAGTTGTCGAGCAACCTGCGCGACTTCGGATACGACCGGCCGATGTTGGTGATCCACAACTCCGGCGGCATGGCGCAGATGAACTCCACCGATGCGCTGCAAACCATCCACTCCGGACCGATCGCCGGTGTCGGTGCAGCCGAGCATCTTTCGAGCGAGACCGGAATCGGCCACGTCATCTCCACTGATATGGGCGGAACCTCGTTCGATATCGGGCTGGTGCCCGAGGGTGGGGTCAAGCACTACGACTTCCTGCCCACCATCGACCGCTGGCTCGTTTCGGTGCCGATGGTGCACCTGGACACCCTGGGCGCCGGCGGCGGGTCGATCGCCAGCTACGACCGTATCCACAACTCGGTGAAGATCGGCCCCAAGTCGGCGGGCTCGAACCCGGGGCCGGCGTGCTACGACCGGGGTGGGCTGCGTCCCACGGTCACCGATGCCGATCTGCTGCTGGGCTATCTGGACCCGGACAACTACGCCAACGGCTACATCAAGCTCAACCCGAAACGTTCGTTGTTCGCCATCGAAGAAGACCTGTGCGATCCGCTGGACATGGATCCCCTCGATGTCGCCAAGGTGATCAAGGACGGCGTGGACGAGCAGATGGCGATCGGCATCGGCAAGGAGCTGCGGGTTCGCGGCTACCTGCCCGAGGACTTCACCATGCTGGCTTACGGCGGCAACGGTCCGCTGCACGCGTGTGGCATCGCCCGGCACGCCGGCATCAAACGGGTTCTGGCCCCGCCGTTCTCGTCGGTGTTCTCGGCGTGCGGGGCCGGGAACATGAAGCAGCTGCACTTCCACGAGCGCGGGGTGCACGTCACCATGTACAACGCCACCACCCGCGCGCTCTACGACGACTACGACGAGTTCAACGCCGTCGTGGAGGAACTGGAGGCCCGTGGTCGCGAAGACTTGGTGCGGCAGGGATTTTCCGGAGACGACGTGCGCCACCGGTTGGAACTGGACATGCGTTACGGCAACCAGTTGCTGACCCAGGCGGTGGCCCTCTCGGATATTCACCGCATCAACGGCGTCAAGGAGGTCCTCGACATCATCAAGACCTTCGGTGATGTCTACAGCCATCGCTTCGGCGCTGCCTCGGCCGCCCCCGAAGCCGGGATTCGCTGCAACACGGTGCGGGTGGCTTCCTATGTCGACGGCGACGTCGTGAACTTCGATTCACTCGAGCATGGCGGCGCCCGCACGGCCCCATCCCCGGTGGGCACCCGCCTGGTGCACTTCATCGGGGTCGATGAGCCTGTCGACACCCCGGTCTACAACCAGGAGGCACTCGGCGCCGACCGTGTGATCGCCGGTCCGGCGATCGTCACCACTGAGAACACCACGTTCCTCGTCGAGCCCGGTTGGCGCTTGGAGCCCACGGTGCAGGGGGCGGTGTGGTTCCTGCAGGACTGACCGGACACCGACAACCCCGACACGCTGTACAGCCGATATCTAAGGACAACAGACAATGACCACAGTCAACGATCGCCCGACCGCCAGGCTCACCACCGAAGAGCGGCAGTGGGTGGACAAGTTCATGGACGAGACCACGCTGTTCTTGGGTCCGGATCCCGAGATCATGCGCAGCCACAGCATCTCTGATCGCACGATGCACGAAGAGGTCGCCATCGCCGCCGGAGTGGACCGGCTTCAGGTGGAGCGGATCCGCAAGCGCATCGCCGGCGCACTGGACGAGGGCTACGAGATGTGCGAGGCCCAGGGCGCGGCCCCAGGCGCCAAGTGGGGCGATCTGACCACGGCCATCTACACGGCCGCCGGCGACGTGTCCTACCTGTCGTGCCACGGTGTGATCGCGTTCAGCGCGATCCTGCACCACCCGATCCGCTACATCAACAAGTACTGGAAAGACGAGCCGACCGTCGGTGTGCACGAGGGCGACGGTTTCATCCACAACGATGCGCGGTTCGGCAACGTGCACAACACCGATCAGTCGATGATCATGCCGATCATGCGTGACGGCCAGATCATCGCCTGGGTGGCCGCCACCATCCACGAGGGTGAGAACGGCGCCTGCGAGCCCGGCGGCATGCCGTCGGGTTCGGAAACCGCCTTCGACGACGGGCTGCGGATGAGCCCGTTCAAGATCGTCGAGCGCGGTCATCTGCGCCGGGACCTGCTGACGTTCCTGCAGCATTCGGTGCGCGACCCGAAGCTGCAGCTGGCCGACCTGAAGGTCAAGATCACCGCGGTGCGCAAGATCATGGACCGCATCGACAAGGTGATCGACGAGGTCGGTGTCGACACCTTCGTCGCCGCGCTGCGCACCACCGTCGAGGACGTCGACGTCGAGGTGCGCCGCCGCATCGCCGAACTGCCGGACGGCACCTACCGGTTCGACCAGTTCATGGACAGCACCCTCAAAGAGAACATCCTCATCAAGTTCGCCTGCACGATCACCGTCAAGGGTGACACGATGACCGTCGACCTGCGCGGCACCGGCCCCGAGATCCTCAACCGGGCCATCAACTCGCCGCTGTGCTCGGTGAAATCGATGATGATGCAGGCGATCCTGGCGTTCTGGTGGCCGGATCTGCCGCGCTGCACGGCGGCGATGAGCTGCATCGAGATCATCTCCGACGAGGGAACCTGGGCCGACGCCTCCTACGACGCGCCGATGGGCCAGTCCCTGCAGGCGTCCTTCCGCGGATTCTCCTGCATGCAGGCGCTCTACAGCCGGATGTCGTTTTCCACCCCGCACAAGTACAGCAACGTGGTGGCCAACTGGTTCAACCAGATCAACACGTTCCTGTGGGGCGGTATCACCCAGCACGGCGACATGGTCGGCAACCTGTGCGCCGACCTGAACGGGATGCCGGGCGGGGCGAAACCGTTCCGTGACGGTGAGGACGCGGTCTCGCCGCTGTTCTGCGCCATGGCCGACACCGCCGAGCAGGAGGTGATGGAAGAGGAGGTGCCGTTCATGCAGCTCGTCGCCAAGCGCCTGGTCCGCGACAACATGGGCTTCGGCAAGTTCAACGGCGGCATGGGTTACGAGATGATCGTGGCCGCCGAGGGCAGCCCGCAGTGGGGTTTCATGACGGTGACCTCCGGGTCGAAGTTCTCGTCGATCTACGGCATGTACGGCGGCTACGGGTGCGGTACCTATCCGTTGGCGATGGTCAAGGGCACCAACGTCTATGAGCACTTCCGCGCCGACAACACCAAGTTCGACCTGTCCATGGAGAAGGTCATGAACGAACGGCCCTTCCCGGACGGGCGCTACTCGACCTACCACATGGGCCTGCAGTTCGACCTCGCCAAGGACGGCGAGCTGTACATGATCAGCCAGGGCGCCGGCGGCGGCTACGGAGATCCGCTGGAGCGGGCGCCCGAGTCGGTGGTGCGTGATGCCGAGCTCGGCCGGATCAGCCAGAAGGTGGCCGAGGACGTCTTCGGGGTGCGTTACGACCCGGCGACGTTCCGGCTCGACTCGGCCGGTACCGAGCGGGCCCGCACCGAGGCCCGTGAGGCGCGGCTGCAGCGCGGGAAGCCGTTCGCCGAGTTCTGCGCGGAGTTCGTCAAGCCCGAACCGCCGAAAGAGCTGGCGTACTACGGCTCCTGGGGCACCTGGTCCCCGGACAACGACGACATCATGGCCACCGTGTACTCGATCGATGGCCCCGAGCGTGTGGTGGCACCGCTCGACGATCTGCCGATCGTGATGGTGCCCGACCGCCGCGAGGTCAAGATCGCCAAATTGGAGGCACGCATCGCCGAGCTGGAAGACAAGCACGGCGAGAACGTGGCCCGGCTGGCCTGACTTCGCCGGGGCGGCCCCGCGCGCCCGCGGGGCCGCCCCACCCCACCGGCCTGTTCGAAACCATAAGGACATCTCATGACTGTGAAATCTCTTGTCGCAGCGCCTCCCAGCGGACGTCGTCGACCTCTGCTGATCGACGATGCCGACTACTCCACAGCGGTGATCCGCCAGGGCGCACCGATTCCGTGGACGGATGTCGCCGCACTGACCGGTCACTTCGGCCAGGTTCGCGGGTTGCTCGACCCGGACGCGGTGTGGGTCGACCTCCGTTCAGTGCATGCCGCCCATCTGCAGGCGCGCCCCGAGGTGGCCTCGGCGATGGGTGCCCGCGGCCGCACCGGGTATGCGCTCAAGACGCTGCTCGGCGAACCGGAGTTGCTGGCTGCGACACTCGAGACGCTGACCACATTGGCTTCGACGTCGCGGCGCCCGCTTGTTCTCGACCTTCCTTCACCTGCACATTGGTTGCGGTGGTCGCACGAGGTCGCGGGTACGGCATTGGATGCGGTGGACGCCGACCGCGCCGACAGCGCGTCGATGTATGCCGCGGAGTGGCTCGGTCACCTCGGTGAGGTGCCCGTTGCGTTGGTGCTTCTGGACGCGCGCGGGCAGGGCGTTGACGACGGGACCGAGCGCCTGGAGACGTATTCGGCGCTGACCAATGTGGTCGCCCACTTCGACTGGTCGGTGGCGATGCGCAGTGACACCGAAATCCAGACCGGCGCAGGTGAGCCGGCGCTGGGCGTTCTTGCCGACAGCTTTTGGACCGACGGCGCCGATGTGCCCGAGGCCGACGTGCTGATCACGTCGATTCCCGGTTCAGCCGGGCCCGAGCACGTTCTCGACCAACTCGCCAAGCTCAGCTAAGGAGCATTGATGGATAAGACTGTGGCTACCGCCGCCGAGGCGGTAGCCGGCATTCCCGACTCGACCATGGTGGCCACCGGAGGGTTCGGGGTGTGCGGTATCCCCGCGACCCTGCTGGCCGCGCTCGCCGAATTGGGCAGCCGCGACATCACGCTGGTGTCCAACAACTGCGGGATCGCCGGTGTCGGCAACTCGCTGTTATTGGAGAACGGACAGATCCGGCGACTCATCGCCTCCTATGTCGGGGAAAACAAGGAACTCGAACGTCAGTACCTGTGCGGTGAGGTGGAGATCGAGCTCAACCCGCAGGGCACCCTGGCCGAGCGGCTCCGCGCCGGTGGCGCCGGGATCGCGGCGTTCTATACCCGCAGCGGGGTGGGCACCCAGATCACCGACGGTGGTCTGCCCATCCGATACGCACCGGATGGATCGGTGGCGCTGGCCTCGGCGCCGAAATCGGTGTCGGTGTTCGACTGGCGAGGCAGCGATCAGACCTTCGTTCTGGAAACCGCGCTGCAGCCCGACTTCGCGCTGATCCACGCCTGGAAGGGCGACCGGCACGGGAACCTGGTGTTCCGCAAGGCGGCCCGCAACTTCAATCCGTTGTGCGCAATGGCAGCCGCGTTCACTGCCGTGGAGGTGGAGGAACTCGTCGAACCGGGCGAGCTCGACGCCGACGCAATCCATCTGCCCGGGATCTATGTGGATCGGGTCCTGCCGCTGACGGCCGCGCAGATCGCCGGCAAGGGTATCGAACGGCGCACCGTCCGCGCGGTGGCCGAGGCAGGCAGCGGCGACGCGCACAACGACAACAACACGACGACTGCGGAGGTGGCGTGATGGCCTGGGATCGCGACCAGATGGCGGCCCGCGCCGCGGCCGAACTGCGCGACGGCGACTACGTCAACCTGGGAATCGGGCTCCCGACATTGGTGCCTGGGCATGTGCCCGACACCGTGCACATCGTCTTGCAGTCGGAGAACGGCATTCTCGGTCTCGGACCGTACCCCTTTGCCGGGCAGGAAGATCCCGACCTGATTAACGCGGGAAAGGAGACCGTGACGACGATGACGGGGGCCAGCTTCTTCGATTCGGCCGCCAGCTTCGGGATGATTCGGTCGGGGCGCATCGACGCGGCGATCCTCGGAGGCATGCAGGTGAGCGCTCGCGGCGACCTCAGCAATTGGGTGGTGCCCGGGAAGCTGGTCAAAGGGATGGGCGGGGCGATGGATCTGGTGCACGGGGCGAAGAAGGTGATTGTGCTCATGGAGCACTGCACCCGCGACGGCGCCCCGAAGATCCTGGCCGAGAACACCCTTCCGCTCACCGGGGAGCGGGTGGTGACCCGGATCATCACCGACCTCGCGGTACTCGACGTCGACGATGACGGGCTGCGTCTTGTCGAACTGGCGCCCGGCGTCGATGCCGAGCAGGTGCAGCGCGCGACCGGTGCGCCGGTTCGCCTCGGCTGACCCGGGAACAGCCCATTCTCGATCCAAGGAGACCACGATGAAGGCATTGGTATTTCACGGCAGTGGACAGAGGTCCTGGGAGCAGGTGCCAGACGCCTCCCTGCAGCAGCCGACCGACGCGGTGGTGCGGGTGGACGCAGTCACGATCTGCGGGACCGACCTGCACATTCTCAAGGGTGATGTCCCGGCCGTGACCCCGGGCCGGGTGTTGGGCCACGAAGCTGTCGGCACCGTGATGGAGGTGGGGCCGTCGGTGCAGCGGGTGTCGGTGGGCGACCGCGTCCTGGTGTCGTGCGTGTCGGCGTGCGGGGTGTGCCGCTACTGCCGAACGGGTGAGTACGGGCAGTGCCTTGGTGGTGGGGGCTGGATCCTCGGGCACCTCATCGACGGCACCCAGGCCCAGTATGTCCGGGTGCCGTTTGCCGACAACTCGACCTATCCGGTGCCCGAAGGGGTCAGCGACGAGCAGATGATTCTGTTGGCCGACATCTTGCCGACCGCCTATGAGGTCGGGGTGCTCAACGGCGCGGTGGAACCAGCCGATGTGGTCGCGATCGTCGGTGCCGGACCTATCGGCCTGGCGGCGGTCCTGGCGACGAAGCTGCTGTCGCCCAGCCACATCGTGGTCGTCGACCGCGTCGACTCCCGCTTGGAGATGGCCGCCAAGGTCGGAGCCGACATCACCGTCAACAATTCCCGTGAGGATCCCGCCGCGGTGATCGCCGAGATCACCGACGGGTTAGGCGCCGACGTGACGATGGAGGCGGTGGGGATTCCGCCGACCTTCGAGCTGGCCGTTTCGCTGGCCCGCGCGGGCGGGCACATCGCCAATATCGGTGTGCACGGCGAGCCCGTGATGTTGCATCTGGAGGACATCTGGATCAAAAACCTGACCCTGACCACTGGTCTGGTCGACACGCGGTCCACCCCGACGCTGATCAAGCTGGTAGCCAGCCGCCAGATCGACACCTCACCGCTGATCACGCATCGCTTCGGGATGTCGGAGTTCGAGAAGGCCTACGACGTGTTCTCCAACGCCGCGGACACCGGTGCGCTCAAGGTGCTGCTCACCAACGATCTGGACTGAGTGCGGGGATGCACGGTCAGCGACGCGCGTCGTCTTCGATCGTCGATCGGACGGTGGTGAGTGCGTCGGCGAGGGAGTCCAGGTCGACCGAGCCCAGCGCCAGGCGGAGGGCCTGCGGTGGGTTGGCGATGATCGCGAAGGGCTCGGCGGTGGAGACGGAGATCTGGTGAGTCGCCAGGGTGGCAGCGATTCGGTCTGCGCGGGCGTCCTCGGGTAGCGGTAACCAGGTGAAGTAGGACGATGGATGCGTCAGGTGTTCAAGGGGTTTCAATGCCTCGCGGGCGATCGCCTGCCGGAGCGTGGCGTCGGCGCGTTTGTCGGCTTCGAGCTGGGCGACCGTGCCATCGTCGAGCCAGCGCGCGGCGATCGCCGCGGTGAGGGCTGGGGTGTTCCAGGTGGTCGCGCGGATCGCTCGTTCGATTGCGGGGATATGCGCCTGCGGTGCGGCGACGAACCCGACCCGCAGTCCGGTGGCGACGTTCTTGGAAAGCCCGGAGACATACAGGGTGATATCGGGGGCGGTGGCGGCCAGCGGCGGAGGCGGTTGGTCGACGAGGTAGGCGTAGGAGGCGTCTTCGATGATCAGTAGCCCGTGTCGGTGCGCGACGGCTATCAGCTGTCGGCGGGTGTCGTCGTCCATGACCCAGCCCAGCGGGTTGTGCAGCGTGGGCATGGCGTACACGGCGCGCACCCGCCGGCGCCGGCACAAGCTTTCCAGTGCATCCAGGTCCGGGCCGGCCGGAGTTGTTGGTATGGGCGCTAATTCGAGATGTAGCGCCTCGGCGAGCACCTTGAATCCCGGGTAGGTCAGGGCATCGGCGGCGACCACGTCGCCCGGCTGCAACAGGGCCAGGGCGGCGACGGTCAGCCCGTGCTGGGCGCCGTTGACCACGGCGACGCGGTCTGGAGTGATGTCGAGTCCACGGGTCAGGAGATGCTCGGCCACTGCGGCGCGGTCGCGTTCTCGCCCGCCGTGGGGTTGGTAGCGCAGAAGCGACTCGAGGTCACCGGAGCCGGCCAGCTCACGCAGCGCCCGACGAAGGAGTTCGGTTTGGCCAGGGAGGACAGGGTAGTTGAAGTTCAGGTCGATGGTGTCTGCGGCAACGGCGTGCTGGTCGATGCCGTGTCCCGGAGGGAGGGCGAGGTCACGGACGAACGTCCCGCGGCCCCGTTCGCTGCTGACCAAACCCATCGCTTCGAGTTCGGCGTAGACGCGCGAGGCAGTGACGACGGCGACGCCCTCCTGCGCGGCGAGGCGACGATGGGTGGGTAGCCGAGCGCCTGCCCCGAGCCGGCCGGCCCGAATGTCGGCGGCCAGCGCGTCGACGATGCGTTTATACCGGGCGGTCGGCACCCCCCCGATTGTATGCATGACAATTTTTGGACCGTCATGCATATGGGCTTCTACGGTGAAGTCACCGGAGAAGGGAAACACCGTCATGCACATCGCCATCGTGACTTTCGAGGGCTTCAACGAACTCGACTCGTTGATCGCACTCGGGATGCTCAACCGCGTCGAGAAGGACAACTGGCGGGTCACGCTAGCCACCCCGGCACCGCAAGTGACCTCGATGAACGGTGTCACCATCGCGCAGATGTCCAGCCTGGAGGACGCAGTGGCGGCCGACGCCGTCATCGTCGGCAGCGGCATCGCCACCCGCGAGGTCGTCGAGACCCCGGCGATCATGGATGTGTTGCGCGGGCTCGACCCGCAGCGTCAGCTCATCGCCGCGCAATGCTCCGGGGCGCTGGTGCTGGCCACGCTGGGCTTGCTGCGCGATGTGCCTGCCTGCACCGACCTGACCACCAAACCCTGGGTGGTCGCAGCCGGCGTTGAGGTGCTGAACCAGCCATTCTTCGCCCGGGGCAATATCGCGACCGCGGGCGGCTGTTTGGCGTCGCACTATCTCGCGGCCTGGCTGATCGCACGGCTCTGTGGCGACGACGAAGCCGTCGCGGCGCTGCATTACGTCGCCCCGGTCGGTGAAAAGCAGGAATACATCGATCGGGCCTGGCGCAACATCGCGCCGTATCTGGCGGCCGAGGTTCCCGCGCTCCCCTAGCCTTCAGGAATCGCGAGGCCGCGACCTGTCCGTGCCTCGCGCCGAATTGGTGGCCCCGACACCCGGACAACCTGGGTGATACTGAGAGGCATGGCGGGGGCGGCTGACCGGTGAACGCGATCGACGCGTTCTACGCGGTCTGGACCGATGCGCGCCGGACCTTCGGCGAGGGAGCCCCGGCGACGGGTGCACAGTTCGATGCCAGCCCCACACTGCGACGGTTGGGCGCCGAGGTCGCCGCAGCGGTTCCGCATCCGGTGTGGTCGGGTGGCGCGGCGAACGCCTACCAGATCAAAAACGACGGTCACCGAGCGGTCGTCGACGGCTTGGCCGATCTCGATCACCGCCTCGGCCGCAGCGTGGACCGATCCGCGGAGCTGGTCAGTGTGGGACGTCAGAACTTGGAGGCGCTGCGGCAATGGGTCAGCGATGCCGCAGCCGCCGTGCCGCCCGGCGACTTTCAGGAGGCACACCTGACCAAGATCGCCAGCACAGGCCTGAGCCGGCTGCACGAAATCGTCAGCGCTACCCATGCGGACCTCGGCGCTGTCGCCCAGGACATCGTCACGATCACCAGTGAGTACGATGCGCTCGGCTCCGGCCAGGACCACTCAGGTGCCGACAGCGATGGCGACGAGCACCCCGAAGAGTCCCCAGACGACGTCCAGAAGACGGATATGTCCTCGGGGGATATCGATCAGATCGACCAAGCCAACCGAGAGCTGCTCCAACAGATGCTCGAGGAGTACCAACAGCTCCCCGACGGGCAGGTCAAGACCGACCGGCTTGCCGACATCGCCGCGATCCGGGAAGCGTTGAATGTGCCCGATTCCCGCCTGGTGTACCTGGAGAAGCCAGACGACCCCTCACAGATGATTCCGGCAGCCACATCGGTCGGCGATCCGTTCACCGCCGACCATGTTTCGGTCACCGTTCCCGGAGTCGGGGGCACCACCCGCGGCACCATCGCGGGCATGACCGGCGAAGCCGCCGAACTGCGCAACGAAGCAATCGATATCGCCGACCAGGTGGGGTCGAGTCAGAACATCGCGACGGTGGCCTGGGTCGGATACCAGCCACCTGCCAACCTGGGCCAGACCTCCGTCCTCGACGACGACCTCGCCCAAGCCGGGGCGCCGAAGTTGACGTCATTTCTCAACGCACTCGATTCCGCCTCGCACAACCCGGGCCAGACCACGGCCCTGTTCGGTCATTCCTATGGTTCGTTGACCTCCGGCATCGCCCTCGGTGACGGCGCCAGCGAGTACGTCGACAACGCGGTGCTCTACGGCTCCCCCGGCTTCCAGGCCGTGACCACCGCCGACCTCGGCATGACCGACGACAACTTCTTCGTCATGGCCACCTCCGACGACAAGATCAACTACATCGCCGACCTCGCACCTCTGCACGGCTGGGGGGCCAACCCCAACGACGTCATCGACAGCGGGGACGGCTCGCTGCGGTTCCGCTTCGAGCACCTCGAGACAGACGCGGGCAACACACCCATTCCCGGGTACGAATCCAAGACCGGAGCTTCCGGACACTCGGATTACGGGCGCAACGCCGGGGAACGAATGTCTGGCTATAACCTGGCGGCAATCCTGCTCGACCGGCCAGACCTCACAGTGAAGGAGACGCCGCGAACATGGTGATCCGGCCCGCCCGCGCCGCCATGCGGCGCTACCCTGCCGCGCTTCTGATATGTGGCTCAGTCCTGATTGGTGGTTGCTCCTTGTCCGAGAATCCCTACGAATCCACAACAGTCACAGGCGATGAGGCCGTCGAGCTGATCGACAGTATGCGTCCCGAAGGCTCCTACGAGGAGGCCCGAAAGCGCATCAACGGCGCGGCAGCGACGATTGCCGACCGTATCGTCGCCGCGGTCCCCGGACAGACGTGGCAGTTTTCCGACGATCCGCACGGCCTGGCGGCCAAACGCGCCGGGCTGCCGTGCGAGAAGCTCACCGGCGACATCGCCCGCCGGCCATTGTCCGATCCGGTGATCTTCGGCAGAACATTCGACGCCCAAGAGTTCGGCACAGCCGGCGACATCGTCCGTGACGAAGCGGCGAAGTTCGGTGCCACCGAGGAGTCGTCGCTGTTCGACGAGCAGTCCAAGCGCGACTACAACCTCCAGGGCAACGGCTACGAGTTCGACCTCGGCCAGATCAACAACGCCACCCTCAACATCACCGGCGACTGTTACCTCATGCAGTCGGTCATCGATCTGCCGCCGGGGCAGCTGCCACCCGAACCCCCCATCGTGTCGCCAACGCCCTAGACGAGCTCCTGCCTCGAACCGACTCGCGGAGAGGGCCTTTCAGACGCAGTAGCCAGGCGATGCAAAGCCGGTTACCCGCGCGGAATCGTCGTCACCGGATGAGGTTGGGGGGTGACTTCGCTCAGCATCCCGATCGGAGTTTGACTGATATCGTCGGCGTGATGTCGGAGGTGTCTATGGAGCAGATCTTGATCCGCAACCTTCCCGAGGGGACCAAGGCGGCATTGCGTGGGTAGACTCGGTACCGGCATCCGAACAGTTCGTGACGGCAACAACGGTGGCCGAGATCGAGCGCGGCGTGATCACCAAGGAACGCAACGACCCGGCCCAGGGTGAACATCTACGCCGCTGACTCGAGGACAAAGTGTTGCGCATCTTTGCCGGCCGCACACTCGCATTGCACCTGCCCGCCGCCCGCATCCTCGCCGCCTACCCGAGCACGCACCCTACGACGACGCGATGATCGCAGCCGTCGCTGCGAATCACGTCGAGTGGATCGGCGAAACTTCTGCTGCCCTTCGACTTCCGTCTGGTGAGGCTACTCGCACGTCGCGCATTCTGGGCCGATCTTGAAGATCTCTAAACCCGCTCCGAGGCTGGTCAGAGCTGGTTTTCGATGGTCGGGCTGACAGTCGGTCGGGCTGACAGGATTTGAACCTGCGACCACTTGACCCCCGGGAAGTAGCGGTAGCGCACACACCCAGGTCGTCGGCGGTTTCCCGCGCCAAGACGCGAGGCGTGACGTTCACTGACGCGCAGGTCGTTCAGTATCGCGCATGACGTGGGGTCCCAAGCTGGTCCCCGCAACCGCGTCCCGCAGAGTGCGGGAATCATTCCTAGCTGATATCAGTTCTAGCTGATAGAATCGCCGACGTGCGGAAGTGGGAGGTTGATCTAACCCTCATCGAAACATGGATCGACAGCCTCGACGACGAGGAGTACGACCACCTGATCGCGGCGCCGGAGCAGTTAGAGGAATACGGACCGGTGACGCGCCGGCCATTCGTGGACACCCTCGAAGGATCGGCGCACCCGAACATGAAGGAACTCCGACCTCGCCCCACCAAGTGCGGAGCCCACATCCGGGTGCTCTTCGCCTTCGACATCCAGTCCCGAGCGATCATGCTCGTCGCCGGAGACAAAGCGGGGAACTGGACGAAGTGGTACGCGGCGAACGTTCCCATCGCCGACCGCCTGTTCACCGAACACCAACAGAAGATGAAGCAGGCGGCCGCAGCCACCAAGCCGAAGACAAGAAAGGGGAAGAAACGATGACCACGCTCGATGATCTTCGCCGTCGCCGTCCGGGCAACCGTGCCCGCATCGACGCGATCAAGGAGGAGATGGATCGCGAGGTTACGCAGTACCGTCTCCGCGAGCTGCGCGAAGACGCCGGCTACACCCAGACCTCCCTGGCAGCAGCAATCGGTGTCGGACAGAACCGCGTTTCGCAAATGGAGCACGGCAATCTGGGCACCAGCCGCGTCGATACCCTCCGCAGGTACGTCGAAGCTACAGGCGGCGAGCTTGAGGTCGCGGTGAAGCGCCCAGACGGGTCGCGCGTCGTACTGAGCCTCTAGTGTCCACCAGAGTCCGGCACGCGAAAGCGCACCAATAAGACGTGCTGTCCCGGATTGGCGATGCGCCGACACAGGTGACGCCAGCTCAGAGTCCCCTGGCTTGCAGCGCCTTCATCAGCGAGGGGCGCCGGCCGTAGTCGTGCCGAATCTTGGCGATGTACGACGCGAAATCAGAGCTGCGGCCGCCCCTTTCATACAGCTCGGCCATCGTTGCCAGCGTCGCGGCAATGCCCGGGTAGAGCCTGGTGTTGGGGTGCTGCAGGTCGTTCTCAAGCTGCGGCCGGTACAGGTCCGCAGCGGCTACCGGCCGAACTTCCGCCCCGCGGGTAGCGAGTTCCCGCCACGCCCAGCCGGCGCCATAGCGGTCGGCCGCCTCCCAGGCAGCCTCCACGGCTCCCTCGCTCAGTGAGAGCTGAACCAGTACCGACCCCGCGTTGGGGCCACCGGCCAATTCTCGCGCGTGGCTAAACGCCCAGTCGCGTTCGGTATCGGCGCGGTCGATGGTGGCGGCGAAGTCCAGCAACGCCCGATACGCGCGGACCCCGGGCTGGCGGACGAAATCGCCACGCAGAACACCGATCGCATCGTCCATGCGGCCGATTTCCCGATACGTTTCGGCGACGGCAGATGGGCTCAGCCAATACGCATTACCGCCGCCTTGGCCGCTGACTCTGCCTTCGAGGACCGCTCGATCGATCCAATTCACCACCTCGTCGTCGCGTCCAGCCTCCCGCAAGCGAGCGATGATCGCCCCATACTGCGGGTGCTCTCGTTCGTTCAACAGGGCGACGGCCCGGTCGACGTCGCCGTCGTGATCGGCAAGTTCGAGCAACATGGCATCAACCTCAAACCGGCTCCAGTGGTCGCGGCCTGCGTTCTGACGGTCCAAGTCCGCGACCGCCGCACGGTAGGTTGCGAGCGCTTGGTCATCGAACACATCGACGAAATCTGTGAGCACCAGCGTCGGCCATCCCGGAGAGGTGGCGCGGAAACTCGCCAACCACCCGGCAAGTTCAGCCGGGTCGGGCTCACCGAGCCGACACGCTTGCGCATATAGTTCAGCAGCCCGCTCGCATTCACCGCCGATCGCCCCCGACGAGTCGTCAGCCTGCTCGGTGATCGCGCGCAGCAGGGTCAACGCCCGCAGCAAGGCCGGTCGCACGATTTCGGCGGCCCCTGAGTTCAGATGGTTCTCAAGCTCGTCGAGTACGTCACTGGCCTCCTGCGCGACCGCGTAGGACTCGCGATAGTCGACGAATCCGCGAAACTCCAGAGAGTTTCGCACATAGGCCTCGAATTCGGCTTTCGCGGTCGTGTTTTCACCGGATGCGGCCGTGGCGCGAACCTCCAGCATCCTGCGCACTTCGCCGTCGCGATGAGCGAGCGTCATGACGAGTTCGCGAAGCTCGTAGATGTCCATCGCCTGCACGGTCGCTTCCAGCGTCGATGCCGCTTGAGTGACGTCGTCGATGGCGCCGCTGTCGATCACCGCGAGCCCGACCGCCACCAGGTGCTTGCAGAAGTTGCCTTCGGCATAGTGCGGACACGTGCAGGATCCATCGGGTTGCGGACCGGACCAGTCCAGCTCCACGGTGTAGACCCGCTTGGCCTGCACCGAGGCATACGCCTTCTCTTCAGTGATCCGGAGACCGCGGACGTATCGGACGTAGTCTTCACCGCGGGTAAAGCTCCGGTCACCGGCTGCCTCCAGCAGCGACCTCTCCGACAACGGCATACCGACACCATAAGGTGGGCCCATGAGCGCTCGCCCGTACCTGCGGCTGGTACCGGAACCGGACTCGCGCCCGGATCTGCGTCACGCGCAACGGCGTGATGTCGTCGTCTACCGGGTCCGGGTGCATCTCGACGGCAGCGATCCGACGATTTGGCGCCGGCTGGACCTGCGCTCGAACCTCACGCTGGACATGCTGCATCAGGTCCTGCAGGTGGCGTTCGACTGGACCGACTCGCACCTGCATCGCTTCTCACTCGGCGGCGGCGCTTTCGACCACCACAGCCAACTGTTCCTCTGCGCCCACGACGTGGACAACAAAGAGTGGCCCGAGGACGCCGAGGGTTTGCCCGCCGTCGAGACTCGACTCGACGAAACCCTCGGAAAGCCCGGCGACGTCCTGCGCTATCTCTACGACTACGGCGACAACTGGGAATTGACGCTTCGCCTCGAAGATGTGCTTCCTGCGCAGACCGACTGTCCTGCAGCGGTCGTCGTCGACGGTGAGCGCGCTGCCCCACCGGAGGACGGCGGGCACCTTGTCGACGCCGACAGCCTCGCCAGGGTGCTCCCCGACCCCGCGCTCTTCGAGCTGGAACGGATCAACACAGGGCTCGGCGACACATACTTCGTGCTACACGAGGCAGGCATCGACGTACGCCTGGTCGACCTGGTTCATCGGTTCACGTACACCCCCTACGGCGACGACCTGAGGACAGCAGCGCTCACGCTGGCCGATTCACGACCGCTGGACACTGCCACTGTTGGGGCCAACCTGGGCGCCTACCAGTGGTTTTTGGACCGCGCCAAAGACAGCGGCATTCCATTGACGGCCGCCGGGTACCTCAAACCGGCCGATGTGGAGGCTGCCACCAAAGTCGTTCCGACAATGAATGATTGGATCGGCAAGCATAACCGCGAGGTCCAATGCTACCCGTTGCTGCGGTTCCGCGAAGGCATGCAAGCGCTGGGACTGCTGCGCAAGCACAAGGGCATGCTGCTGCTGACCAAGGCAGGTGTGGCTGCCCAACGTGACGCCGGAAGACTGTGGGAGCATCTGGCCGGTCGGTTGATTCCCAAGTCCGACGAGAAGTTCGAGGCGCAGGCCACTCTCCTTGTCTTGGCATTTGCAGTGGCTTCGGTTGACTCCATACTGCCGTGCGAAAAAATCGCGACGTTGGTGGCCGAACTCGGCTGGCGCTACTCCGACGGCCGGTCGATTTCGGAATACTCGGTGCGCCAACTCCCCGTCCACGATGTCCTGATCAACGTGACCGATCAGCCCGTCGCCCGGGCGCGACGGGACATCGTCAGTCCTGCGGCAGCAGCTCTGGCGCATCGGGCGCTCGGCGGGAACTGACCGCTTGCGCCCATACTGCGCACGACCCGGGAGTCGTTCTCCAGCGGCTTCGTGAAGCACGCCGAGCCCCAGATGCTGGACAACCTCAGGAATGGTTCCTGACCCACGCACGATAAGCCGACAGGCCTGCGTCTACCCCACTTGACCGGCGGTCAACTACAGGACGAAGACAGCGCCCTCCGCTGAGCCGCGTAACGCGCATGGGCGCGCATAGCGCGCATAGCGTGCATAGCGTGCATAGCGTGCATGACGTGCAGTCGAACCGGCCGAACCTCCCCTGAATGAGTCCGGTGAGCTCGCCGTCGGCAGCCGTTGGGTCCCAGAGTGATCGACCCGCCACGCGACGAATCCGGTCGAGAATCCTTATTCTCGCAGATCAGGACCCATTTCTCTCGGTCGGGCTGACAGGATTTGAACCTGCGACCACTTGACCCCCAGTCAAGTGCGCTACCAAGCTGCGCCACAGCCCGTGGTGCCTCCGGGATCGCCGGTAGGCGGTCGAAAGCCTACCTCAGGCACCCTCCCAAATCCCAACCGCCTCATCGACCACCGAATCGTCGCGCGTCGACAGCGGCCCGCGGCTCGATTCGGTGACGGCCGCCCAACCCACTCACCGTGACGCCAAAGTCCCGTTGACTGCCATTGAGGGCTCGTCCGGCAAATCCTGGACTGGCGCGAACACATGTTGCGCCTGTACCGGCATTTCGGACCGGACTGCAGCACCCCCAACGCACCCGACGCGCGCGAGCGCCTGCCGTCCTGGTGCGCCGAGTTGAACGCCGACAGACGTCCACTCGCCACCACGTCCTACGCCTGCGGTGGTGCCTTCATCTTCAAGATGAGTGATTGTTCACAAACCGCCCCCGCGACTTGCTGGTCGCCAACCCCCCGCACCCGGTGCGCGGTGGCAGACCGTCGGGGCGGCTCACCGACCTCGACACGCCACTCAAGCAGGAATCAGCGCGTGATCGTTTCTGAGTC